>NZ_VTYC01000013.1:0-119958 GCF_013114115.1 Vibrio sp. 070316B | reverse complement strand
AACGTATAAAAGTGAAACTAAAAGGCCTGACTCCGATAGAATATCGAACTCAGGCCTTGAAAGCCGCTTAACAGAAATGTCCAACTTTACGGGGTCACTTCAGTATCGACTAAGGCTTTTCTGTATCTGGAACTTCGTATAACAAAGGGTTTCTATATAGAGCTAAGCGCTTGCTTCGTAACGAATATCTTGCAGGTTAAAACCTAAATCTATGTCTGTTTTGAGAGCTGAGACTTGCTTACACACTCGAGCGGACTCAATGTGTTCATCAAACTTCTTACGATATTTTTTGGGTAAATCTTCCGCTTGAAAGGCCGTTTCAATATCAGGGTAAGTGGTTAAGATCTCTTTGGCTGCTTTTGGCCCCACGCCTGGGATGCCTGGCACTTGGCTAGAGCTAACACCGGTTAACCCCCAGTAATCTGCAAGCTGCTCTGGTTTTACGCCAAACTCCGCCTCGATAAAGGGTTTATCTAACCAGCGGTGTTGGAAATAATCGCGGATCTGCAGGGTTGGCGACAACAGTTGGCAGTAGCCCTTATCTGTAGAGATGATGGTGACGGTTTCGCCATGGTCTGCGACTTTCTTAGCCAGCGTTGCCACTAAATCATCTGCTTCATCACCATCGGACAGTAACGAATCTATGCCTAACTCCCACCAAGCTTGTTGGATTGCATCAAGGCCTTGCATGAGTGGCTCTGGCATGGGTTTTCGGTTCTGCTTGTATGCAGGCAGTACTTCCGCGCGCCAGCCTCGGTCTTGCAGGTGGTGGTCAAACACCGCGATGATATGAGTCGGCTTAGACTCTGAAGTAATCTTATTTAGAGTACGAGTTGTGGTGGTGATGGTTCTTGCTATATCGGTTGGATCCGGCTGAGCCGAGTGCACGCGTCGGATGAGATTCAAGGCATCGATAATAACAAGATGGATAGACATAAGTTTCCACTAAATAGGCAATAAAAAAGGGGCTGCTAGCCCCTTATAGTAACGTATCAGTTAGTGAGTTGAAACGTTGGTAACGTAAACGCCTTAATCACGTGAGGCGATTTTATAGCAAGGCACGTAGTCGGTCCCGCCCGGTAGCTTCATTCGATGTTGCTCAACAAAGTCGTTAAGCAGTTGGTCCATTTTGGTCATTAGCTCTTTGTCACCATCGATAATGAATGGGCCGTGTTTTTCTATCTCTAGAATACCTTCAGCTTTGACATTACCCGCAACAATGCCCGAGAACGCTTTGCGCAGATTCGCCGCAAGGCTTTCTGTTTTCTGGTCCATATGTAGGTCGAGTGCCGCCATCGATTCGTGAGTCGGATCGAAAGGCAGTTGGAACTCAGGTTCAATATGCAGTGACCAGTTATAGCTGTAGGCATCGCCGGTCTCTTTACGGTGAGAACGGACATCCGGCATAGCTTGCTTCATGATTTTCGCGGCGCGAGCCGGGTCATCAATTACGATCTCATAATGTTTTTGTGCTTCTGGACCTAATGTCTCGCCAATGAATTTATCAATTGAGCGGAAGTAGGCTTCACTCTCCTTCGAGCCCGTTAATACAATCGGCATTGGCTGATCGGCATTGTTCGGGTGCATCATAATACCTAAGATGTACAACAGTTCTTCGGCAGTACCAGGGCCGCCAGGGAAAATGATGATGCCGTGCGCCATACGAACAAACGCCTCAAGACGCTTCTCGATATCTGGCATGATCACTAGCTCATTCACGATAGGGTTTGGTGGCTCAGCCGCAATGATAGATGGTTCAGTAAGACCTAGGTAACGATGATCAGTGTAGCGTTGCTTCGCGTGACCAATCGCCGCTCCTTTCATTGGGCCTTCCATCGCGCCCGGTCCACAACCGGTACAGATGTTGAGCTCGCGCAGGCCAAGTTCATTACCCACTTCACGAGTGTATTGGTATTCGCTGGCATTGATTGAGTGACCGCCCCAACACACGATGAGGTTCGGTTCGATGCCCGGAGTCAGCGCGCCTGCATTTCTTAAAATACCAAACACTAGGTTGGTGATATGAGTAGCATTGGTCAGGTTAAGCCTTTGGTTGTCGGCTAGGTGCATGTTGACGTACACAATGTCACGCAGCACTGAGAATAGGTGCTCTTGTATCCCTTTGATGATTTCACCATCGACAAAGGCATGTTCTGGTGGGTTGCTCAGTTCGAGCTTGATACCACGCTCACGGCGCACGACTTCGACATCGAACGACAGATATTTGTCGAGCAACTCTTTGGAGTTGTCGGTATGGCTACCTGAGTTGAGTACCGCTAACGTACAGTTACGATACAGTTGGTACAGATCACTAGACGCGGTTTTCTTAAGACGCTCAACCTCAAGTTGAGAGAGTAAATCCATGCTACCGGCAGGGCTAATATGAGTGATCATAGTGCCTCCTTGTTGAAAAGAGCAGGGGAGACAGTTAAGTAACCCTCTGGCTCGAGAGTGAGAAGCAAACGTTGAAAGTGTTTGGTTAAGGGTGAGAGAGTTAACCAGACGAAACGGATACGACAGCGTTGCTTAATGGATTATATAAAAATTGGTTAAGAGCAAATATACGGTTGCTTGAAATCTTATATACAGCATTGCTTGCCAAGAATGCTTGTTAAGCGAATGTTAATCATTAGCTTAGCAAACATTTAGGAAATTGGTATGTGATAAGTATTTGAAAAAATGAAATAAATTAAATCTAGGGCTGCTTAGTTCCAAACAAGTTGGTTGGTTCCACGATGTTTTGCTTTATTTAATGTTTTATTGAGTCGCTCTAACACTTCTTCTGGCGTATCTGACTCTTTGAATTGAGTGCTGGCTGCACATAAGGTGATGGTGATTTGTTGGTCACGGAACTTAAATGGTAAACGGCTTACCTGAGTTTGAATGTTTTGAATCACCTGATGGCAAGATTCATCGGTTTGTTCTGGTAGCAATAAGATAAATTCTTCACCAGAAAAACGCGCTACGGTATCGGTATTGCTGGCTTCTTTGGTGATGGTTCTTGCGATGATCTTTAGGGCTTTATCGCCCGCAGTGTAACCAAAGCTGTCGTTGATCGATTTGAAATTGTCGATATCAAGCAGTACTACACGTAGCGAGTGTTGTGCGCGAATCCAACGGCGGTACTCAAGCTCTAAACGATCGGTAAACGCGGTACGGTTGTACACCTTTGTTAGAGGGTCAAGCAGCATACGCTGAGCCTGATCTTCTAAACGCTTACGGTAATCTTGAGTCACTTCATATAGGGAATCGAGCTGAGTTTTTCCGTAGCTCATTCGTTCGATCAGTGCTTGCTCTTTTTGCTCGGCGTGATTCAACCTTTCAGATAGAGAGGCGATTTCACTGAGTAGAGGATTGATCGACTGTTTTAAGCTATCAATATCCTTCGCTCTCTCAACTGAGCTTTGGCTTTTGCTCACCAGCTCAGTGAGCTCAGAGTTGAGGCCTTGGCGGTGCTCAAAGTAGCTCTGACTTTGATCGGTATTCTGGTCTGCGGTTTTTATGCTCGATGCGAGTGACGCGTTGAGTTGGTCGATAAACTGCTCAGATTTTTTACGCTCTAGTGTGGTGCCTTCAATCACTAGCTTGAGGATCTGAAGTGTCAGCTCAAGCAGGTTTTGTGTAGAAACACCAAGCAATAGCTTTGCGCGAATATCGGTCAGCACATCACCTGATTCGCCCTCAAAATCGAGTTCGGTAATCAGATGTTGTAATTCGTTTGATAGATCAGAAAGGAGTTCTTGTTCTGGGCTGTGTGCAGTGTCGGCGAACTGAGAGCGTGAGTTATTCGCCATGATCTTTATGGCACGCTCATAAATACCGAGCAGTTTTATTGCATGGTCGACTTTCTGACTACCATTGCATTCGGAGAAGCTAAGTAAGTTTCGTAGGTCGCGTTTAAGCTGTGCTGGAAGGCCGGTTATGCGTTGCAGCGTTTCCCCACTGTGCTTAATGCTATCGTCCAGATATCCGTTCTGTTTATCCATAGCCAAGGTTTTCTGCTTCAGCATCCTTTCTAGTACTGCCAGCTTTGGGATCATCGAGCTAATGTCTTTCTGTTTTTCTAGCTCTTCCCTAAGGGCAATGAGGTTTTCATCTAAATGGCTATTACTGCCAACGCACGCGTCACTTAAAGATGTGACGATTCGCTTTAGAACTTTCTGTTCGCGAATAAATTTGAACGAGGTGTCTCTTTGCGTCAAACGAACTTGCTCCAACTGAAATTTCAGCTGGTGGAGTTGCGCCTGAATGTCTTTTTCAAGAATGCCCATAGATGTATTAATTAGCGCCGCGTAGATCGATCTCGATCATTTTGATGAAATTCCGTTACATCGATAATAACAAAACTAAAAATAAGGTCACGAGTTGCAAGTCTTAACCGCTCGCAAATCAGTCATCTTTTAGCATTTTTTTGATGTTGTCCTCATTCTGATACGAGGATTGTATCTTTATTAACCCTTGATTAATCGCATGTTTACACGCTTCTCTTATGTTACCGGTTGCAAGGCTCGCAGCCGGTGCGTTGTCGATAGCTTTGAGGTATACCCATTGGCTGCTGCGCTCTTTGAGACTTATCTCACGCGCCAGATTTGTCGACATCAGTAGCACATCTAATAACTCTTGATCGTTAATCGCAGTGTACGCGCGTGGCAAGAATGGGTAGTCAGCGATGCCCATGCGAACCGTGCGATTGATATTGCGTTCAGTCTCGAATTCATTCACCCAAGATTGAACCTTTCTGAACATGGCTTCAGGCGATGAATCACGATCTGAATTCGGTTCTATATAGAGCAGGTTGGCATCCGAGAAGTGGTAGACGCGAGATGGACCTTCCAGTTTCGACTTGAGGAACTCACCGAACGAATCTTCAAGCTCTAGACCTGCTTTATAGCCGTTCTGTGTGTACATATTGCGTAGGAAAGGCAAATCAATCATCACGAAGCGCAGACGGTCATTCAATGGCTCATGAATCAATTCACCCATCTGCCACTGTTCAAAGGTTTGGCTGGTTTGCTCTAAAGAGTTCGACAGTTTGGCGTTGAGCATTCTTAGGTTCGGCAGTTTCGAACGCGAGTGCGTAAAGAGGTCGGTGCGCAGTGAATCCACCTCTTTGGCCAAGGTTTGAATAATGTAGCCTCGGCGTAACACAAAGAAGAACAACACAATGCTGAATAGGAATAGTGCGAACGCGATCTTCTGGAACTTGCGATGTTCAAGTTTGTATTTCTCTAGCTCTTGAGCTTGTCCTGCGTAGTGTAAGGTCTGCTCGGCAAACTCTTTCTGTTGGCGGAATGCATCTTCGCCAACACGGTTGAGTTTTTGCTGCTCTAAAGAGACTAGGCTGTTGTACTGTTTGAGATTAGCGAGTGCCTGTTGAGGGCGACCTGCTTGTTCGTAACCCAAAGAGAGCAAGTAGTATGAGCGTTGTGATAAGCGTGAGTTCTCGACTTGGCGTGAGATCTCAAGCGCGCGTGTCGCATGCTTGATCACATCTTCACTCTCTTGAAGGTGGTAAGCCAGCCCAGCGGATAGGAGCGCAGCACGTCCTTCCAGCTTTGGAATATCGGTATACTCTAGCAGTTCAAGGGCACGTGTGAGGTACTGTTCTGCTAGAGGGTAATTATAAAGGCGTAGGTAAGTCGCTGATAAGCTTAAACGAATATCGATGACTTGGTAGATATCTCGGTCAGTACTTTCATGATCCAGTACGTTGAAGAAATGCACTAGGGCAAGGTTGTATTTGCCTTGGTAGAAGTACACATCACCCATTTTCTTAAGCACTTGTGCTAATACTGGGGAGTTTTCAAAGTTGTCATAAAAATCAGCAGCTTGAGATAGATGTTCTAGTGCTTTATCTAACACTTGGCGCTCAAAGAACAGTTGGGCCAGTAGGCGGTTTACTTTCGCTAACCGTGCACTTAGGTTGCCTTCCACTGATTTCCAGTAGCCATATAATAATTCGGACAGCGCGTGATTGTACTCTTTGTGGTTCAGGTAAAATTCACCGACTGCGATGTGGTAGTCGATGGATACTTTTTCGGAGTAGCGTTGATCGAGGTAATTCTTGGCTTCTTGGTAGAACTTTTCCGCTTCATCTACCTTGTTGTCGTATGACGCGATGTCAGCTTTCAACATGATTAAGCGGTAGGTGATGCCTTCGGTTAAGCGCAAGGTTTTACTTACTGACTCAAGGTTAGCTTCTATATTCTCTAGCGCAGTATTGGCTTTGTCGGATTTTTTATCATTGAGCCATACTAAACGAACTTTTAAGATCTCAAGATCCACCTTTAGATAGTCGAGCTTATAGGTTTTAGCGAGCTCAGAAGCTTTTTCGATGTGCTTAATCGCAATACGAATATTGCCAAGGTTGTACTCTGCTTTCGCTAAAATCTTGTAGGCATCGATACTGCTGTTAGGAGTACGGATCGAGGAGTCTGTCTCTTCGCGCGAAATCGCCGAAGGGCTTTTCTCGCGCTGATCAGAAAGGACACGAAGCGTCAGGTAGCTGTTGGCCATTTGTTTTGCTTGGCTTGGTTCAATCTCAACCAAGTTATTGGCTTCGTTGAGTAGCGCCGAGGAATAGACCGACGCATTCACCGAGGTGCTCAAGCTTAAAATAAATAGGCTAACAACGTATAACCAACGCATTTCAATGTCCTTTAAAGATTAGGTAGGTGCCAAATAAGTGTGTGGTTTGCCTATTATTGGCGAGCCATACGCTTATTGTGGTTTGGTCTATCTTGCTCTGTTGAACGGTATGGGTTGATATCTAGACCACCACGACGCGTGTAACGTGCAAACACAGTTAACTTCGAAGGCGCGCAGTATTTCATGATATCAGTGAAGATACGCTCAACACATTGTTCGTGGAATTCGTTGTGCTCACGGAAAGAAACTAAATAGCGCAGCAGGGCTTCACGGTCAATTTGCTTGCCTGAATATGCGATCTCAACGCTGCCCCAGTCTGGTTGATTGGTGATCAAGCAGTTCGATTTTAATAGATGGCTGTGCAGTGTTTCTTCCACCTCTTGCTCGCCAGCAGCACCTTCAAGCAGTGACGCTTCAAAGTCGTAGCTAGTGATTTGAATATCTTGGTTATCGATACATTCGCCTTCCATCGTCACGATAGGTTGGTTGGTGTAGTCGGTTACCGAGTTAACATTCACGATCACAGCTTCGCCTGCACATGCCGATAGGTCTTGCGTTAAGCGCTCAGTCACTTGTTCCCAGTTGTCGAATTGAGTCTGGTTGTAGCTGTTCAGGTATAGCTTGAAAGATTTTGATTCAATTAAATTTGGGCTAGTTGCTGGGATGAAAACTTCACCCACCGCCACTTGTGGTAGGCCATTTGTGTTCAGCCACGAAAGCTCGTACATGGTCCAAATATCATGACCAACAAAAGGCAATTCGCCGTTTAGCGCGAGATCATCACGATTCAGGCTACGCGGTACTGGTTGCAATAAACTTGCATCGTATTGGTTAGAGTACTCAGTTTTTTGGCCCAGCGTTAAACCCGCTAGTTCTTTTGCGTCAGAATATTTGCTCATACTTTCGTTTCAAATTCGATTAGAATGGGGTCGATTTTACTGAATCCCCTTTACCCTGTCATTAAGTCATCGCTTATTAGATAAGCTTATTCGGCAAGGAGAGGCTCAGATTCTATTTATTATTATGTGTTTAGGAGATTTTCATGACTCAACGTGCTCAAGACGCACTGGTTTCTTTTAGTCAACGATACGTTGACGCGTGGCAACAGCAACACCAAAGCTTACCTCGCAATGAGGAGTTGGTGGACATCGTATCGCCATGCGTAGAAGAAAAGAGCGGTGACGCCGTGTTATGGAAACACTATCCACGTGAGCAATTTGCTGATTTTACTAACGTAGAAACGGGCATTGAGCTAACACTGCATGAAGACATCAAAACCTTCTACGGTGCTCAATACAGCGCAGATATGAATGCGACATTTGACGGTAATGAGCTGACCCTTCTGCAAATTTGGAGTGATGAAGACTTCGAATGCCTGCAAGAAAACATTCTAGGTCACTTGGTAACGCAGCGTCGCCTAAAGCTGAAACCGACGGTTTTTATCGCAGCAACTGATGCTGAGCTGGATGTTATCTCTATCTGTAACTTAACTGGCAACGTGATTTTAGAGCGCTTAGGCACCAAAAATCGTGATGTACTTGCTGAGACATTGGCTGAGTTTTTAGAAAAGCTACAACCAGCGGTATAAATAGATGTACGTATTAGAACTTCAATTTGAGTGTTTTGATAACACAACAGTAAGCGCTGTCGACAAGGCGGTGAATGGCTTAATGGATGCACTGCGTTATAACGGACAAGTGCTCGGCCGTGAGTTTCCTATCGTGATGGGTGATGGTGAATTTTATGTTCGTGTTGTCTGCCCAGAGCAAGACAGCTTGCACCCGCGTAACCACTCAGATTTCGTAAAAGTGTGTTTAGATCGTCTGTCTAATGCGAGCCTGCTTACTCCGAAAATGCGCTTACTGGGTCGAGATTTGAACTCAGAAGAAGTGGCTGAAGATGAAGCGCCAAGTTGGCAAGTGCTGTACACCACCTTTGTGCATACCTGCTCACCGCTGCGCAGTGGTGATAGCTTGTTGCCGATCCCACTATACCGTAATCCACCGACCTTTAATGGCGACCATAAAGCTGTGCTGAAATGGCAGACTGAATGGCAAGCCTGTGATGAAGTACAAATGGGTGGTGGCTGTCGAGCTGAACACGCAACCTTGACGGAAATCAGCGATACCAAAAGCGTATTGTTTAAGCGTGGTTGGGGTTTGAGAGGGCGCATCGAATATCTGACTAAGATCCCCACTTACTACTACTTGTACCGTGTGGGCGGCACGAGTTTGAAAGATGAAAAAGAGCGTAAATGCCCGCAATGTGGCGGTGAATGGCTGCTAGATGCGCCGATCCACGATATTTTCTATTTCAAGTGTGATGACTGCCGTCTGGTATCAAATATCTCTTGGGATCAACTTAAATAATCCAGCTGAGCTTATTTAATCGTCAAGTTTAGGTGTCGAGGTATCAATCAGATGCTTCGATACCTGTTTTATTTATCCATTTTTCTCTTTCCCTGACTCTCTGTTTTATTCTCTTATCTGTTCTCAACTAGACCCATTTTGTGCTTTATGCCTCCATTTTTATCCCGAAGTATTCATCAGGCTAATCCTACACCTATCAACTTTTTCTGATTTCAATAGTTAACTTGATCACAGTAATGGATCAGTTCTCTTTCAATTTATATTCCTCTCAATATAAATGGGATCGATCCCATGGGAATGTTCCCATTTATAAATAATAACCTGATTCTAGATCTGAAAGGAATGGACGATGAAACTGTTACCTATTGCTGCTGCACTCTCTACTGCGTTACTGACACCTAATTTATACGCTGATGAAACCACGCCATTGGAGTTCAATGGCTACATGCGGGGCGGCGTTGGCCTTAGTAATGAAGGCGGCTCAAACAGCAAGTGGGAGGTGAGTAAAGTTGGCCGACTCGGCAACGAAAATGACCTATATGGTGAGTTTGGCTTTAAGAAAGAGGTGTATGCTGAGGACGACGTTTCATTTTTAGTTGATTCCATGTTGTCGTACTGGCAAGGCCAAGATGAGAACGCGGCGGATAAAAGCGTTGATGTGGTTCAACTTAATGTTCAAGCGGTAGGACTTTTTGAAGATAAAGACATTGGTATTTGGGCGGGTGAGCGCTACTACCAACGCCATGATGTACACATTGTTGATAATTACTACTGGGATGTAAGTGGTATTGGTGCCGGTGTTGAACATATCAATATGGGACCAGGTAAATTATCGGTGGCATTGATTCAAGATACGGTGACAGGTGATGTGTTTGATGGCAAAGAAACCACAGCCATGATTGCTGATATACGCTATGCAGGTATTCCATTGTGGAACAATGCGGATCTTGAGGTTGGTATTGATATGAACTTCGCCAATGAAAAGCAGGGTCAAACGGTGGATGCGGATGATAGTGTGATGCTAACGGCGAGCTTAAATCAGAATTTAGTAGGTGGTTTCAACAAGACCATTCTTCAAGTTGCTAATTCTGGTTATGCTGAGCAGATGACGACCTTTGGGTCTGGTAAGGGTATCGTTCGTGATGCCAACAATAATGATGCGGATGGCTTTCGATTGATTAACTGGGGCGTACTAGAAATCGGTGAGAATATCGAATTTGGTCACACGGTGCGTTATGCCGCATCATCCGGTGTGGGTGCGAACAACAGTGATGATGAGTCGTTCAGTGCCGTGATTCGCCCGCTTTATAAGTGGGACAAGCGCATGCGTACCATCCTTGAAATTGGTGGCTTTGTGGAGACCATTGATAACCAAGACAGCGCGGGCGGTAAGTTTACCGTTGCTCAGGCTTGGGTACCGCAAGTGGGTTTCTGGTCTCGTCCTGAGTTCCGTATCTTTGCGACATACCTGAATGATGCAGAAAACGACAATGCTTTCGGTGAAGGTAAAAGCAGTGAAATGAGTGTCGGTATGCAAGTAGAAGCTTGGTGGTAAGCTGAGCCTCTCGAATTAAATGCGAACAATAAAAAAGGGGCTGACATAATGTCAGCCCCTTCGGGTATCTATATGATGCTGCAGTTTAGGTGATTACCAACCTTTAACTACGCCACCTTGGAAGATGTCAGATGCCGCGTTGTACACTTCTTCAGTTTGGTAAGCTTTAACGAAGTTTTGTACGTTTTCAGCGTTTAGGTTCTCTTCACGAGACACAATTAGGTTCACGTATGGAGAATCTTTGTCTTCAACGAATACGCCATCTTTTTGTGGAGTCAGGTTGATAGAGCTCGCGTAAGTTGTGTTGATGATAGAAAGCGCTACGTCATCAAGAGAACGTGGCAGTTGTGCTGCATCTAACTCAACAATCGTTAGGTTTTTCGGGTTCTTAACGATGTCACGAACTGTTGCAAGAAGACCTGCACCTTCACGAAGCTCAAGTAGACCTTGTTGCTCAAGAAGCAGTAGAGAACGACCTAGGTTTGTCGGATCGTTTGGTACAGCGATGCGCGCGCCATCTTGGATTTCGTCTACCGATTTCACTTCTTTCGAGTAACCTGCAATTGGGTAAACAAACGTGTTACCAGCGATTGTCAGTTTGTAACCACGGTCAGCCACTTGCTGATCTAGGTATGGTGCATGTTGGAATGCGTTGATGTCGATAGAACCGTCATCTAGTGCTGCGTTTGGTGTTACGTAATCAGTAAAAGTAACCAGTTCAACGTCTAGGCCGTACTTCTCTTTCGCTACTTTAGCTGCAACTTCTGCAACCTGAGCTTCAGCACCTGCCATTACGCCTACTTTTACTTTAGACGTATCAACTTCTTTATCACCACAACCTGCTAGAACTAGCGCTGAAGCTGCCGCTGCGATAGTTAGTAAACCTTTAAGGCTAAATTTCATAATAATCTCCTTTTAATAAATCTATTTAATTTGGTTCAGACGACTCTTGTCTTAGATAGTTTGCGTTTTAACGCTGAGTCTTTATCTGTGGTCAACGCGGCGAACTAATGAATCACCGATTGATTGAATAATTTGTACAAGCACAATCAACATCACTACCGTTACAGCCATGATGGTCACATCGTAACGGTGGAATCCGTAACGAATCGCCACATCACCTAGGCCGCCGCCGCCAACCGTACCTGCCATTGCTGAGTAGCTCACTAGGGTAACGAGTGTGATGGTTACTGAGTTGATAATAGTCGGTAGTGCTTCAGGAAGCAGAACTTTGCTAATGATTTGTGTTGGTGTCGCGCCCATTGATTGCGCTGCTTCAACTAGGCCCGTTGGTACTTCAAGCAGTGCACTTTCGATAAGACGAGCAACAAATGGGATTGCACCAATGGTTAGTGGAACAATCGCCGCTGTTGTACCGATAAAGGTGCCAATCAGCATCTTGGTCAGTGGGATAATCGCTACCATCAATACTAAGAAAGGCACTGAACGGCCGACGTTGACTACCGCGCCAAGAATTTGGTTAAGCTTGGTGTTTTCTAGCAAGCCGCCTTTTTTGGTGGTGTGTAGAATCACGCCTAGGGGAATACCGACAGCAAAGCCAACGATGCCAGCGACAGCTACCATGTAAAGTGTTTCGCCCGTTGCTTCTAATAGAAGGTTACCGTTAAGGCTGATCCAGTCAGCAATCTCGTTGAAACTAAAGGACATAACCAAGCACCTCTACTTTTACATTGTTATCGCGTAGGAATTGGATAGCAGCATTATCATCTGATTCGTTGCCGAACAGTTCAGCCACCATCATGCCGAACTTCACACCACCGGCGTAATCAAGGTCAGAGCTTAGAATGCTGACATCGATATTAAATTTACGAGCGATTTGCGTCATTAGTGGAGCATCAACGGTTGCACCTGTGAACTCAAGGCGTACCAGAGGGTAACTGCCATCGACTCGAGTTTCTTGCAAGCGTGCTTGGTAATCTTCAGGGATCGTTAGATCTAAGGTTGAACGAATAAATTGATGCGCTAGTTCAGTCTTAGGATGCGCAAAGATGTCGCCAACCGTGCCTTTCTCTACCAATTCACCACCACCGATGATCGCTACTTCGTGACAGATGCTCTTAACCACATCCATTTCATGCGTAATAAGCAGGATAGTAATGTGTAGCTTACGGTTGATTTCACGCAACAGTTCAAGGATCGATTGAGTGGTTGCAGGATCCAGAGCGCTGGTCGCTTCATCACACAGCAGTACTTTCGGGTCTGATGCCAGTGCACGAGCAATCGCGACACGTTGCTTTTGACCACCACTTAGGTTTGCAGGGTAAGTATCACGCTTGTCTGCAAGGCCAACCAGTTCAAGTAGCTCACTGACTTTCGCTTCGATAACCGCTTTATCTTTACCGGCTAGCTCTAGAGGAAGTGCTACATTGTTAAATACAGTACGAGAAGACAGCAGGTTGAAGTGCTGGAAAATCATGCCGATGTTACGGCGCGCTTCGCTAAGCTCTGATTTGCTGAGTTTTGTTAGGTCGATACCATCAACAATCACTTCACCCGAAGTCGGGGCTTCCAACATATTTACACAGCGGATTAGGGTACTTTTGCCTGCCCCTGAAGAGCCTATGACTCCAAAGATTTGACCTTGAGGAATGTGGAGGTTGATATCAATTAAGGCATTGATTTCTTTAGTGCCTTGATAAAAAACCTTATTGACTTGATTCACTTTAATCATAGAGAAACCCGTGCAGGTAGAACAGAATAATATGTCGATAGCTCGCTCGATTTACAGATGATGCTATGGTGTTCCGTGATCTAAGTCAATAGATATTTTTACGTCTAGACGGCTAAACGTCGATTGTATTGCTAAGATGGAAACAAATCGTTAACGAACGCAAAACTAAATAGATAGTGATGAAGCAAATAAAGCGTGTAATAATTAATGATTAATAGAGAGTTGATAGAGAACAAAATTTTGTCTAAACCTGCTGTTTTTTTAGATCGTGATGGTGTGATTAATGTTGATCACGGCTACGTACATGATGAGCATGACTTTGAATACATCGATGGTGTGTTTGAAGCGGCGAAAGCGTTTAAAGATATGGGTTATTTATTGGTGCTTGTGACTAACCAGTCTGGTATTGCTCGCGGCATGTTTAGTGAAGACCGTTTTCTCTCTTTAACGCAGTGGATGGATTGGAACTTTGTCGATAATGGCGTTGAGCTGGATGGCATTTATTACTGCCCTCACCACGCTGAACACGGTATTGGTGACTACAAGCAAGATTGTGATTGCCGTAAGCCAAAGCCTGGCATGTTCATTTCCGCGCGTGACTTTCTAAAGATTGATATGGCTAACTCCGTAATGATCGGCGATAAAGCTGAAGACATGATGGCTGCAGAAGCGGCAGGTGTTGGCACTAAGGTATTGGTAAGAACCGGTAAACCAATCACTGAAAAGGGTGAAGCCTTGGCAAGCGTTGTCCTTGATAGCATTGCGGACGTGCCTGCTTTCCTGAAAGGCTAAGACATGTCACGACCTTTATCGGTATAAAGATGAGGAACGAAGTATGAAAGCTATGTTGGTAGCATCTCTATGTACGGTAGCATTAATGGGGTGCTCTAAATCAGCAGCGCCGGATAGTGCTGCATCGGACAATCAATTCGTGACTTATCAATGTGAGTCTGACGTTTCATTTGAAGTGGCTTACCTTGATAATGAGAAAGCGGTATTACGTTTACCTGAAAATGAATACCGTCTGACTCAAGTGGCAGCAGGTTCAGGCACCAAATACATCTTAGATGATGGTACTGCGGAGCTTATCAACAGCGTCACTTTACGTACTAAAGGTGACAACGCACGTCTAGAACTTGGCCGTGTGGTCTATCGAAACTGCCGAAAGTAAGTCATAGTTAACGACTAAGATTTACAAACAGTTAAGTGAGGGATTATGCCCTCACTGCTTATTTTCCTCCCTTTAACGTTAGACTTTTTATGAGCAAAAAACTCACTATTCTCGATATTGCTAAGCTGTCCGGTGTTGGTAAGTCAACCGTATCTCGCGTTCTGACCAATGATCCTAAAGTCAAACCTGAAACCCGTGAAAGGGTGGAAAGAGTAATTCAAGAATCTGGGTACACGCCTTCAAAGTCTGCGCAATCAATGCGTGGTGGCAGCCAAAAAGTCATCGGCGTGATCATCTCTCGTTTGGACTCTCCCTCTGAAAACAAAGCGGTAAGTACTATGCTAGCTGAGTTGTATCGAGCAGATTACGATGTAGTGATCATGGAAAGCCAACTCGACAGAGACAAAGCCAATGAACACCTTCAGGTTCTAAAGCGTCGCAATGTGGATGGCATCATTGTGTTTGGCTTTACGGATTGTGACATCCCTGCTATCGAAGCTTGGGGGCACAAAGCTGTGGTGATTGCGTTGGATACTGAAAACGTAACGTCTATTAACTATGACAACCAACAGGTGATCAACAGTGCGTTAGCGCATCTGTCGGATCAGGGGATCTCCGATGTTGGATTTATTGGTGTCGATCCTAGCGATAAATCAACCGGTGAACTTCGTCTCAAGGCTTATCTAGATTGGTGCGAGAACAGTGGGGTGATTGCGAATTATCGTACAGGTCAACTTCATCATGAAAGCGCTTATCAGTTAGTGGATGAGGTACTGACTCCTACAACCCAAGCGATTGTCTGCGCCAGTGACACATTAGCTCTTGGTGTAATCAAGCGCCTGCAAGAACGACAACGTGAAGATGTCGTTGTAACCGGTGTTGGTGGTAACGATCTTCTCTCTTTCTTGTTTCCTCGCGTATTTAGTATTGATCCTGGTTATCAATCTGCAGGCAAGTTGGCTGCTAATTTATTGATATCTCAGCTTTTAGGTAATACAGAGATCTCTCATCACACTCAATCACCAATTCAATAATCCACTCAATTAAGCGAAATTGAACCGCTTAGATTAAAATTAGAGTGTGATCTCTTTCAATTAATGGGACTGTTCCCATTTTAATTTATCATTCAGCTAGGCATTATAATAACCAGTTTTGGGAATGTTCCCATAAATCTAAGCCTGAGTGATTGTGACTGAATGGTTTAGATGATTCATTGAATGAAACCAGGGTGGGGTAGTATGAGTAAGATAGCGAAGCAAGACATTACGCGTCTTATCGAGTTAGTCGGCGGCAAAGAAAATATTGCGAGTGTCAGCCATTGTCTGACTCGTCTGCGTTTTGTATTGAATGAGACAGAACAAGCAAATAAAGCAGAACTAGAAAAGCTCAAGCTAGTTAAAGGCTGCTTTACCAACGCAGGTCAATTCCAAGTAGTTATTGGCACCGAAGTTGATGAAGTGTACGCACTTCTGATTGAGCAAACGGGTAAAGAGGCCTCATCAAAAGATGAAGCGAAGCTAGCCGCTCGTCAGAACATGAACTTCCTTGAACGTGGTATCTCCCATTTAGCCGAAATTTTTGTACCACTGCTGCCTGCTATTATTACTGGTGGTTTGATTCTTGGTTTCCGTAATGTGATTGGCGACATTCGCATGTTCGACGGCAAAACCTTAGTTGAAATCAGCCAATTCTGGGCAACCGTTCACTCTTTCTTGTGGCTGATTGGCGAAGCGATTTTCTTCTTCCTACCGGTTGGTGTGTGTTGGGCGACGGTTAAGAAGCTCGGCGGAACCCCTATTTTGGGTATCACGCTCGGTGTGACCTTAGTGTCGCCGCAGCTGATGAACGCTTACATGATAGGTAAAGCCGTTCCTGAAGTGTGGGACTTTGGCTTTTTTGTTATTGAGAAAGTTGGCTACCAAGCACAGGTGATCCCTGCGATGCTCGCTGGTGTGGCATTAGCCTTCATTGAAACCAACCTTAAGCGCATCGTGCCTGCTTACTTGTACCTTGTGGTTGTGCCATTTGTATCGATCATTTTGTCTGTGATTCTAGCGCACGCTTTCATTGGTCCATTCGGTCGTATGCTGGGTGATGGCGTCGCATTCGCAGCGAAAGCGGCCATGACAGGTGATTTCGCGATTCTTGGTTCAGTGGTATTTGGCTTCCTTTACGCACCTTTGGTTATTACGGGTATTCACCACACAACCAACGCCGTCGATTTGCAGTTGATGCAAGATTTAGGCGGTACGCCAATCTGGCCTTTGATTGCGCTATCTAATATTGCACAAGCTTCAGCGGTTGTTGGCATCATTATCTTAAGTAAACGCGAAGGTGAACGAGACATCTCGGTTCCAGCAGCAATCTCTGCCTACTTAGGTGTGACAGAGCCTGCGATGTACGGCATCAACTTGAAATACAAATTCCCAATGCTGAGCGCAATGATCGGCAGTGCCGCTGCGGCTGCAATCTGTGGTAGTGCCGGTGTGATGGCGAATGGTATCGGGGTTGGTGGCTTGCCGGGCATCTTATCTATTCAACCGCAATATTGGTCTGTTTACTTAATTGCGATGCTGGTGGCGATTGTATTACCTGTAACCTTGACGCTGTTCTTCTACAAGCGCGCACAGTCAAAAGGTGAGCTCGAAACCGCAAACGCGTAACGCATTTTATAAGCGATGACTTCAATTGAGTCATCGCTTTTTCTCTTAGAAATGACTTCTATTCGACCATGTGAACATGGTGATTTTAATTTATATTTTTGGTAAGTGAGTGTTAGAGATGGCGATGACTGAACATGATGAAAGCTGGTGGAAAACCGCAACCATCTATCAAATCTACCCAAAGAGCTTTTGTGACAGTGGAAGCAAAGGAACTGGTGATATCAAAGGGATCATTTCGAAACTGGATTACCTCAAACACTTGAGTGTCGATGCAATTTGGTTAACTCCGGTTTACGCATCGCCAATGATTGATAACGGCTACGATATTTCAGATTACTACGCGATTAACCCTCAATTCGGCACTATGGAAGACTTCGACTTATTGCTGGCTGAAGCACATCAGCGTGGTATTCGTATCGTGATGGATATTGTGGTTAACCATACCTCCACTGAGCATGTATGGTTCCAATCTGCTTTGGGCGACAAAAACAGCCCTTACCGCGATTATTATATCTGGAAAGATCCAGTAGATGGTCAAGCTCCAACTAACTGGCAGTCTAAGTTCGGTGGCAATGCGTGGGAACTCGATGAGGCGACTGGTCAATATTACCTTCACCTGTTTGCCAAAGAGCAAGCCGACCTGAACTGGGAGAATCCGGTCGTTCGTGAAGAAGTGAAAGACGTTATCAGCTTCTGGGCTGAGAAGGGCGTCGACGGTTTCCGCTTAGACGTGATTAACCTGATTTCAAAGCAGCAAGATTTCCCTAATGACGATATCGGTGATGGTCGCCGTTTTTACACCGACGGCCCACGTGTGCATGAATATCTAAAAGAGATCAGCGAAGCGGTATTCAAGAAATATGGCAGCGTGACGGTTGGTGAGATGTCTTCGACGACACTCGAGCATTGCCAGCAGTACTCAAACATTGATAACAGTGAGTTATCGATGGTGTTTAACTTCCACCATCTTAAAGTGGATTACACCAATGGTGAGAAGTGGACTAATGCACCATTTGATTTCTTGCAACTCAAATCGATCTTCAACCATTGGCAAACAGGCTTAAATGGAAAAGGTTGGGGCGCGCTGTTTTGGTGTAACCATGACCAACCGCGAGTGGTGAGCCGTTTAGGTGATGATAAGAACTACCGTGTTGAGTCGGCTAAAATGCTGGCGGCGTCTGTCCATATGATGCAAGGCACGCCTTATATCTATCAAGGTGAAGAGATTGGTATGACGAATCCAGGTTATACCGAAATTAGCCAGTATCGTGATGTAGAGAGTACTAACATGTACGACATCATGGTCAATCGCGATGGTGTGGAGCATAAAGATATGATGGCGATTCTAGCGCAGAAGTCTCGTGATAACTCTCGTACACCGATGCAATGGAATAGCGAAGCATATGCGGGCTTTTCAAAAGCTCAGCCATGGCTGGATGTTGCGAACAACTACCCTGAGATCAATGCAGAGCAAGCACTGGAAGACACAGACTCGGTGTTTTATTTCTACAAGAGTTTGATTGAACTTCGTAAAGAAGTGCCTGTGATTACTCATGGTAGTTATCAAGATTTGCTACCTGAGCACCCATCGGTATTTGCGTATTCTCGTGAGAGTGAAGAGCAGACTCTACTGTGTATTAATAACTATTATGGTGAAGGGTCGGAATGTACTTTACCTGAGCGTTTTGATATGACGAATGCCAAGTGCTTGCTTTCTAACTATCAAGAGACAGATGGCTCAGTAACATCGCATCATCAAGTATTGCGCCCTTACGAGACTCGTATTTTGTTGATTGAGGGCTAGCTAGCCAGGTCACTTTATTAAGGTATATCTAAACACAAAATAAAGCTCATGATCTTTAGTACCCCAGTAGGTCATAAGCTTACCAACAAGGCTTTGGATTGCTCCCCAAAGCCTTTTTACATCAGTGTGCTGCAGTTAGTATCACTAGGCTTTTTCTATTGCTGTCAGCTTAGCTGCTGATTCCTCAATGGTGGATTGTTCCACTGACATCAATTCAATCTGCTCAATCAGGCCAATCGTTGGGTTGAACCAGCGCTCAGACGATGTACCAAACTCTGCTGAATCCATACCGACACAGCCAATGTAGTAAGTGTTTTTCTCCGTAAGATTCGCAGCTTCGATCGATTTACCCGAAACAGTGAAGCTTTTACGTACACCTGTTTCATTGATTTCTTGCTGCCAAGTAACTTGGCATGACGCATCAGTTGGCAGTGATTGCACCCACTGGTGATCCTCAAAGTCACTCAACATATTCGCGACGGCTTCTCCATCAAGCGTGATCTGCAGTGAAATGGTTTCTTCGCTGATATCAATAATTGGGTTGCTCTCTTTTACGTCTGTTCCTTTCAAACGGAACAGTGGGCTGCTGTACATCATTCTTGTGATGTATTGGCTACCAATGAAGTAAGCATTGGTGATTTCGTGTAACCCACGGTCAGGACCTGCAAAATAAATGCTGCCGTCTTCTTGTGTGCCTTCAGCATTCGTCATGATGTCTTCAGAGACATAAAACTCGGTGATGCCGTAATTGATCAGGTCGTTGATAACTTGAATTTCCGCTTCATTGCCTGACTCTGATTCTAAACCTGCAATGACGAGCTCACCACTTAACGGCGTGAAGTTCATCGTCATCGAGCCTTCATTTTCACCATCTTTGGTAAATGCGTATTTCAATGCTGTGCTTGTTTGAGGCGCGAATTGAGAGTCATTGATTGGGTAATCGACTTGATTGCTTGGGCCTTTATTGCCATTGGTTGAACCAGAAGAAGAGCCGCCTCCGCCACAGCCATAAAGAGCAAAAAGAGAAGTCGCAAGCAGCGTCATGGTTTTTTTCATGTGAAGCATTCCTAATAATGTTGTTGACCGTGAGCGGTCGGATGTTTTTAGGAATGCTATTGATATGAGGGTTTATAGGGCAAAAAACGAAGACACATGAAACCTTAATTTATATTTAAGTTGCTGTTATTAATGGTTTTATATTATTTAGTCCGATAGTTGATGCCCGACAGCGGTACAGTAATTTAGCATCAGATTCTCCCACTGCTTGATGATCAGCGGCTCTTTGACACTGAGTTTTAGATTTTTCCAAGGCTGAAGGCAGGTCGATTTTGACTCTGGCTTGGATAAGCGCGCAAACAGTTCTTCCGATGGAACGACTCGTAGTAAGGCAACCAAAGACTCCATGTAGTTGAGGCGAAACTTATCCATGTCTCCTTGCTTATAAGCGATGTGAGATACCACCATATAAACCAGAGCATTTTCGATAGTCGAGTTTCCGGCGGTGTTGGTTAAGAATTCCTTCGAAGTTTGCAGATCTCTCAACTTGAAGTGAATAATCCCCAGCCACAGCTTAAGTTCGTCTGGAATCAACTTAAAGTGGGTTTGCACTAGGCTAGTAAATCGAATCAGTCGCTGGTGATCTGTCTCAAATAGCGCTAGCTGGCGAGCGATCAGCGTTGAGGTCATCACGTTGAGTGGTACGTTCTCAAGATCGATAGTTGTGCCATTCAATAGAGCACTTAATGCGTGATTGTCGACAGACCATTCCGGATAGAGCGGAGCAGGCAGAGCAAAGTAGCTCGCAAGTTCTTGGTTAATCTCCATCAAGCTCTCGCTGAGATTGTCTATCTCAATAGAATAAACGCCACGAAAGGCAAGCTTACCTGAGCTCGGGTAGATAAGGCTGACCTTGGCTGCGAGTCGTTTGTCGACCTCTTGGTCCTTCAGCTGAATATTAAGCAGATAGTCACTGGTGCGCATGTTCTTTGCACCAGGGAAGAAAGGAGAGCTATCTATCGGGTCTAGGAAGTAACTTGGGGCATCTTGGTTGGCTAAATCGGTATAGGCGTACTCAATTTGTTGTTGAAGCAACAGAGCTTTAACCATCTTGCGATAATGTCTTGCATTGTCACCGACCGCATCGATGCGATTGAGTAGCAGCTCAACCTTAGGAATTAACCTCTGTTCACGTTCAACCTCAGAGGCATGGTTCGACGAATGCCATAACATGTAACCCAAGCTTGCTGTAGTGATCAGTAACACCAGAGTCGTTAACAGGAGAACAGAGGTCACTAGCGTCGGAGTCTTTCGCGCTTTCGGTTGTTCTGTTTCCAAAACTGTTTCTGCTGTTTCAGATGCTGCATTAGATAAGCTGACCGAGCTAGGGCTAAGAAAGTAGCCTTTGCGGGGGTAAGTGACCAAAATCTTGGTAGCGTCGCTCTCAGGCAAGTGTTTTTGTAGTACCGAGCGAAGTGTGCTGATTCGGTTGGTGAGTACGTTTTTGGAGATGAAATTACTTTGCCAAACTGCCGAGATAATTTGCTCTGCCGCTAATGGCTCTCCGACGCTCGTGAGAAATAGCTCAAGTAACTCGATAGAACGAGGCTCTAAATCGATGAGCTGCTCGTTGCAACTCAAGACACGTGTCATTGGGTTGAATTCTAAACCTTCAATGAAGATCGAGGTTTGAGTGTCTTTGGCGCTGGAGAGGTAATCTTGCATATCGAAAGAGGGGTAGCTTATAAAAGCTAAATACTAGCTGTTTTCGTTATGAAAAACAGCTAGTAATTCATTGATTGGATAGCTAGTGTTAAGACGCGTAGTTCACCGAGTAGCGTGTGGGCTTATGATTCATCGCTAGTACGATATTCAATACTGCTGTACCTAGCACTGACACTGCAATCACCCAAGGCGATACAAAGAAGAATGAGGCAAACAGAATACACGCGTCGATCGCCATTTGAGTTTTACCCACTGAGATGCCGTAGCGATCTTGAATAAATAGACACAAGACGTTGAAGCCGCCTAAGCTCGAACGATGACGGAATAGAATCAGCATACCCAAGCCCATCAATAAACCACCGGCTACTGCACAGTAGATCTCATTATGAACTTCGAGCGAAATAACCAAGTATAAATGATCGGCAAACACAGACACTAAAGCGCCGGAAATCGCACTGCTGATCGCAAAGCTGCGACCAAAACGTTTCCACGCCAATAGATAGAATGGACAGTTAGCGACAAAGTATAGAATACCGAAGGTTACAGGTAAAAATTGACTCAACAGTAGAGCCAAACCAGTAGTACCACCGGTAAGCAGGTGCGCAGACTGTAAAAAGAAGACGCCTAACGCTACTAAAAACGTGCCCGTCAGGACTGCAATCCAATCTTCTTTACGTGAGTGTTTTTCCATCGTTTTAATAATTACCTAATCAATAAAGGCGTGCATAGTAGAGAAAAACTTAAGCTTTCGGTAGCTAGAGGGGCAAAATTAAGGTAAACCTATGTAATCTGCGTTTTACAGGGTGTAAATCGTAAAATTGACAGTAAGGAACATCTTTGGTTGGATAAGCCCAATAACCATGATGAATCTTATTTGTGATTATGAAAAAACTGCATGATAAAATTGCAATTAGCTCTTTATGACCTAGATCAAATTATGTAGAATGCGTCACATCAAAACGGTGACGGAAACGTTTGCTTTCGGTCGTTGTGTGGTTTTTTTGAAACTTTCAGTACAATCTGAGTCAGGAGATACAGATGCTTAAGCGTGACATGAACATTGCTGATTACGATGCGGATCTATTCGCAGCTATCCAAGAAGAAACTCTTCGTCAGGAAGAGCACATCGAACTTATCGCTTCAGAAAACTACACAAGCCCACGTGTAATGGAAGCTCAAGGTTCTCAGCTAACAAACAAATACGCTGAAGGCTACCCAGGCAAGCGTTACTACGGTGGTTGTGAGTACGTAGACAAAGTTGAAACTCTAGCAATTGAACGTGCATGTGAGCTGTTTGGTGCCGAGTACGCGAACGTACAGCCTCACTCAGGTTCTCAAGCAAACAACGCTGTATACATGGCGCTACTGAACGCAGGCGACACAGTTCTAGGTATGAGCCTAGCGCACGGTGGTCACCTAACTCACGGTTCTCCAGTAAACTTCTCTGGTAAGCTTTACAACATCATCCCTTACGGCATCGACGAAGCAGGCCAAATCGATTACGAAGAGATGGAAAAGCTGGCTATCGAGAACAAACCTAAGATGATCATCGGTGGTTTCTCTGCTTACTCTCAAATTTGTGATTGGAAGCGCATGCGTGAAATCGCTGACAAAGTAGGTGCTTACCTATTCGTCGATATGGCTCACGTAGCGGGTCTAATCGCGGCAGGTGTTTACCCGAACCCAGTTCCACACGCGCACGTTGTTACAACAACAACGCACAAAACGCTAGCAGGCCCACGTGGCGGTCTAATCCTTTCTAACGAAGGCGAAGACCTTTACAAGAAGCTGAACTCAGCAGTATTCCCAGGCGGCCAAGGTGGTCCTCTAATGCACGTTATCGCTGGTAAAGCAGTAGCGTTCAAAGAAGCTCTAGAGCCAGAGTTCAAAGAATACCAAGCACGCGTAGTTGCTAACGCAAAAGCAATGGTTGCTGAATTCCTTGAGCGTGGTTACAACATCGTTTCAGGTTCTACAGAGAACCACCTGTTCCTAGTTGACCTAATCAACAAAGACATCACAGGTAAAGAAGCAGACGCAGCACTAGGTGCAGCAAACATCACAGTAAACAAGAACTCAGTACCAAACGACCCTCGCAGCCCGTTTGTAACGTCAGGTATCCGTATCGGTTCTCCTTCTATCACTCGTCGCGGTTTCTCAGAAGCAGACGCGAAAGAGCTAGCAGGTTGGATCTGTGACATCCTAGATAACATGGGTGATGAGTCTGTTATCGAAGCGACTAAAGCAAAAGTGCTAGAGATCTGTAAGCGTCTACCAGTTTACGCTTAATTTTTTCTTCGTAGTAATTTGAACTTGGTTGTCGAGCATGCTCACTTACATTCGTAAGCTCCGCGTGCTGTCCTAGAATTTCAAACAACTACTTTGAAAAACACTTTTAAAGGGACTCATAGAGTCCCTTTTTTATTGGTATAGAAATGCTTAGAGCGCGAACGAATTTCTGTGTCGCACATACTCATTTGCTAGCGCAAACTCCGTGTGAGCTCCTTGAACTTCGCTCATCTACTTTGAAAAATGCTTTTAAAGGTCCTTCTGGGGCCTTTTTGTTTTAGGGAAGGGGGCTGAAAACTCTATGTCTTTTCTTTTCCTTGAACTAAAGCTATTTGATTGAAAAATGATGATTTTAAAGGCTCCTGTTGGGAGCCTTTTTTGTATCTGATGGTCAGCTGATGAGAATCAAGAGAAGCGGGTATTAAAAAGGGCTAATGCTTTCACATTAACCCTTTGTATTTGTTGTTTGTGTTGGTTCTACTTTTTGATGCTAAGTAGGGTGCCTGATTTACACTTGAACGAGTAGTAATGACGGCTTTCATTAAACTTACCTAAGCCTTCGCCATCGCAGTAGTCGATGTTGATGTCACGCATTACTTCTAGTGTATCTTCGCTGTTCAAAGCGAATTTAGAGCCATCAGAACAGACGATACGTACTCTTTCATCGTGGCTTACAGAGTAAATATCGACTTCGGTATTACACAGCTCAAAAGAGGCTTCACGAAAATTGTCTTGCTGAGTATTTGAAGCGCAACCTGCAGTAAGCGTTGCAGCGAACACTGCCAAAAGTCCGAGTCTTTTCATTGTTAATCCTTCGCTATCATCAAGTTGGTTGATGAGTTTTTATATGCTATTTGAGGTAGCCTATACAACTACACGCTACGATTCAAGGCGCGTTCTTAGAGTCTAAGATATAAAAAGGGAGTAAGGAGGAGATAATTTATATTCTGCAGGATGTTTTGATTGAAATGCTACACCTATAAAAAAGACCAACATTGAGTTGGCCTTTGTCTATAAAGCTGAGTTTACATCATTATCTAAACTGTTTTGCTTCTGGCAGGTATTCAAAACCAGCAGATTCGAGCTTAGCGATTAAGGCTGCTTTGTCGATTTCGTAGAAGTTAACCACTCGGTCCAAGTCTCCGCCGAAATCGTCACGTAGCTTCATGTTGACGATGCTCATCAACATAACAGGATCCATCTTTTCAAAATTAGCGAGGTTCATAATTAGTCCTCGAAATCTGAAATGAGTAGGTTAGCAGCTGCAAATGCCGCACGTTCGCGAGCTTCTTTAGGAAGAGATTCATCTGCTGCAAGGTCGTTTAATGTTTTTACTGCGCAGGTGATCGCTTGAGGGATGTAGCCTTGGTCGCCACTACCAATTTGAGAGTACAGTTCACGTACCAAATCACAACAATCGTATACTTTCATTTTTATACCTAACCAAATGATAACTGCTCTCAATATACACATAGAGATAAGCAAAAACAAAGCGGATCTGACGAAGATCAGAGTTAGTTTGTTCTTGCTCAATATCTCATTTTATTGCGCTTCAGTTTGTCACTTTATTAGGTGACCAGTTAACCAATGATTGGTCGACTAGCCCGCGACTTGCTGCTCCAGCTGGAATTTCACTTCATCTGCAAGGTTGAGTTGCTTCGCTAATTCTTTCAAGTAAGCCTTTTCCATGAAGTTCTGCTCGTCAGCCACGATCAAAGAGGCTAAGTAGATCTCACTGGCTTGTTGCGGTGAGCTTGCGAGTTGAGCAATTTCGCTCGGATCGAGCGGTTTGTGCAACTCTTCAGACACTAACTTAGTCAGCTGATAATCTGCGCCCATGTTTTCGACGGCTTGTTCAATTTTAGCCATCTCTTGCTCATCGACATGACCGTCCGCTTTAGAAGCCGCAATCATAGATCTTAGAATAAGTAGATTATGACAAGCATCTTGCTCATCAAAGGTGGCTTGTGGAGATGAGTCTGGTGTGCCTTGTTTGGCTTGGTAATCGTTATATACCTTGTATGCCAATGCACCAAGCGCAGCTGCTCCACCAATACCCACGGCCTTCTTGCCAATCTTCTTGGTTTTCTTTGAGCCCATGAGAGCTCCTAGCAACCCGCCACCAACTGCTCCTGCACCTAATGCACCAAGTGTACTTTTGCTGCTGCCTTTACTGCCTTGTGCAAGACCGCTTAGGCCAGATGAGCTTTGTGAGAGTTTCTGAGTGCCTTGTTTAACAAGGTCTGACTTAAGTGCTTGGTTAAGTAGGCTTTTAAGATCCATCGATACCTCCAATGGTAAACGCGTCTAATGAGTTGATGAATCCAATATACGTATTTAAAGATGAACCGGGGATTAACTTACGTTATTTACTTTATCGAGAAATGAGAGAGTGAGTGAAGGTGAAGAGGGGAAATAAAAAAGGCCGCCAGATGGCAGCCTTCTATTATTTGCTTTGCAAGATCACTTACTTTGCTGAGTTTGCTTATTTAGCAAATTGAGAAGTAACGTGTTCAACGATTGAATCGATAGCAACAGCTTCTTTAGTACCAGCACGACGGTTCTTGTACTCGAAGTTACCTTCTTTCATTGAGCGGTCGCCGATCACGATAGTGTGAGGGATACCAATTAGCTCGATGTCAGAGAACATTACGCCTGGACGCTCTTTACGGTCATCGAATAGTACTTCGATACCCATAGCTGTTAGTTCAGCATATAGCTTCTCAGCCGCTTCTTTAACTTCTTCAGACTTGTGCATGTTCATAGGAACGATAGCAACTTGGAAAGGTGCTAGTGCATCCGGCCAGATGATGCCGTATTTGTCATGGTTCTGCTCGATTGCAGAAGCAACAACACGTGATACACCGATACCGTAACAACCCATCTCAAGGATAACGTTCTTACCGTCAGGACCAAGCACGCCACAGTTCATCGCTTGTGAATAAACGTTACCTAGTTGGAAGATATGACCAACTTCGATACCACGTTTAAGCTGAAGTGTACCTTTACCACATGGGCTTAGGTCGCCTTCGATTACGTTACGTAGGTCTTCTACTTGAGCAAGCTCAACGTCACGACCCCAGTTGATACCGAAGTAGTGCTTACCATCTACGTTTGCACCAGCGCCAAAGTCGCTCATTACAGCAACAGAGCGGTCAACGATGAATGGTAGCTCTAGGCCTACAGGACCAAGTGAACCTGGACCAGCGCCAACGAGTGCACGAATTTCTTCTTCAGAAGCCATCTCTAGTGGAGAAGCAACTTGTGGAAGGTTTTCCGCTTTCACTTCGTTCAGTTCGTGGTCGCCACGGATGATTAGAGCAATGATGTCGGCATCTACTTCATCAGAAGCTTTAACGAATAGAGTCTTAACTGTTTTCTCGATTGCTAGACCGTGTTGCTCTACCAATTCTGCGATAGTTTTCGCGTTTGGTGTATCAACCAGTTCCATCTCTTGAGTTGGTGCAGCAGCTTCTTCAGTTGGAGCAAGTGCTTCAGCTTTCTCGATGTTTGCTGCGTAATCAGATTCTGTAGAGAATGCGATTAGGTCTTCGCCGCTTTCAGCGAGTACGTGGAACTCTTGAGAACCACTACCACCGATAGCGCCTGAGTCTGCTAGTACTGGACGATACTCAAGACCCATGCGGTCGAATGCATTACAGTAAGCATCGTGCATCGCTTGGTAAGACTTTTCTAGGCCTTCTTTGTCGATGTCGAAGCTGTACGCATCCATCATCGAGAATTCACGAGCACGCATCACGCCGAAACGTGGACGACGCTCATCACGGAATTTCGTTTGAATCTGGTATAGGTTTAGCGGCAGTTGTTTGTACGAGTTAACTTCGTTACGAACTAGGCTCGTGATTACTTCTTCAGCTGTTGGGCTAAGAACAAACGGACGAGAATGGCGGTCAGTAAAGCGCAGTAGTTCTGGGCCCATTTTTTCGCTACGACCAGTCTCTTCCCATAGCTCAAACGGCTGCACTACGGGCATTAAAGTCTCAACTGCACCTGCATTATCGATCTCTTGGCGAACGATGTTTTCGACTTTACGCAGTACACGCAGACCGGTAGGTAGCCAAGTGTATAAACCTGAAGCTAGCTTACGGATCATACCTGCACGTAGCATCAGCTGGTGGCTGATAACTTCTGCGTCGTTTGGAGTCTCTTTCAGAGTAGAAAGAAGATAGTTACTGGTACGCATTCTATGGTATCCGTTTCATCATTAATAAAAGTAAATTCACTGCAGCAATTGGCGGCAGCAAATCCGATATAGCCGCATATAATATCAGCCTATTTGGGATCTCAAAAGCGTTCAATGTCAGTTACATTGATGAAAAACGCCTCAACAACGAATTTCACGTTAAGATCGAACAAATTTACCGCATATTCCTTGTTGTCTGGCTTGCCCTTCTTGTAGGCAGGACGAGGATCTTGGCCTAATACCTCTTTGATCACCTGAATAATATGCCGCGCTTGCGGATGCTGTGCCAGCTTGCTTTGTGCTTGTTGGGAAAAGTTAACCTCTAACACCTCTGGCTCTTCGGCGGCAAACCCTCCCAGTGCATCCGGAATGGAATCGGAGTAAGGGATGTAAGGCTTGATGTCGATAATTGGTGTCCCGTCGACTAAATCGACACTGCCAAGGTCTAGCCAAGTTTGCCCCTTTTCTTGAGATACACCTTTTAACTCCACCGCTGACATGCCAATTCCGTTGGGTCTGAATGTGGCACGAGATGCAAAAACTCCAATGCGTTCATTACCACCCAGTCGAGGCGGCCTCACCGTCGGCTTCCAGCCCGCTTCAAGGTTTTTGTCGAATAGAAATAAGAGCCACACATGGCTGAATTGTTCGATGTTGCGAACCGACTCTAGGCAGTTTGCCGCGTCAACAAGCTTTACTTTAGAGGTTGATGTTGGCACCAACCTAGGCTGCCTTGGTACCGCGAACTTCTCTTTATAGGGAGATTCTATAAAGCCAATAGGCTCAATGGAGTACATAGGTAGAAGGTCTCTAATTACGATTTATGGTCGGAAAATATCATAAAACGACTTGTTTTTCTTTTGATAATAATTATCATTTGCAATGTTATAACGTATCAAATAATAATTTAGGGGAAAACAGATGAAACCAAATATCCATCCTGATTACCGCACTGTGGTTTTTCATGACACCAGTGTTGATGAATACTTCTTGATAGGTTCAACCTTGAAAACGGACCGTACGATCGAATGGGAAGATGGCAATACTTACCCTTACTTCACTATCGAAGTGTCTTCAAAGTCTCATCCTTTCTATACCGGAAAACAGAGAGTGCTACATAAAGAAGGTCGTGTGGCGAACTTTACTCGCCGCTTTGGTCAATTGGGTAAGGGAGCTAAATAGATGAAGGTTGTGAAATCACTAAAAAGCGCAAAGAGCCGTCACCCAGATTGTCAAATCGTAAAGCGCAGAGGGCGCCTTTATGTGATCTGCAAAACCAACCCGAGGTTCAAAGCGGTTCAAAAATAAACAGTCAATGTGTTGTGACATACCTGTAAAAAACGAGGGGAAAGTCAAACTTTATTCATTTAACGGTTTCTCTTTTCCTTCATATGCAAGTTGATTAAATACCGAGTGATTGTTTATCGTACGATGAACTTTATTTTTAAACTAATCAAGAGGTTATATCGTAAGTTATATTAATAGTGAATGTATGATTGTGAACTATAAAGCTAGTTTTTGTGTTTATTGTGGTTTTATTTGCTAATTAATTGTTCAAATAGAGTTAAATATCATCGTTTGTTACACATTTTGTAACATTTTGAATTTCTAATTGATAATTTTGTCGCGTACCCTTCGCCTGCAATTTGAACATTTTTGTCACAATTGCATAGGAATCACTACAAGGAGGGAACTGATGAGTTCATCAGCTTCAATAAAAAACAACTCGCCAAAGAAACCTATTTTTACCCGTTTTCTCGATGGTGTTGAGTATTTGGGGAATCTATTACCCCACCCGATCACTCTTTTCGCAATCTTCTGTGTCGCAATCTTAGTGACTTCTGGTATCGCAGGGTACTTTGAAGTGTCTGTTATGGACCCTCGTCCAGAAGGTGCTCCTGGTCGTGCTGCTGACGGCATGATCCACGTTGTAAGCTTACTTAATGCTGAAGGCTTACAACTTATCGTAACTAATTTGGTTAAAAACTTTGTTGGCTTTGCGCCATTAGGTACTGTGCTAGTTGCAATGCTAGGTGTAGCGATTGCTGAGCACTCAGGTCTACTATCTGCTGCGATGCGTGGCATGGTAATGGGCGCATCTAAGCGCATGGTTACTGTAACTGTGGTATTTGCAGGTATCATTTCTAACACGGCTTCTGAGCTAGGTTACGTGGTACTGATTCCACTTGCGGCAATGCTTTTCCACTCTTTAGGTCGTCACCCTCTTGCTGGTCTAGCGGCAGCATTCGCGGGTGTATCTGGTGGTTATTCTGCAAACCTTCTAATCGGTACGGTTGACCCACTGCTTTCTGGTATTACAGAAACAGCTGCACAAATGATCGACCCGACTTACAGCGTTGGTCCTGAATCAAACTGGTACTTCATGTTTGTTTCTACTTTCTTCATCGCAATTACGGGTGCATTCGTAACGGAGAAGATTGTTGAACCAAAACTGGGTAAATACAACGACGAAGAAGCGTCTGAAGATTTATCAAACGATACAATGGGCAAGCTAACAGATGTGGAGAAGAAAGGTCTTAAGCTAGCTGGTATCGCAGTTCTAGCAGTATCAGCTCTTCTTGCTTGGACAATTGTTCCTGAAGACGGTGTTCTGCGTTCTGCAGCTGGTACGGTTTCTGGTTCTCCATTCCTGAAAAGTATTGTAGCGTTCATCTTCGTATTCTTCGCAGTTCCTGGTTTCGTTTACGGTAAAGTTACCGGCACAATGAAAACTGACCGCGACGTTATCGATGCAATGTCTAAGTCTATGTCTTCTATGGGCATGTACATCGTACTTGTATTCTTCGCTGCTCAGTTTGTTGCTTTCTTCAAGTGGACTAACTTCGGTCAAGTATTCGCAGTAGCGGGCGCAAGCTTCCTACAAGACATCGGCCTAACAGGTCCAATGTTGTTCTTCGCATTTATCCTAATGTGTGGCTTCATTAACCTGATGATCGGTTCTGCTTCTGCTCAGTGGGCAGTAACAGCACCTATCTTTGTTCCAATGCTGATGCTTGTTGGTTACGCACCAGAAACGATTCAAGCGGCTTACCGTATCGGTGACTCAACAACGAACATCATTACGCCAATGATGAGCTACTTCGGTCTTATCCTTGCTGTAGCGACTCGTTACATGAAGAACCTAGGTATCGGTACTCTGATTGCGACTATGCTTCCATACTCAATCGTATTCTTGGTGGGTTGGAGCTTAATGTTCTACGTGTGGGTATTCGTATTTGGTCTACCAGTTGGCCCAGGTGCAGCAACGTACTACACGCCATAGAATCTAATCATTGTTTTATGATTACACCGAAAGCCTGCACATTGTGCGGGCTTTTTCTTTATTGGAAGATAGCGGTTACAAGCCCGCAAAACGGTAGGTTAACCCAACCTCCAGCGACCACCCTACATCCCTTTGGATGAGAGGGCTGTTCGAGTCGTGATGAGTCAATTCCATTTTGCTAATAGCAATCCATCGTGGTGTAAATTCATAGAGCCCAATGAGCCCAGCTTGATAAACAAAGGTAGCGCCTGCATCGAACTGATTTAGCCCTGAAGCAGAAGACTCGCGGTTAGCAATGCTGTAGAGGTGATTAGAGAGTTTTTTGTCACGATAATCGACTTCGAGGTAGGGGGTAAAGGTTAACGGCTGTGTCCACGTTTCCAATGTTCTGCCTAAGTGGAGCTGAACTTCGTAGCCGTTATGCTCTGAGGTTACGTCATGTAAGTAGGTGAGCCTAGCGCCTACGGTCCCCAGTGTTATCCCGAGCTCGCCATTGCCATCTCTGTTTTGAATGCCATTGGGCAGGTCAACGAAGGTGTCTGACACTTCAGCGAAACGCCAGTTTCCAGATAGCCCGACAAAAGGTAGCAGTTGCCAGTTTGCTAAACTGCCATCAATAAAGCCTTTAGGACCAGAATAGAAGAGGTTGGATGTCGCACCAAGTTGAGGGGCACTCTTGGTAGAAAAAACACTCTCACCGTAGGTGAGGCTACCGCCAACGATGCCATATTCTTGATTGGCGAAGGACAGTTGAGTGCTTCCTAAAGTGACGGACAACGCCAAAGCGATACGACGAACCATAATCAATACTCCGTTATTGTAATAAATATCAAGAACGGAGTCGGTCGATTAAAATTTCACAGTGCTTACTGTTATTCAAAAGAGGCTCTTTCGGAGCTCTTTGAGGTAAAAGGAAGGATTAACGCTTCGCTAATAGTCGATCAAGGTGGTTGGCGAATTCACGACGGTCGGTTTGAGAAAGCGTGCTTGGGCCACCAGTCTGGATGCCACTTGAGCGCATGGTTTCCATAAAGTCACGAATGTTGAGGCGCGCTTTGATGGTCTCTTTAGTATACAGCTCCCCACGAGAGCTCAGAGCTAATGCGCCTTTAGTGATCACTTCGTCAGCCAGAGGAATGTCTGAAGTAATCACGAGATCGCCTTTCTCTGTGCGTTTTACTATTTCATTGTCGGCGATATCGAATCCGCTTGGCACTTGAATAGAGTGAATGTTGTTTCGCTTCGGTACAGGGACAACGTGATTCGCGATGAAGGTGCATTCAACACCGGTTCGCTCAGCTGCGCGTACGATGGTTTCTCGGATAACCTTAGGACAAGCGTCCGCATCAACCCATATCTTCATAGTGTTCTATTTCTCTGTTAGCTTATTTAACTGTCGATCTATTTATTTGTTAACTGAGCTTCTAGCGTGGCGACGCGAGCTGTAAGTTCCAGGATTTGTTTTTCTAGTTGACCAATGCGATCAAGTTCTGGCTCTTGTTGTGTTGCCACTTCGACTTTAGGAACACGGTTCGCGTTTTTCCAGCTTTTAATGGTCGTGATTAAGGCAGGCATGGGAACTGATGTACTCATACGAGCTTTTACTAGCGCAACGGTTGGCTCTTTGCCTTGTGCTTGCAGTCCTTCAAGCACGGATTTCAACTCTTCAGAAACATCTTTTGTCAGCATGTTGACCTCCATTTTTAGTCTTTGGTTATTTTACTCGCTCCGGTGACTGATAGCGAATCATAAAACATCCTATAGCGTGTGAGAGATCTCTTACAAACGCTGTGAGATAACGCGAATACTTCTCTAGAGAGATTGATGTGCATATGGTTAAGTTTTTGAATTTTAATTGTTTTATATAATTAACAACTTGGTTGAATTCAAAATGTGATGCAAATCTATTGTCCGAAATCCTAAATCGCGTAAATTAAACCTTGTCGGAAGGATTCTGACACGGAACAGGAAAGCACCAAGGAATTGGTTATCTTCAGGACGAAGATTTGGTTACTTAGGATTGAGTGATCAAGCATGGAGCGCAAGGACATTGTAGGGACACAGTCAGTTAACAGGAAGTTAGCTGCAACGGAATGACAATGGACACCTTTAGGATAAAGGGTTGGATTAGCATCAGGATGATGTAAAGGACACCGCTCACGGAACAAGTGATGTGCGCTAACTAGGATTGTTAGCTTTCAGGATGATTGGACACCGCTAGGACGGCGAAGTAAAGGAAAGAGCTGAAGGATTACAGCCACTATTATGGATGATGCATGGAGCATTAATTAGTAGCCGGACTGCTGCGAGTAAGACCCTAGCCCTGACACTTCGGTGTCGGGGCTTTTCTTTATCTGGACATTTCACCCATCTAGAGGCTCTTTATTTAGGAGCAATACATCTGCTTTTCTGCTAACGGTCAACACAAGGAGTGTTTTATGACGATAGCAACCTCAAGAACGCTGTTAGTACCTTATACCGAACAGCTACAGCATGACTTCATTAAGCTCAATTGCTGCCCGATTAATCGAGCAGAGATGAATGGGCCGCATTCTATCGCTTCTGCGAAGCAACTATTTCAAGAGATACTGCAAGACAACGTCGGCTTTTGCCGTGCAATTATCCATAACCAAACCCGTGAATATCTTGGGCATGTTTTTATCTCATCAGAAGAAGGTAAGCACGAGTTGGGCTTTATCTTGGATAAAGAATACTGGAATCAAGGTTTTGCGAGTGAGGTACTGAAACCTTTCTTTAATTTGGTGTGCTTTGAAGAGCGTTTAACCAATGTTTTCGCGACCGTTAATGTCGGTCATAATCCATCGATCAAGCTTTTAGAAAAACTCGGCTTTGTATTTAAAGAGACCAAACAAGATCAGTTTGGCCCCTATCATGAATATCGATACACCGCTTATTGCGACGTTACATTCTATGAGGCTGTAGCTCAAACCGCATAGAACGGAAACCTACCATGGTTAGTTTCCCTTTGTAACAGTCATCCCCTAACGCTGAAAACTCAAATTGGTAAATGGTGTGCCAGCGCCAAATGGTCGTGAGTTCATGGCGCATCTTCAGTTTATGACCACTAAAAGCAACACTTAACAGCTGCAAGTCGAGCTCTTTACACTTTCTCGCAATGGCAGCTTTCGCAAGCTCAGATTGCCTGCGCTGCTGCCAAAACAGAAAGCAAAAGAAGCACAGAAACAAAATAGCCAATAAGTTATCTATCATTTAATCCATACTTCCTTTTACTTTTTCTTCCTATTTAACCTTAGCTATAAGCTGCTTTGTTGAGGCTTATCAGCTAGTTGCTAAAGTATTACTGAGATTTAGTTGCTTGCTGTAACTCGATCAGTGCATTCGCCAATTCTGGCGATGGGTTTGAGTTCAATAGAGGTAAAAATACCATTCTCAGAGCTGGAATCATCACCAGATCAGCAAATAGCTGGTTGAATAGGTTTTGATTGCCCGTTTGTGCGAGGCGCAGCAATAATTGTTCAGCAATTGCTGGATCTTGCAGAGCGTGCCAGCTTCGGCCTGCTAAACCAATCAATACTTCTTGGTGACTTAAACGTGGGCTCGCCAGAACTTGGTTAATCACAGCATTGGTGATGCTTGGCTCTGCACCCGATAGGGCACGCACTAGCGCAGACAATAAGAACAGGTCTGGTTCATCGCTGTTGATCTCGTTCTCTGCCATCTCTTGTAAACGTTGGGCTAGCTTGTCATTAATTTGCGTGTGCTCAAGCGCGCCTAATGTTGCGTAAAGCGGCTCAGAAGGAAGTTTCTTGAAGGCTTTACGAATCGCGACACCGTTTTGTTGGCTGCCGAGACGGGCACACATATCAGTGATGCCTTGAAGGCCAACAGTCTGCCAATTGTCCCAACCTAACTCGCCGGTGAAGTAGTGCTGAGCATGTTCATAGTATTGGCTAGTAGCAAGGTCTAACTCTGCTCTTACTTGGCTATGGAATACCGCCATTTTGTCTTCAGAAGGCTTGAAGGTGTATGGGTTGTTTGACAGCTTCTCTTGTTGCTCTTCGCTGATCTCACCACTTAAACGCGTGCCCATTGCTTCTAAGACGAACTTCAAAAAGTTACCTACATCGGCTTGGTTAAGTAGGCCTCTTTCATCCAACTTGAATTTTAAGAACCAAATCCATGGTTGCTTCTGTTCATTCCAGTAGCTGATCGCTAAGTGAGCTTGTTTCTGAAGTGGAAATGGGTATGGCTGTTTCCCTTGCTCAACATCTGAGAATAAGGTGTTGTCTATTTTTTGGATACGACGACCGAGATCGTAGATATCATATTGGCAACCGCTATTCTTCAATAACTGAGTGAGCGTGTGAATGGTTTCCATAGTAATAAGCTCCTAACTTTCTTTCCTCAATAGATGGTACTCTATGCCCCAATTTCAAGGTCACTAGATAAATAACTTGGTGAAAAATGACTGCTGCCACAAAGTTACCTCCATTACTTCAACAATTAGAACAACAAATGCGCCAATGCTCTCTGTGGAGTAGTGTTGCACCGTCGGATGAAGCTCTGGCGAGCGTTGAACCTTTTGCTATCGATTCACTGCAACCCGAAGAGTGGTTACAGTGGATCTTTATCGTAAAGATCAATGCGATGATTGATGCGCAAATGCCTTTACCTAAAGGGTTTGCTATTCATCCGTATTTCGGTGAAGTGTGGAAAAATGAGGCGGACAAAGCTGAGCTGCTAGTGACGATTCAAAGCATTGATGAGGTATGTGCTTAATGTTAGAGATCATTTATCAAGATGAGTACTTTGTCGCGGTAAATAAGCCCGCGGGCATGTTGGTTCACCGCTCATGGCTAGATAAACATGAGACTCAATTTGTGATGCAGACTTTGCGTGACCAAATTGGCCAGCACGTATTCCCTCTGCATCGCTTAGACCGCCCAACGTCTGGTGTATTGGTATTTGCACTCTCAAGTGAAGTTGCTTCTGAGGTGATGCCGATGTTTGCTAACCATGAAATGCAAAAGACTTATCATGCAATTGTTCGTGGCTGGATTGAAGAGGGCGACACGCTTGATTACGCGCTTAAGGTCGAGCTAGATAAGATTGCGGATAAGTTTGCAAAAGAAGACAAGGAAGCACAAGAGGCTGTGACCGCATATGAGCCATTAGCCAAAGTGGAAGTACCTTACTCTACCGGGCGTTTTCCAACTAGCCGTTATTGCTTAGTTGAGATGCTGCCAAAGACGGGCCGTAAACATCAACTGCGCCGCCATATGGCCCACCTAAGACACCCTATTGTTGGTGATACTTCTCATGGTGATGGTAAGCATAACCGCCTGTTCCGTGAAAACTTGGATTCACACCGTTTGTTACTGCACGCTTCAGAGTTGCGCTTTATTCACCCTTTCACTAAAAAAGAATTAGTGATGAAGGCAAGCCTCGATGAAACTTGGCTACAGTTATTTGAAGCCTTTGAATGGGATACAAATTTAGTCGATACGCAAGCACGGTCGTCTAAATAAAAGTTCGATAAAACAAAGGGCTGATAGTGATATCAGCCCTTTTAGTGTCTGTATAATCTGAGCCGGTCAACCAACGATAGTCATTAGTTGTCTTGTCTCGGGATCATTTTAGTTTTTCTAGATCCGCTTCGATCTCAGCGATCTTGCTGGACACAACCTTCTCTAAATGACGTAAGTCGGTCAGGATCTTCTGTTTTACATCCATCTCAGTGGTTGGCGTAGGTTTGGTGATCTTATTAAGCTCATCAATCACAAGCGTGAGGTTGCGGTTAATCTCAGTCACTTCTTTGTATTGATTATTGCCACCGCTAACAAGCACACTTTTTACTTGTCGTGGGTACTTAAACTTAACGCTTTTCGCGAACAACTCGCCTTTCTGCTTACGAAAATAAATCTTCAGGATATCTTTGTGTGCTTCTTGGCGAAGGGAGTAACGTTCAATCTGTTTAGGTTCGTGGATACCTAAGCCAGTGAGGTTTGGATACATAAGCGACCTCTAGTTTATGAATGTAATACTTTTATGTAATTGACTTAATCAATGTAGCAGCCTAACGACGAGCTAGATAGTTGATATCTGGGAATTGATTGTAAGTTGTGGGCAAGATCGCTCTCTATCTTTGCCCACACTTATTTGGTTATTAAACCAGCGAGTTGTACTTCATTTGTGTTCTAAGGCGCAAGCTCCGAAACATGCTCGGTTAGCCTCTCTCTGAGGGCTTGTTCTTGCTCTTCAGAAAGTCGCCCACCTGTGTCACTGGTCAGAATAAACAAATCCTCTGCACGTTCGCCGATGGTGGTAATTTTGGCACCATGGAGATTAATGCCTAACTCCGCGAAGGTTGCACCAACTTGAGCCAGCAGCCCCGGTGTATCGAGCGCTCTTAGCTCCATTAAGGTGCGTTTTTTACTCTTGGTTGGTAGGAACTCAACCAGAGTCTTGACCTTAAAGTGCTGTAAGTTGCGTGGTGTGCGACGTGTCTTAATCTTCGTTGGACGACCATCAGCCAAAACATGGGTCAGATGCTTTGCTACGGCCTTGTGTCTCGCTTCGTCAATCGCATTACCATGCTGATCCAGTACGATAAAGGTATCCAGAACATGGCCATCTTTGCTCGCCATAACCTGAGCGTCATGAACGTTGAAGTTACGCCTGTCGAGCTCGGCAACCACGGTAGCAAACAGTGCCGCTTGGTCTTTACAGTAAACGAACACCTCAGTACCACCACGTGTCGCTTTCTTACTGATCAATACTAACGGTTGGCTTGGGTCTTCTAGGCGAAGTAAGTGCTCACAGTGCCAAGCGATTTGTTTATGTGTGTGACGTAAGAAGTAATCGGCTTTAAAGCGTTGCCACAACACTTCAATCTCACGAGCGGTGAAGCCTTCTTTACGCAGCAGCGCGGATGCCATTTGTTGGTTGTGACGAATACGGTCTCGAACGTCGACCGGGTTCTCTAAGCCGCGACGAAGTGCACGCTGCGTGGAGTGGAATAACTCTGCGAGCAGGGTGCGTTTCCAACTGTTCCATAGCTCGGGATTGGTTGCACAGATGTCGGCGACGGTTAGGCAAACCAGCAGCTCGAGTGATTCTTCGTCACGTACCTTTTTGGCGAATTCAGTTATTACATCTGGGTCGTAGATATCACGACGTTGAGCGGTAACAGACATCAACAAGTGGTTTTGTACTAGCCACGCTACTTGCTTGGCTTCGGGCTTTGATAGGCCATGCTCAATACAGAAAGAGTACGCTTCGACCGCCCCAATCTCTGAGTGGTCACCGCCACGGCCTTTACCGATATCGTGGAAGATTGCCGCTAGGATCAACAGCTCTTTCTTTTGCACTCGTGGGTAGACTTCACAACAGATAGGGTGCTTGTCGTGGTTTTCAATTTGACTAAAGCGGTTGATGTGTTTGAGCAGTCGAATGCTGTGCTCATCCACGGTATAAACATGGAACAGGTCGAATTGCATCTGGCCGACGATCTGGCTCCACTGCGGTAGATACGCTGAGAGCACGCCCAATTTGTGCATCAAGCTAAACGCTTTGTGCAATGCATTGGGGTGGCGAACCAGAGTCATAAACTTCTCACGCGCTTCTGGGATAGTATGCAGGAAGCGGTTAAGCCTGCGACGTGCCGTACGCAGTTGTCGTAATGTTGGAGGGCTAACGCCTTCGATGGATGAGTCATTGGCGATATGGATAAACATATCGAGAATGGTTTCCGGCCTCGCCTGGAATAGGGCAGGCTTGCGCGCTTCTATCAATGAGCCTCGGCGTTGGAAGTCATTATCGAGAATTTCAGCTTCTTCTGTCTCACCACCATTAATGATTGCTTGGTCGAATAGCTTGAGCAGCATCTTGTTGAGCTCTGCTACGCGGCGAAGGGTTCGATAAAACTCCTTCATCATCATCTCGACGCCACGGTTACCTTCGCCTGTGTAGCCAAGGTGTTCAGCGACTTGTGCTTGATGGGCAAACGTCAGGCGATTGTCGTAGCGACGCAGCTCAATATGCAGTGCGAAGCGAACGCGCCACAAGAAGTCTTGGCATTCCACAAGCTCACGATACTCAGCATCAGTAAGGAAGCCGTACTTGCTCATTTCAAGTAAAGAGGTTGCACCGAAGTGGCGGCGTGCAACCCAGCTCAGAGTATGGATGTCTCTGAGCCCGCCTGGCGTCGATTTGATGTCGGGTTCAAGGTTGTAAGTGGTATCGTGATAGCGCGCATGACGCTCTCTCTGTTCTTGAATCTTTGCCTTGTAGAAGGTCTCACTAGGCCAAAATGAATCGGAATGAATCTTCAGCTTTAGTTCTTGAAAGGTATCTTCACTGCCACACAGTAAGCGTGATTCTTGAAGGTTGGTTGCGACGGTCAGATCATCGATACCAATATCAATACATTCTGCAATGGTACGCACAGCGTGGCCAACTTCGAGCCTTAAATCCCACAGTAAGGTAATGAACTGACTGACTTTTTCACCGAGGGCTGGTGGTAGTGTTTTTTGAGATACGATTAAGATATCAATGTCCGAAAGCGGGTGTAATTCACCACGACCATAGCCACCCACAGCAACCAACGAGATATGAGGCAGGTTACTAAAACCAAAGTGCTCCCATAATCGTCTGAGCAACAAGTCCATGTATTCAGAGCGGAGCAATACCAAGTCCGTGACAGGATGATGGTTTAGAAATTCATTTTTTTGGTACTGCGTGAAGATCTCGAGCTGATTTTTTAATTCGCAGATTTCAATTTGTTCGTCATTGAACGTAAGAGGGCATTGATAAGGCATAGTCTGCTATCCGTGCAAGCAAATGAGAATATTAAACAATCTACCAGAAGCTGGTGGAAAATCGAAATTGAGCGGATAAAAAAATATCCTCGACAATGCGAGGATATTTTTAAAGGTTTGATGCGTTTAGCTCAGTGAACTAAGCGTTTTTCATAATACGTGGAATAGTATCATCGCTACGCAGTGTTAGAACTTCACAACCTGTATCAGTTACGACCAGTGTGTGCTCCCATTGAGCCGAGTTCTTGCTGTCTGCTGTGTACACTGTCCAACTATCTTGATCATCAAGACGGCAGCCAAACTTGCCTGCGTTGATCATTGGCTCGATAGTGAAACACATACCCGCTTTCAGTACTGTGCGATCGTTGTTTTTGTAGTGTACGACTTGTGGATCTTCGTGGAACTCAGAACCGATACCGTGGCCACAGTAATCTTTAACAATAGAGAACTTCGCACGTGGGTTGTTCTTGTTGTTTGTTTTGATGTACTTCTCGATAGCGGTACCGATTTGGCCAAGTTGAACGCCTGGCTTAACTTGGCGCATACCTTCGTAAAGTGCTTCTTGAGCAACCATACATAGACGCTTGTTTGCTGGTGAAACTTCACCCACAAGGAACATCTTAGACGTGTCACCGTGGTAGCCTTGAGGACGAGTGCTTAGATCTGCATTTTCGTCGTCAGGGATGATCACCGTGATATCTACGTTAAGGATGTCGCCATCTTTAAGTACAGCAGGCTTAAATTGACCTGTGCTACCAGTTTCGTCTTGTGATGCCGGAATACCGTGACACACGATGTGGTTGATAGACGTACAGATAGACTTAGGGAAACCGTGGTAATCAAGTGGTGCTGAGTATGCGCCTCTTTCTAGAGCGTAGTCATGACAGATTTGGTTTAGCTCTTCTGTCGTCGTACCTACTTGGATGTGAGGTTCGATCATCTCTAGAATTTCAGCAGCCAGTTTGCCGGCGACGCGCATTTTTTCAATTTCTTCAGCAGTTTTAATTTTTACAGCCATTGCATATCTCTTAATTTGGTAGCACCTAAGTGTGCATATTGGGGCTATTCTATCAGTGCAGCAATTTAGCGCAACATTACCATGTCCGTACAATACTGGAGGATACTGTTAGCGTGATTAAATAATGTTCGGCTAACAGATGCAGAAGCCGCTTGATATAGACACTATTTTATAGAGGAAATTTACCTTTAGAGATCAGTATAGCAGTCGCCATTTTTCGATTTTTTTCTAGCCATAGATAGACAAAATATGGTATAAAGCGCGCCGGACATCAGGACTGTTTTCTCCAACTGGCGAAACAGGCTTTGGTATCCACTAACTTATATCTTTAAATCACACACATTCCGTCACATGTTCCGGGGTGCTTCAACAACACAGATAACGGCTGAAAAGTGGTTAGTTGTTAGGGGTCGGATTCATGGGGGATGTGGAGGCCTAACCCCATAGAGGATTTTAAAATGGCAACTGTATCAATGCGCGATATGCTTAAAGCTGGTGTTCACTTCGGTCACCAAACTCGTTACTGGAACCCAAAAATGAAGCCATTCATCTTTGGTGCTCGTAACAAAGTACATATCATCAACCTAGAAAAAACTGTACCAATGTTCAACGAAGCTCTAGCAGAAATCGCTAAAGTTGGTGAGAAGAAAGGTAAAGTTCTTTTCGTTGGTACTAAGCGCGCTGCATCTGAAGCTGTTAAAGAAGCTGCTGTAAACAGCAACCAGTTCTACGTTAACAACCGCTGGTTAGGCGGTATGCTAACGAACTACAAAACTGTTCGTCAGTCTATCAAGCGTCTGAAAGAACTTGAAGCGCAAGCTCAAGACGGTACTTTCGACAAGCTAACTAAGAAAGAAGCTCTAATGCGCACTCGTGAAATGGAGAAGCTAGAGAAGTCTCTTGGTGGTATCAAGAACATGGGCGGCCTACCAGACGCTCTATTCGTAATCGATGCTGATCACGAACACATCGCAGTTAAAGAAGCAAACAACCTAGGTATCCCAGTTTACGCTGTAGTTGATACTAACTCTAACCCAGACGGCGTTGACTTCGTTATCCCAGGTAACGACGATGCAATCCGTGCAGTACAGCTTTACCTAAACGCTGCTGCAGACGCGGTTAAAGAAGGTCGTAACAAAGACGTTGCTGCTGTAGCTGCTGAAAAAGATGGTTTTGTAGAAGCTGAATAATAGCGGCTCTGAATCACGCTTGGCTTAGCTAATATAGATTTTGAAATCTTTATTAAATGTAAGCTAAGTTATAGTTAGATCGGGGGCCTCATTTTGGCCCCTGATTTTTACCTTATTTTCGAATCAACCGAGGAATAGAGAATGGCAACTGTAACTGCTGCTCTAGTTAAAGAACTTCGCGAGCGCACTGGCGCTGGCATGATGGAATGTAAGAAAGCGCTTGTAGAAGCAAACGCTGACATCGAACTAGCAATTGAAAACATGCGTAAATCTGGCGCAGCGAAAGCAGCTAAGAAAGCTGGTAACGTTGCTGCTGAAGGCGCAATCATCATCAAAGAAGAGAACGGTGTAGCTGTTCTTCTTGAAGTTAACTGCCAAACTGACTTCGTAGCAAAAGATGCTAGCTTCACTGCGTTTGCAGAAGAAGTTGCAGCTGCAGCAGTAGCTTCTAAAGCTTCTGTAGAAGAGCTACAAGCACAGTTCGAAGAAACTCGCGTTGCTCTAGTTGCTAAAATCGGCGAAAACATCAACATCCGTCGCGTAGCTTACGTTGAAGGTGCTGCACTAGCTTCTTACCGTCACGGTGAGAAAATCGGTGTTGTTGTAGCTGGTGAAGGCGAAGCTGAAACTCTTAAGCACGTTGCTATGCACGTTGCTGCTTCTCGTCCTGAGTTTGTTAACCCAGAAGACGTACCAGCAGACGTAGTTGCTAAAGAGAAAGAAGTTCAAGTTGAAATCGCTATGAACGAAGGCAAGCCTCAAGAGATCGCTGAGAAAATGGTTATCGGCCGTATGAAGAAATTCACGGGCGAAATCTCTCTAACAGGTCAAGCTTTCATCATGGAACCTAAGAAAACTGTTGGCGAAATCCTTAAAGAAAAAGGCGCTGCAGTATCTAACTTCGTACGTCTAGAAGTTGGTGAAGGTATCGAGAAAGCTGCTGAAATGAGCTTCGCTGACGAAGTTGCAGCGGTACAAAAAGGTTAATCCTTAGCGTATTGTTTGAAAAAAGACCGTGGCAAATGCTGCGGTCTTTTTATGAATAGTGAACTATTTTTGAAGGCAACGTTAGTGGTTATGAATGCAAACTGACTTACTCAGTTTTTATCCATGACTGTTAATCATCAACTCTTTGGAAGGTAAACTCCATGACTACGAACCCTAAACCAGCGTATCAACGTATTCTGTTAAAACTTAGCGGTGAAGCGCTACAAGGCGAAGAAGGTTTTGGTATTGACCCAACGATCCTTGATCGTATGGCTCAAGAAGTAAAAGAATTGGTTGAACTAGGCGTTCAAGTTGGTGTTGTTATCGGTGGCGGTAACTTGTTCCGTGGTGCTGGTCTTGCTGAAGCTGGCATGAACCGCGTTGTTGGTGACCACATGGGTATGCTTGCAACAGTAATGAACGGCCTTGCTATGCGTGACGCGCTGCACCGTGCTTACGTAAACGCACGTGTAATGTCTGCAATTCCTCTAAAAGGTGTGTGTGACGATTACAACTGGGCAGATGCAATCAGCCAACTACGTCAAGGTCGCGTTGTGATCTTCTCTGCTGGTACTGGTAACCCATTCTTCACTACTGACTCTGCTGCATGTCTACGTGGTATCGAAATCGAAGCTGACGTAGTTCTAAAAGCGACAAAAGTAGATGGTGTATTTACTGCTGACCCAGTAGCAAACCCAGACGCAGAGCTGTATGATACTTTGTCTTACAACACAGTTCTTGAGAAAGAGCTTAAAGTAATGGACTTGGCTGCATTTACGCTAGCACGTGATCACAAAATGCCAATCCGTGTATTTAACATGAATAAGCCAGGCGCACTACGTCGCGTGGTTATGGGTGAAACTGAAGGTACATTAATCAGCGACGCTGACTAATTTTTCGGGCTTACTGGGGGCTATACTCTGGTAAGCTTTATCCTTATCACTCCAAATAAAAAGCTTTCTTGAAGAAAGAACATAATCAAGGTGAAATTGTGATTAACGAAATCAAAAAAGACGCTCAAGAGCGCATGGAAAAAAGTGTTGATGCACTAAGAAACAGCCTGCAAAAGATTCGTACAGGTCGTGCACACCCAAGCCTACTTTCTGGCCTTACAGTAGAGTACTACGGTGCACCAACGCCTTTGACTCAAGTTGCTAACGTTATTGCTGAAGACGCACGTACTCTAGCAATCACAGTGTTTGATAAAACGCTAACGCCTCTAGTTGAAAAAGCGATCATGACATCTGACCTAGGTCTAAACCCTATGTCTGCGGGTACGGTTATCCGTGTTCCACTTCCACCGCTAACAGAAGAGCGTCGTAAAGACCTAGTTAAAATCGTTCGTGGCGAAGCTGAAGGTGGCCGTGTTGCTATCCGTAACATCCGTCGTGACGCGAATGGCGATCTAAAAGCACTTCTTAAAGATAAAGAAATCTCTGAAGATGAAGATCGTAAAGCACAAGACGAAATTCAAAAGCTAACTGACGCTGCGGTTAAGAACGTAGACGAAGTTCTAGCAACTAAAGAAAAAGAGTTGATGGAAGTTTAATTTTCCATATTCTTTTCTTTCCGGAAAAACGCTGTACTCACTGTTCAGCGTTTTTTTATGCTACTCTGTTCGACTATTAGAATTTGATTCACTCTTTTATGCATAATTCTCAAGCGTTCACAGACTCTCTTCCTAAACACATTGCTGTCATTATGGACGGTAATGGTCGCTGGGCAAAAGCTCAGGGCAAGCCTCGCGTCTTTGGTCATAAAAACGGTGTTCAAGCCGTTCGCAAAACCATCTCTTCTGCTGCCAGACTCGGCATCAAAGCCGTTACACTTTTCGCATTCAGTAGTGAGAACTGGCGCCGACCAGAGGAAGAAGTGGGTATTTTGATGGAACTCTTTATCTCCGTGCTTTCAAGTGAAGTGAAAAAGCTCCATAAAAATAATCTACAACTTCGTGTTATTGGTGATAAAAGTCGTTTTAATGATCGACTACAAAAGAAAATCGAAGAAGCGGAAGCTTTGACTAGTACTAATACCGGTATGGTTATCAATATCGCTGCAAACTACGGTGGTAAGTGGGATATTCAGCAAGCGATGACTTCTATCGCTCAACAGGTAAAGTCTGGCGATATTAATGTAGAAGACATTGATGAAGCTATGATTACACAGCACCTGACGATGGCGGATATTCCAGAAGTTGATCTACTGATCCGTACCAGTGGTGAATGCCGCATTAGTAACTTCATGCTTTGGCAGTTGGCTTACGCCGAAATGTACTTTACTGAACAATTCTGGCCAGACTTTAATGAAGACAGCTTAGTAGAAGCTGTGACTTGGTTTGTAAACCGTGAGCGCCGTTTTGGCTGCACCGGTGAGCAGATTAAAGCTCTGATGGACAGTTAATAAGGATTTTTTTGGTTTGAAACAACGAATTATTACGGCGTTGATTTTAGCTCCCCTAGTTATTCTAGGAGTTTTCGAGTTATCACTTCCTACGTTTATCCTTTCATTAGCGGTTATCTCGCTATTGGGTTACTGGGAGTGGACTCAATTTGTTGAAAGCAAATCGCGTTATTTAGCGTTGATTCCAACGGTTGTGGTAAGTGCTGCAAGTTTTGCTTTTATCCCTTTTGATGCATTTAGCCTAAATAACTTATCGAGTGCTCACTACGCCATTTTAACGATAGGTTCTATTTGGTGGGTGATCGCAAGTGGTATGGCAGTGACTTATCCGAAGTCTATGCCTGTATGGAAAGACTCATCGTTTCTTCGTCATGGTTTTGGTGTGCTAACTTTATTGCCATTCTTTTGGAGTGTGGTGATTTTGCGCGCTAACGGTATTGACGTGGATCCTTACCATGGCGCAAAACTCGTGATGTTTGTGTGTCTACTGGTGTGGGCTGCAGACAGTGGCGCTTACTTTGCTGGTAAGAGCTTCGGTAAGCGTAAAATGGCTCCGGCCGTTAGCCCGAACAAGACAATTGAAGGCCTGATTGGCGGTATCATCACCGCGGTGATTGTGGCTTGGATTTTTGCTGACTTGTTCAATATCCAATTCTCAAGCCCTCTACACATGATTGTGATTACGCTTGTGACCGTTGTTATCTCTGTTCTTGGTGACCTTGTTGAAAGCATGTTCAAGCGTGTTTCAGGGGTTAAAGACAGCAGTAATCTGATTCCTGGTCATGGTGGTATACTAGATAGAATCGATAGCTTAACGGCTGCATTCCCTGTCTTTGCTCTGCTTTACTTAGCATTCTAATTAAAAGGGCAGTGAATCTGCCCTTTATTACATTTCTACGGTCATATGTGATGCGAAATCTAACTATCCTAGGCGCAACTGGCTCAATTGGTGCAAGTACACTAAAAGTCGTTGAGCAAAACCCAGACCTTTATTCAGTCGTTGCGCTGGCTGCTGGCTCGAATGTTGAAAAGATGCTGGCGTTAGTAGAAAAGTGGCAACCAAGCTATGTTGCTATGGCTTGTCCTGATGCTGCATCTCAGCTTGCTGACACCTTATCTATCAATCACCCTAACGTCCAAGTACTCTCAGGCTCAGAAGGCATGTGCAAGGTTGCTTCTTTGGATGAAGTGGATACGGTGATGGCTGCGATTGTTGGTGCGGCAGGCCTGCTTCCTACTATGTCAGCAGTCAAAGCGGGCAAGCGTATTCTCCTAGCAAATAAAGAAGCCTTGGTGATGTCTGGACAGCTGTTTATCGATGCAGTGGAAAAGTACGGTGCTGAACTTCTTCCTGTAGATAGTGAACACAATGCTATCTTCCAATGCTTGCCGCAAAACGTCCAAACCAATCTAGGTCGCTGTGATTTAGAAGCCAATGGTATAAACCATATCCTACTAACGGGCTCTGGTGGTCCTTTCCGTTATACCGATGTTGCTGAGCTGGAATCAGTGACTCCCGAACGCGCTATTGCACACCCTAACTGGTCTATGGGGCCTAAGATCTCTGTCGACTCTGCGACTATGATGAATAAAGGTCTTGAGTACATTGAGGCGAAGTGGTTATTTAATGCGTCTCAAGAGCAGCTAAAGGTCATTATCCACCCTCAGTCTGTGATCCACTCTATGGTTCAGTACAAGGATGGTTCAGTACTTGCTCAAATGGGGGAACCGGATATGGCGACACCTATTGCATTGACGATGTCGTACCCTGAGCGTACTGAAGCGGGTGTTAAGCCGTTGGATTTTACCAAAGTCGGTGAGCTGACTTTCTTAGAGCCTGACTTTAACCGTTACCCATGTTTGAAATTAGCCATTGAAGCGTGTTACTTAGGTCAGCATGCAACGACAGCGATTAACGCAGCAAACGAAATTGCGGTCGACGCTTTCTTGAACAATCAGGTTAAATTTACCGATATTGCTGTCATTAACGAACATGTTATGAGCAAAGTATGTGAACAACATAACTCTGAAGGCTTAGATAGCTTGGAAAGCCTCCTTGAGCTAGATAATATGTCTCGTCAAATAGCCATTCAATTTATTAAAGAGCAGCTAGCATGAGTGGAATTCTGTGGAACTTCGCATCTTTTATCATAGCGCTTGGCATTCTGGTCGCGGTTCATGAGTTTGGACACTTCTGGGTTGCTCGTCGTTGCGGTGTAAAAGTTGAAAAATTCTCGATTGGTTTTGGTAAATCAATCTGGAGCAAAGTTGGCCGCGATGGTACGGAATACAGCTTGTCCGTGATTCCACTGGGCGGTTACGTAAAAATGCTCGACGGTCGTGTCGATGACCTATCAGAAGATGAGCAGCAGTACGCGTTTGATAAAAAGCCATTGTGGAAACGAACCGCGATTGTTGGCGCTGGACCAGCGTTTAACTTCATCTTTGCTGTGTTTGCATATTGGTTAGTATTTTTGATCGGTGTGCCTGCGGTTAAGCCCGTGATTGGTGAGGTAACTCCACAATCTATTGCTGCACAAGCCGGAATTGAAACTGGAATGGAACTTAAATCTATTTCGGGAATCAAAACCGCAGATTGGGAATCAGTCAATATGGGTTTGATATCGCATATTGGTGACCAATCGATGACAGTAACGGTGTCTTCGCAAGACGATATCGGCTTTGAGCAGCAATTGACGTTGGATATTTCAGACTGGTCGTTCAACCCAGAAACTGAATCTGCAATGACAACGCTTGGCTTTAGACCATATTCTCCAGAGATCTCGACAGTACTAGCTCAAGTGATTGACGATGGTGCTGCTTACTCTGCTGGTCTAGAAGCGGGCGACCAAATTGTTGAAATTAATGGTCAACCCATTGAGCAGTGGCAATCAGTGGTTGAGTTAATTCGCTCGAACCCAATGACACCATTAGATGTTGTCGTATCAAGAAACGGCAGTGAGCAATCACTCGTTATGACACCGAAAAGCCGCGAGCTTTCTGATGGTTCAACAATCGGCTATGCGGGTATTGCTCCGGAAGTCGCAGAATGGCCAGAAGATTATCGCTTTGAGTTACAATTTGGTGTAATTGAGTCTGTAGGAAAAGCATTTGATAAAACAGGTCAAATCATTGGTCTGACGCTTACTATGCTGAAGAAGCTCATCGTTGGTGATGTTGGCTTAAACAACTTAAGTGGCCCGATTTCGATTGCTAAAGGCGCAGGCACAACCGCCGATTACGGTTTGGTTTATTTCCTAGGCTTTTTAGCTCTGATTAGTGTTAACTTAGGTATTATTAATTTGGTTCCGCTGCCTATGCTTGATGGCGGACATTTGCTCTTTTTCGCTATTGAGGCCGTTACTCGTAAACCAGTCCCTGAGAAAGTTCAGGAGATGGGTTATAGAGTGGGAGGGGCGATCCTCTTCTCTTTAATGGCTCTGGCAATATTTAACGATTTTACTCGTCTGTGAATGGTTTCTCACAGGCATTGGTAGTAGCAAGGAATAATTAGAATAAGTATGGCGATTAAGCAAATTCTGTTCGCAAGTCTATTAGCCACCAGTGTGGCGGCGAACGGAGCACAAAACTTTGTAGTTCAAGATATCAAGATCGAAGGTTTACAGCGTGTTGCACTTGGTGCAGCTCTACTGAAAATGCCAGTACGTATTGGCGATGAAGTAGATGAAAGCGATGTTTCTGAGATCATCCGTGCATTGTACGCTTCGGGTAACTTTGAAGACGTTAAAGTCCTTCGCGATGAAGGTGTATTGATTGTTCAAGTGAAAGAACGACCAACCATCGCAAGTATCTCTTTCTCGGGCAATAAAGCGATTAAAGAAGAACAACTTCAGCAGAACCTAGATGCATCAGGTGTTCGTGAGGGTGAAGCTCTTGACCGTACTACGCTAAGTAATATTGAGAAAGGTCTTGAGGACTTTTACTACAGTGTTGGTAAGTACAACGCGACAGTAAAAGCGGTTGTAACACCTCTGCCACGTAACCGTTCTGACCTTAAATTTGTATTTACTGAAGGCGTTTCCGCTAAGATTCAGCAAATTAACTTTATCGGTAACGAAGTGTTTACTGATGCTGAACTGCTTAGCCGCTTCAATCTCAATGTAGATGTGGCCTGGTGGAATTTCCTAGCGGATGAAAAATATCAGAAGCAAGTACTGGCTGGTGATATCGAAGCGCTTAAATCTTACTACCTTGACCGTGGTTACTTGAAGTTCAAGGTTGACTCTACGCAGGTAGCGATTTCTCCGGATAAGAAAGGTGTTTACATCACACTTGGTCTAGATGAAGGCGAAGCTTACACGGTTAAAGACGTGTCGTTCCGTGGTGAGCTTATTGGCCGCGAAGCTGATTTTGAAGCACTTGTTCCATTTGAAGATGGTGATACTTACAACGGCTCTTCTGTAACTTCACTAGAAGAAGGCGTTAAACGTATTCTTGGTGAATCAGGTTATGCGTACCCACAAGTTCGTACGATTCCTGAGTTCAATGACGAGACCAAAGAAGTTTCACTGGTTATCAACGTAGAAGCGGGTAGCCGTATTTACGTACGTGATATTCGTTTCACAGGTAACAACTCGACAAAAGATGAAGTGCTACGTCGTGAAATGCGTCAAATGGAAGGCAGCTGGCTTAACTCTAAATCGATTGATACCGGTAAGAGCCGTCTTAACCGTCTAGGTTTCTTCGAAACTGTCGATGTACAAACCGTTCGTGTTCCAGGCAGCGAAGACCAAGTTGATTTGGTTTACAACGTTAAAGAAGCAAACTCAGGTAGCATCAACTTTGGTGTCGGCTACGGTACTGAATCTGGTGTGAGTTTCCAAGTTGGCCTTCAACAAGACAACTTTGCGGGCTCTGGTAACCGTGTTGGCGTAAGTGCCATGATGAACGATTACCAAAAAAACGTGAGCTTAGACTACCGTGACCCATACTGGAACCTAGATGGTGTGAGCTTAGGCGGTAAGATCTTCTACAACGAGTTTGAAGCATCTGAAGCGGGTATCGTCGACTATACCAACCAAAGTTATGGTACGAGCTTAACCTGGGGTTTCCCTATGGATGAGCTGAACCGCATTGAGTTCGGTGTTGGCTATACGCACAACAAGATCGGTAACGTACCGACTTATATCCAGGTTGAACAGTTTGCGAGAAGTATCGACCAATACGGTGATGAGCACATCTTAACTGATGACTTCGATATCAATATCTCTTGGACGCGTAACAACTTGAACCGTGGTTTCTTCCCAACAGAGGGTAACCACCAACGTGCTTTCGCTAAAATGACGGTACCAGGCTCTGATGCTCAGTACTTCAAAATGCAGTACGATGTAAAACATTACATCCCGCTGACCAAAAAGCATGAGTTCACTCTATTGATGCGCGGCCGATTAGGCTATGGTAATGGTTATGGTCAAACGGATGGTAACGATAACTTGTTCCCATTCTACGAGAACTACTATGCGGGTGGTTTTACAACCCTACGTGGTTTTGGCTCTAACTCGGCAGGTCCAAAAGCCGTTTACGGCAGCAGCACGGGTAACAACCCAACCTACGACACCGCTACTGACGATTCAGTAGGTGGTAACGCGGTTGCTTTGGCAAGTTTAGAATTAATCGTACCTACGCCGTTTGCTTCTGATGAAGCACGTAGCCAAATTCGTACCAGTGTCTTCTTCGATATGGCAAGTGTATGGGATACCGAGTTCGTAGACCGTGGCGCACCTAACAGTGGCGGCCAGTACTACTACGATTACTCTGATCCAACGAATTACCGTTCATCTTATGGTGCCGCTCTTCAATGGATGTCACCGATGGGGCCACTGGTTTTCTCTCTAGCGAAACCAATTAAAATTTACGAAGGTGATGATGAGGAATTCTTCACATTCACCATTGGTAGAACTTTCTAATATTTAAAGGACAATATTTTGAAAAATATGATTAAAGCAGCAGGTTTAGGCCTTGTAGTTCTTAGCTCTTCTTTCTTTGCAACAGCTGCTGAAGCTGCGCAAAAAGTGGGTTATGTAAACACTGCACAAGTATTCCAGGCTCTACCTCAGCGTGAAGTTGTTCTTCAAAAAATGCAGGAAGAGTTCAAAGACAAAGCGGCTGAGCTGCAAAGCATTCAAGCGGAAGCTAAAACGAAGATTGAAAAGCTTAAGCGTGATGGCGAGCTACTAGGTCCAGACGAAGTTGAGAAGCTTCGTATCGAAGTTGGTCAACTAGACAGCAAGTACAAGATCAAAGCTCAAGCTCTAGAAAAAGCAAGCCAACGTCGTGAAGCACAAGAGAAGCAGAAGCTATTCAAAGTGATTCAAGATGCTGTAACGAAAGTTGCAGAGAAAGAAGGCTACGACATGATCGTTGATATTCAAGCGCTACAATACGGCAAGCCTGAATACAACATCTCTGAGAAAGTAATTAAAGAACTAAAATAAGTTTTATGAAGACACTGACTTTAGCCGAATTGGCAACCATTACCGGGGGGGAGCTACATGGTGACGGTACTGTAACCGTTTCTGCTGTTGCTCCTATGGATAAAGCGCAAGAAGGTAACATTACGTTCCTTTCTAACGTTAAGTACAGCAAGCACCTAGGTGACTGTAAAGCGTCAGCGATTATGGTTAAAGAGAGTGAGCGCGAACTGTGTAAGACTAACGTGATTGTGGTCAGTGACCCTTACGTTGCTTTTGCTAAGGTTGCTCAAGCGCTTGATACTACTCCAGCACCGGCTGCGGATATTGCTGATTCAGCTTCGATTGCGAGCGATGCAACACTTGGGCAAAATGTGTCTATTGGTGCGAACGCTGTGATTGAGTCTGGTGTTGTTCTTGGTAACGATGTGATTATCGGTGCGGGTTGCTTTATCGGTAAAAACGCCAAGATTGGCGCTGGCACTAAGCTGTGGGCTAACGTAAGCATTTATCATGAAGTGGTTATTGGTGAAGCTTGTTTAGTTCAATCAAGTACTGTGATTGGTTCTGATGGCTTTGGCTACGCGAACGAGAAAGGCGAGTGGGTTAAGATCCCTCAAGTCGGTTCTGTTCGCATTGGTAATCGCGTAGAGATCGGTGCGTGTACCACGATCGACCGTGGTGCGTTAGATGATACCGTTATTGAAGACAACGTTATTATTGATAACCAAATGCAAATCGCACACAACGTTCACATCGGATATGGTTCTGCTCTTGCGGGTGGTACTATCATCGCAGGCAGCACGACGATAGGTAAGTACTGTATTATTGGTGGTGGCAGTGTAATCAATGGTCACATTGAAATCACTGACGGCGTTACGATTACCGGTATGGGAATGGTAATGCGCAGCATCACTGAGAAAGGCATGTACTCTTCGGGTATTCCTTTACAGCCAAATAAAGATTGGCGTAAAACAGCAACGCGTGTTCATCGTATTGATGAAATGAACAAGCGTCTGAAAACCGTTGAAAAACTTATCGAGAAGAGCGCGGAATCATAATTCCAGCATTTCTAATAAAAGGCTCGCGTACAGCGAGTCTTTTTCGTTTATAATCTTTCTAATTAAATAAAGAATACATATAGGAATACGACTTTGACTACTGAACAGACAACGATGAACATTACTGAAATTCAGGAACTATTACCTCATCGCTACCCATTCTTAATGGTTGATCGTGTGACTAGCTTTGAAAAAGAAAAAACACTGACTGCAATTAAGAATGTTTCTGTTAACGAGCCTCAGTTTACTGGCCACTTCCCTCAACTTCCTGTATTTCCAGGTGTGTTGATCTTAGAAGCGATGGCACAAGCAACAGGCCTTCTTGCATTTAAATCTTTCGGTGCACCTTCTGGTAACGAGCTTTACTACTTCGCAAGTGTTGATAAAGCGAAATTCCGTAAGCCAGTAGTACCTGGTGACCAGCTGGTTATCGAAGTTGAATTCCTTAAAGAGCGTCGTGGTATCGCATCATTTAACGGCGTAGCGAAAGTTGACGGCGAAGTAGTATGTTCAGCTGAACTTAAATGTGCTCGTAGAGAGTTTTAATATGATTCATGAAACAGCAAAAATTCACCCGGCTGCAGTTATCGAAGGTGATGTAACGATTGGCGCAAACGTAACGGTTGGCCCTTTTACTTACATTGCTGGTAATGTAACCATTGGTGACGACACAGAAATCATGTCGCATGTTGTGATCAAAGGTCACACCACGATTGGCAAAGAAAACCGCATTTTCCCACACGCTGTGATTGGTGAAGAGAACCAAGACAAGAAGTACGGTGGCGAAGATACAACGGTTGTGATTGGCGATCGCAACGTGATTCGTGAAGCGGTTCAAATCCACCGTGGTACGGTTCAAGATAAAGCAACCACAGTGATCGGTAATGACAACCTGCTTTGTGTTAACGCTCACGTAGCGCACGACGTTATTGTTGGTAACCACACTCACATTGGTAACAATGCTATTTTAGGTGGTCACGTGACGGTTGGCGATTACGCTGGTGTTATGGCGCTTTCTGCAATTCACCCGTTCTGTTCAATTGGTGCTTACGCCTACATCGGCGGTTGTTCTGCTGTTGTTCAAGATGTACTGCCGTATGTACTAGCGCAAGGTAACCATGCAGCACCATTCGGCCTTAACCTTGTAGGTCTGAAGCGTAACGGGTTCGAGAAACCAGAGATTCGTGCACTGCAAAAAGCGTACAAAGAGCTTTACCGCTCTGGCAAAACACTTGAAGAAGCGAAAGCAGCTTTAGTTGAAATGGAGAAAGAGTTTGCTTCGGTAACTCCTATGCTAGAGATGCTAGAGAACTCTGAGCGCGGTATTATTCGTTAATACCAAGTGTGATTGATATAAAAAAGATCGCTACTTTTAAGGCGATCTTTTTTGTTTTAGGCGAGAAGGGAATTGGAAAACTATGGCACAGCAAGAAGCACAAACCAATAACTCAGGCTTTGTTTCCAACGAGCCACTGCGGGTAGGTATTGTTGTCGGAGAACTCTCTGGCGATACCCTTGGCGAAGGTTTTATTAAAGCGATTAAAGCTCAATATCCGAATGCAGAATTTGTTGGTATTGGCGGGCCAAAAATGAAAGCGCTAGGCTGTGAATCTTTGTTTGAGATGGAAGAGCTTGCCGTGATGGGCTTAGTTGAAGTACTTGGTCGCTTGCCTCGTCTGCTAAAAGTAAAAGCAGAGCTGGTTAAATATTTCATTCAGAACCCACCAGATGTGTTCGTAGGCATAGATGCCCCTGATTTTAATTTGAGATTAGAGCTAGACCTTAAGAACGCAGGTATAAAAACGGTTCATTACGTTAGCCCTTCAGTATGGGCATGGCGTCCAAAACGTATTTTTAAGATCGATAAAGCAACCGACCTAGTACTGGCGTTCCTACCATTTGAAAAAGCGTTCTACGATAAATATAACGTTGCCTGTGAGTTTGTGGGCCATACACTGGCAGATGCCATTCCACTCGAGCCAAATCAAGCGGAAGCACGAGAGCTGCTTGGCCTAGAGCAAGACAAGCAGTGGTTAGCGGTTCTACCGGGCAGTCGTGGTGGCGAAATGAAGCTTATCGCGCAACCGTTCATTGAAACCTGTAAACGTATCAAACAAAAGTACCCAGACATCGGTTTCGTGGTGGCAGCTGTTAATGAAACTCGCAAGCAACAGTTTACTGAGATTTGGAAGGCGACAGCACCAGAGTTAGATTTTGTCATTGTGCAGGATACAGCTCGTAACGTGATCACTGCAGCGGACTCTGTACTATTGGCATCTGGCACGGTCGCTCTTGAGTGCATGCTGCTTAAGCGTCCAATGGTTGTAGGCTACAAAGTGAATAAATTGACTGGCTACATTGTGAAGAAGCTGGCTATCACCGAGTTTGTGTCACTGCCGAATATTCTGGCGGGGGAAGAGATCGTGAAAGAGCATATTCTTGAAGAGTGCCACCCGGACTTCTTGTTCCCATCTGTCGACAAAATGCTATCTGCAGATAACAGTGCGCTGCTTGAACGCTTTACTGAAATGCATCACTGGATCCGTAAAGATGCTGACAAACAAGCCGCCAACGCGGTGCTGAAATTGATCGGTCGAGAGTTTGTTGAATCATAACGTGCTAGTTTCAAAGGCACGAGCTTAAAAGTTACAAAGAGAATTGTCATGGCAGTAAAAGAGAAAAAAGAGCTTCCACCTTTCGAATACCCTCAAGGCTACCAGCTATTTGCTGGCGTCGATGAAGTAGGGCGTGGGCCATTGGTTGGCGATGTAGTGACAGCTGCAGTTATCCTAGACCCGAATAATCCCATTGAAGGCTTGAACGACTCAAAGAAACTGTCTGAGAAAAAGCGCCTTGCTCTGCTTCCTGAAATCAAAGAGAAAGCACTGGCGTGGTCTGTTGGTCGTTGTTCCCCAAAAGAAATTGATGAGTTGAACATCCTGCAAGCGACTATGGTTGCGATGCAGCGAGCGATTGCAGGTTTGAGCGTTCAGCCTGATATGGCTTTGATTGATGGCAACCGTGTACCTGAATTGCCAATGGCCGGTATTGCAGTGGTTAAAGGTGACTTGCGCGTCGCTGAAATTAGTGCAGCATCTATTATCGCTAAAGTAGTTCGTGACCAAGAGATGGAAGAGCTTGATAAGCTTCATCCGGAGTTTGGTTTTGCTAAACACAAAGGTTACCCGACTAAGGCGCATTTCGAGGCAATTGAAAAGCACGGTGTTACCGAGCACTACCGTAAGAGCTTTAAGCCAGTAAAACGTATTTTAGGCATTGATTAAGTGCTACACAGATAAGCGTTCATCTTCGAATAAATTTGCTTACTTGCTGCAGAAAAAAATAGAATACACTCAGTTGTAATCCTAGGCCCTAGCCTAGAACTCAGGAAAAATAATGTCAGATCCAAAATTTGTTCACCTACGCGTACACAGTGACTTTTCTATGGTGGATGGCCTGTCTAAGGTGCCACCATTAGTTAAGAAAGTCGCTGAAATGGGTATGCCCGCCCTAGCACTTACCGATTTCACTAACCTGTGTGGTTTGGTGAAATTTTACGGTACTGCCCATGGGTGTGGGGTTAAGCCAATTATTGGTGCTGATTTCCTCATGCAATCTCCAGAATTTGGAGATGAACTGACGAAACTGACGGTGTTGGCGTCTGATAACAAAGGTTATAACAACCTTACCTTGCTGATTTCAAAAGCTTACTTGCGTGGTCACGTGCAACATCAGCCGGTGATCGACAAAGAGTGGTTAATCGAAAACGCTGAAGGATTGATCATCTTATCCGGCGCTAAAGAAGGTGAGATCGGTAAGGCATTGCTGAAAGGTAACCGTGATCTCGTCGCGAGCAGTGTCGAGTTTTACAAGACTCACTTCCCCGATCGCTTTTATTTAGAGTTGATTCGTACAGGGCGTGCCGATGAAGAGTCTTATCTGCACTTTGCACTAGAACTTGCTGAGCAACAAGACTTACCGGTTGTAGCAACCAACGAAGTGGTGTTCTTAACTGAAGACTTGTTTGATGCCCATGAAATCCGTGTAGCGATCCATGATGGTTACACCATGGTCGATCCGCGTCGTCCAAAAAACTACAGCGCGCAACAGTATCTTCGTAGCGAAGAAGAGATGTGTGAACTGTTCTCCGATATCCCAGAAGCGCTTGAAAACAGCGTTGAGATTGCTAAGCGTTGTAACGTCACTGTTCGTCTTGGTGAGTACTTCCTCCCGAACTTCCCAACCGAAGGTTTAGCGATTGAAGACTTCTTGATTAAAAAATCAGAAGAAGGCCTTGAGCGTCGTTTAGCATTCCTTTTTCCTGATGAAAAAGAGCGAGCGGAGCGCCGCCCAGAATATGACGAGCGCCTAAAGGTTGAACTGGAAGTTGTTAACAACATGGGTTTCCCCGGCTACTTCTTGATCGTAATGGAGTTCATCCAGTGGTCTAAAGATAACGATGTGCCAGTAGGCCCAGGTCGTGGTTCGGGTGCTGGTTCATTGGTGGCGTACGCGTTGGATATCACCGATCTTGATCCACTTGAATACGATCTACTGTTCGAACGCTTCTTGAACCCAGAACGTGTCTCGATGCCCGATTTTGATATCGACTTCTGTATGGATAAGCGTGACCAAGTAATTGATCACGTTGCCGAAATGTATGGTCGTGATGCGGTATCTCAGATCATCACCTTTGGTACCATGGCAGCAAAAGCGGTAATTCGTGACGTAGGCCGTGTACTTGGCCACCCATTTGGCTTCGTGGACCGTATTTCTAAGCTTGTACCGCCAGATCCGGGGATGACACTAGAGAAAGCCTTCCTTGCTGAACCTGCATTACCAGAGCTTTACGATGGCGATGAGGAAGTTCGTGAACTGATCGATAAGTGTCGTATCCTTGAAGGTTGTACGCGAAACGCCGGTAAACACGCAGGTGGTGTTGTAATCTCACCAACTACGATCACGGACTTCGCACCTATCTATGCCGATGCTGAAGGTAATTTCCCAGTAACGCAATTCGATAAGAATGACGTTGAAACCGCTGGTTTGGTTAAGTTTGACTTCTTGGGTCTACGTACTCTGACCATCATCGATTGGGCGTTGGGCCTAGTGAACCCACGTTTAAAGAAGGAAGGCAAAGAGCCGGTTCGTATTGAATCGATCCCTCTGGATGACCAAGCGTCGTTCAACCTATTACAAAACTCTGAAACCACTGCGGTATTCCAGCTGGAATCACGTGGTATGAAAGACCTAATCAAACGTCTTCAGCCTGACTGTTTTGAAGATATCATCGCATTGGTAGCCTTGTTCCGTCCTGGCCCGCTGCAATCAGGCATGGTTGATAACTTTATCGACCGTAAGCACGGTCGAGAAGCGGTCTCTTACCCAGATGAAACATGGCAACATGAATCGCTAAAAGATACGCTAGAGCCGACTTACGGCATCATCCTGTACCAAGAACAGGTAATGCAGATCGCACAGATCCTAGCGGGTTACACGCTGGGTGGCGCGGATATGCTGCGTCGTGCGATGGGTAAGAAAAAGCCAGAAGAGATGGCTAAACAGCGTGGTACCTTCAAAGAAGGTGCGGAAGCCAACGGTGTTGATGGCGAACTTGCCATGAAGATCTTTGACTTGGTAGAAAAGTTTGCGGGTTACGGTTTTAACAAATCGCACTCAGCCGCTTACGCTCTGGTTTCTTACCAAACACTTTGGCTGAAAACACACTACCCAGCAGAGTTTATGGCCGCGGTAATGACGGCGGATATGGATAACACCGAGAAGGTTATCGGCCTTGTTGATGAATGTTTCCGCATGAAGCTAAAACTGCTGCCACCTGATATTAACTCGGGCCTCTACCGATTCAATGTTGATGACGATGGTGCGATTGTTTATGGCATCGGTGCGATCAAAGGGGTAGGTGAAGGACCGATTGAAGCGATCATTGAGGCGCGAAACAAGGGCGGTTACTTTAAAGATTTATTCGATTTCTGTGCGCGTATTGATTTAAAGAAAGTTAACAAGCGTGTTATCGAAAAGTTGATTCTATCGGGTGCGTTAGATAGATTAGGCCCTCACCGTGCAGCGATGATGGCTTCATTGGCTGATGCGGTTAAAGCGGCAAGCCAATATCACCATGCCGAGTCCTTTGGGCAATCGGATATGTTTGGTGTATTGACGGATGCACCGGAAGAAGTGGAGCACAAGTACACCCAAGTACCGAGATGGCCTGAAAAGGTTTGGCTCGAAGGTGAACGTGAAACGCTAGGTTTATACCTGACGGGCCACCCGGTTAACGCGTACATCAAAGAGTTAGCGAAATACACTAGCTGCCGTTTGAAAGACGCGACGCCAACACGCCGTGATCAATCATTAACGATTGCCGGCCTGGTGATTGCGGCACGGGTGATGACTACCAAGCGCGGTACTCGAATTGGTTTGATGACCATTGACGATCGATCTGGGCGTATGGAAGTGATGTTGTTCTCAGATGCGCTCGATCGTTACGCAGAATTGCTCGAAAAAGACAAAATTGTGGTCGTTTCTGGACAGGTCAGCTTTGATGACTTCAACGGTGGGCTTAAAATGTCCGCGCGCGAGGTCATGGACTTAGGAAGCGCCCGTGAAAAATATGCTCGTGGGGTATCGATATCTATCGATGAATCCCAAATTAATGGTCAATTTTTTGAACGATTTAGTCAAATCTTAGAACCTTATAGAGCCGGAACGGTCCCAGTCAATGTATACTACCAGCGTGCCGACGCTAGAGCGCGGTTAACATTGGGCACAGAATGGCGCGTGACGCCAAGTGATACATTACTAGACGAATTAAAACAGCTGCTTGGAAATAGCCAAGTAGAACTCGAATTTAACTAAAATTTAGCTTCGCAAATGCGGAGCTGAATCAACAAGGATTCATAGATGAGCCTGAACTTTCTAGAATTTGAAAAGCCTATCGCTGAACTTGAAGCAAAAATCGAAGCGCTACGTGACGTTTCGCGTCACGGTGGTGACACAGCGGTAGATCTAGACAAAGAAATCGAACAACTAGAGAAAAAAAGCTTAGAGCTTAAACAGAAAATCTTTAGCGACTTAGGTGCATGGCAGGTTGCTCAACTTGCTCGTCACCCACAACGTCCTTACACAAAAGATTACCTGGAGCATGCATTCACAGAATTTGAAGAGATGGCGGGCGATCGCGCTTACGCTGATGACAAAGCAATTGTGGGTGGTATGGCTCGTCTAAATGGCCGTCCTGTTATGGTTATTGGTCACCAGAAAGGTCGCGAAACTAAAGAGAAAGTGATTCGTAACTTTGGTATGCCAAAGCCAGAGGGTTACCGTAAGGCACTTCGCCTAATGGAAACCGCTGAGCGTTTCAACATGCCTATCATTACTTTCATCGATACGGCTGGTGCATACCCAGGTGTAGGCGCTGAAGAACGTGGCCAATCTGAAGCTATCGCTAAAAACCTTAAGGTTATGGCAGGTCTTTCTGTTCCTGTTATCTGTAACGTTGTGGGTGAAGGCGGTTCTGGTGGTGCACTAGCGATTGGTGTTGGTGACTACGTGAACATGCTTCAGTACTCTACGTACTCAGTAATCTCTCCAGAAGGTTGTGCTTCAATCCTATGGCGCGATTCAGATAAAGCACCACAAGCTGCTGAAGCGATGGGCCTAATTGCTCCTCGTCTTAAAGAGCTTGAGCTTATCGATGAGATTATCCCTGAGCCGCTAGGTGGCGCACACCGTGATCCAGTGCAAACCGCTCAGAACATGAAAGACATGCTAGTGAAACAGCTAGAAGAGCTAGAGCAGTTTGATAACGAAACGCTTCTTGAGCGTCGTTACCAGCGTCTAATGAGCTACGGTTACTGCTGATAAGCTGCCTTATTCGAAGGCGGACTTTATGTAACAAGATGATGAAAGGGTTGGACTCAGTGCCAACCCTTTTTTATTATTTAAATATTATCTTTCAAACACCTTCTTGGTTCATTAAGCCTCATGACTCACTTAATCGAAACGTTTACCTCTGTATTTGACCAAAGCGCAATCAAGCCTCACCGGCTGGTGGTTGCCTTTAGTGGTGGGGTTGATTCACGTGTGTTGTTGGAGTTGGCTGCGCAATACACCAAAACTCATGAAATCGATTGTCTGGCGATCCATGTTCATCATGGCTTAAGTGAGAATGCCGATCATTGGGCAGAGCAATGCCAAGCGTGGTGCGATGCTTTGTCTATTCCATTAGCTATTGAGCGAGTAACGTTGGATGTTAACAATGGTGAAAGCATAGAAAAGCTCGCCCGAGATGCACGTTACCAAGCTTTTGAAAAACATATCAGGCAAGGGGATGTACTTGTTACTGGTCAACACATCGATGATCAGGTTGAGACTTTCCTGTTAGCGTTAAAGCGTGGCAGTGGTCCGAAAGGGCTGTCTTCCATGGCGAAAGTGATGCCATTTTCAGGTTCTTATATTGTTCGCCCTATGTTATCGGTGACTCGGACGGAGATTGAAGCATCTGCTCACGATTTGGGGTTAACTTGGGTTGAAGATGAAAGTAATCAGGACGTGCGTTTCGACCGTAACTTTATTCGCCACCAAGTGACTCCGGTGCTAACTGAGCGTTGGTCTAGTTTTCGAGAATCGGTCAGTCGCAGCGCCCAGCTCTGTGCCGAGCAAGAGATGTTGCTCGATGAGTTGTTAGCTTCTCACTTACAGCAAGCCCTCGGTGGTGACCATAGCTTGAGCATTGAGGTTTTATCTGAGCAATCGGCTTTACTAAGAGCGCGCTTGTTGAGAATGTGGTTAGGTTATTGCCAGCAAGCGATGCCGAGCCAAAAGCAACTTCAGCTTATCTGGGATGAAGTGGCGTGTGCTCAGGCGGATGCCAACCCTAAATTGGTGTTAAACGGTGTTGAAGTGAGGCGTTTTAACCATAAGCTTTACTTGGTACAAGAGTCTAAAGACGTATCGCTCTGGCAAGGTGATATTACTATTGGTGAACCCTTGGCTTTGCCTGATGGTTTAGGAGAAATCAGCTTAACTGCGGGCAGCTCTGAGTGTAAACCTAACAGCTACTCGCAAGCATTTAACTTACCGAACAATAACGCGACATTACGGGTGATTTTTAATCCTGAAGGGTTGTCAGCTCACCCTGTTGGGCGAGGGCATAGCAGAAAGCTAAAGAAACTCTTTCAAGAGTACCAAGTACCTAGCTGGTTACGACGCAGAACGCCAATATTAATGGATGGCGAGCGAGTGATCGCTGTTTTAGGCTTATTCGTAGATAAAAACTACGAAGGTCAAGATTGTGAAGCGCTTTGGAGCAACTAGAAAAAGTTTGTGTCACAATTCACCGTCACTTTAATAAAAATAATTAATGGAATATGCAATGAAGAAAATTACACTAGGATTAGTTCTTGGACTTGGACTATTGAGTGGTAACGCTCTGGCAGGTGATGTTGCTGCAGGACAAGCAAAAGCAGCAATCTGTGCAGCATGTCATGGCGCTGATGGTATCGCAGTGATCCCGGGTTACCCAAACCTTAAAGGTCAAAACGAGCAATACATTGCTTCGTCAATTAACGCATATAAGAACGGCCAGCGCACCGGCGGTCTGGCTGCTGTAATGCAGGCTCAAGCTTCAATGCTGAATGATGAAGATATTGCTAATCTAGCTGCTTACTACGCAAGCCTTAAGTAAAACCCTCTTAAAGCGCTGATTAAACAAGATGATAAATTTCGAGCCAGAGCCTCAAAGCTCTGGCTTTTTTCATTGAATGTTTACTATAGCTATCCGATAATGAGCCATTCGCACAGTTTAAGGGATGAACATGAAAAAGATTGAAGCCATTATCAAGCCATTCAAACTTGATGATGTACGTGAAGCGCTTGCAGAAGTAGGCATTACGGGTATGACAGTATCTGAAGTTAAAGGTTTCGGACGCCAAAAAGGTCATACTGAGCTATACCGCGGCGCAGAATACATGGTCGACTTTTTGCCTAAAGTTAAGTTAGAGATTGTTGTTACTGACGACGTCGCTGACCAGTGCGTTGATACCATTATTGAGACGGCTCAAACTGGTAAAATTGGCGATGGTAAGATCTTCATTACTGACGTTGAACGTGTGGTACGTATTCGTACTGGCGAAGAAGACGAAGACGCCGTATAAAAAAACTATTACCCTAAAAGGAGCGTTTATCGCTCCTTTTTCATTTCTGGTAGGGTGTTGTATGTTCAAGAAAACCATCATAGTTATCACGCTGTTGATAACACTTGCCGTTGTAAGTTTTCACTTTATTTTTGTTATCCCGAATAAACCAAATCTAATCACGTCTTCTCCAAATACCAGCAATGACATCTACAGTTGCTACCAAAACTCTGAACCTAAAGCGCTGGATGTGTCTGACGGCTTAAGTCTCACCGTGTGGAATATTTATAAGCAAAACCGTAGTCACTGGCAGACGGAACTCAATAAGCTGACAGCGGGAAGCGATTTAGTACTGCTACAAGAAGCGAGCATGACGGATGGACTTCGTCAGTGGGTAACGAGTGGTCAATGGGGAAGTACTCGAGTAAATGCGTTTGAGGCATTTGAAAAAAGTGCTGGTGTGCTCAACCTCGCGACTCATTTGCCTATCGAGGCTTGTGCTTATACTCATGAAGAGCCTTGGCTGCAGTTGCCTAAGTCTGCTCTGTGGTCCCGTTACAAGTTGAGTAATGGTGAAGAGTTGGCGGTGATCAACATCCACGCCGTAAACTTTACCTTTGGTACGGAAGATTATGAAGCTCAGCTTAAGAGTTTGACTAACAACCTACAAAAGTACCGTGGACCAGTTATTTTTGCTGGTGACTTTAACAGCTGGAGTGAGGCTCGCTTTACCGTATTAAAAGAAGCATTGGAAAAGGTAGGTTTGGCTGAGGTCGCTTTTAACCCTGATAATCGCACTCAGTTCATTACGGGGCTAGTGCTAGACCATGTGTTTTATCGTGGGCTAGAGGTAGAAAAAGCAAAAGCGCCCATAACGGACGCTTCTGATCATAATCCAATGTTAGTCACCTTTAAGGCTAAATAGCGTAAAGATAAGACTCAGTAACGGTTATCTACGAAACTAAAATGTAGATAGCCCAGATTAGGTAATAGCCAATCCACGGCAAGCCTGAAATTACCAGAGCTTGTCCACGCTCAAACTCTGTCCACGTTAATACAGCAGCGTAACCAAGTACGATGTACCAAGGCAGTAGCAGTGGTAAAGAGCTAGCAAATTGTGACCAATCACTAGTAAGCGGTAACTTGATTAAGCCGTTTAGGCTGTTTAAGTCAGCAGCGTAGTTCATCACATGACCGTGCTTTAGGATTAGGCTTGCGTAGCTCGCAATATCACCTAAAACTGCTGGGAAGATGATAACCGATGCCGCTGCAAACCATCGCCAAAAGCTATGCTGATGTTGACTAGGTTTGGTTGCAAGGTTAAACCAAAATGCCAACAGAACGATAGTGAGCGTGCGGCTAAACACATCGCTGATGATTTCACTGGCGAGTAGGGTATTACTATCAAGTAACGCCAACTGGTCTGGGTTTGTTTGAGCTAATTGTTTAGATAGCTCTGCACTTAACCAAGCAAAATCTACGTTCGAAAAATAAGCACCCCAAAATAAAAATGGGCTGAGCATTAATACGACGTAGGGTTGCCATCCCCAAGCACTTCGCTGATAAAGCGCTAAGAAACAAGCTGTTGGTGAACGGAATATATCCAACAGCATGACGAGTGGGTTACTTGACGGGTTCATACACTTACCTTAGTTACATCAACATACAGCTTCAGTTTTTGTCCTGGCTGTAAGTATTTCTTGTTCTGCAAAGTGTTCCATTTTACAACATCTGAACTTTTTACCTTGAACTTTGATGCAATACCGCTGACTGTGTCACCTGATCTTACGCTATAGAAGATAGTACGGATGATGGCACCGTCAGAACCGTTCTTCCAAATGACCAACTCTTGACCAACTCGTAACGTGTCGCGTGGGCCCATACCGTTCCACTTCGCTAGTGACTGGTGAGATACCTTATTGGCACGCGCAATGGTCCATAAGCTGTCACCACTTTTTACTTTGTGGGTTAGCTTATATTGACCGCGACTCTTTGACTGTGTGCTTGCTAGGCGGTTAGAAGCGCTGAGTGCGTAAGTCTTATCATCTTTAGTCGAAGTAGGGATCAGTAGGTGTTGACCAATACGAATATTGTTGTTGGTTAAACCGTTCGCTGAGCGAATCACTTTGCTGGTGGTGTTGTATTTGTTTGCCAGTACGCTGATGCTGTCGCCTGATTGAACCTTGTAACGTACTAGCTTCATGCCTTTGCCTTTGTTGGCCGTGACTTCTTTGTTGAATTTTTCAACTGAGTCTAGGGGAAGCAGTAATTGTTGGTGTTTTTCTGGTGCCGTTGCCCACTGGTTATAGGCAGGGTTATAGCCTTGCAGTTCTTTTACTGGAATGCCTGCGTAGTTAGCTGCGATTGCTAAATCCAGTTGCTCTCCTGGATTTACTAGAGTCAGTACTGGCTTGTTTGGAATTGCTGGGATATCAATACCGTACTTCTCTTGGTTGGCAATCACGTCTGCCAATGCGAGCAGTTTAGGTACGTAGCTGCTGGTCTCTTTTGGCAGGTCCAGTGAGAAGAAGTCGATTGGTTTGCCAAGCTTCTTGTTCTTACGGATAGCACTGTTTACACGACCACCGCCACTATTGTATGCAGCGATTGCGTGTTGCCAGTTACCATCAAAACGTTTGTTAAGATCGGTTAAGAAGTCTAATGCCGCATCGGTAGAGGCAGCAACGTCACGGCGACCATCGTACCAAAAGTTCTGCTCTAGTCCGTAGGCTTCGCCAGTGCCAGAAATGAACTGCCATAGGCCAGCAGCGCTGCCGTGAGAATAAGCGAATGCATCAAACGAGCTTTCAACAACCGGCAACAGTGCCAGTTCTAAAGGCAGGTCTCTTTCTTCAATTTTGGTGGTGATCAAGTAGAGGAAAGGTTCTGCTCGCTTGGAGACGGTTTTTAGATGACTAGGGTGTTTTAGATACCATGTTCGGTAGTAGTCGACCTTCTTTTGGTCTGGTACTTCCATTTCAAGTTGCATCGCAATGCGTTTCCAAACATCTTCTTGTGTTTGTGGAGTAACGACAGGTGCTTCAACTTTTGGTTCTTCTTTGGTCGCTTCAGGTGAAACGTTCGCTTGAGAAACTTTTGTAGGAGATGTGTTGGTTTGCTCGGAAGCTTGGTCTGGATTCTCTGACTGAGTTAATTGGCAACCAGATAGTAGTAATACCAAAGCCCAGCTGTACTTAACTCGCATGTTACAGCCTTTTTAATAAACGGCCGATGATAATACTTGCCACTCCCTATAAGTGACAAGTCTGTATTTGTTAAAATTCGTTCTTCCACGCACGTAAAGCGGTAAATACCGACAAAGGATCGGTCTGTTCAGTGCGATTAGATACTGATTTCACTACACTTGGTTCGGTGTAACGCAAGAAAGGGTTCACAAACTTCTCTTGTCTCAAATTTGTGGGGATGGTCGACTTATTTTGTGCGCGAAGTCGGTTCACTTGGTCGCGATATTGCTGCAAATGTTGGTTATCTGGCTCAACTGCAAGCGCGAAAGCGATATTGGCTGCTGTGTACTCATGTGCACAATAGACCTCGGTTTCTTGAGGAAGCGCCGTAATCTTATTTAACGCATCAAACATCTGTTGCGGAGTGCCTTCCATGATACGACCACAGCCCGCAGAGAACAGTACATCGCCACAAAATAGCTTTGCATCACCAACGTAACCGATATGGCCCGCCGTGTGCCCACTAAGCCCAAGCACTAAGAATACTTCGCCGAATAGCTCCAGTTGGTCTCCATCATCCACTGGGTGTGTCAATGTTGGGATAGGCTCATTCTTAGGGCCTACAACATCAACACCTGGAAATTGTCTAACTAACTCTGGAACGCCACCAATGTGATCGTGGTGGTGGTGCGTAATCAAGATTGCATCTAAAGTTAGCTCATGGTGTGCTAAGTACTCTAATACTGGAGCTGCATCGCCGGGGTCGACGACAGCACAACGGCGATCGCTATTTTCAATCAGCCAGATGTAATTGTCGTTAAATGCAGGTATGCTTTTGATATGTAACATTATTGGTTCTCCAGTCACTTTCAGTGCGACAGAATAAGTGAGACAGATTATTGATGAAGCCAGCACGTAGCAGAAAGAAGTTTGAGCGTCCTTACACTTGGGCACAATTGCACAATGGGGACTGGTTGAGAGAATCAATTCAAACTCGACTCGATGAGTGGTGCCCAAAGTTATTTGGTTACCATATGCTCAAGCTCGGCGGTCTCAGCAGTGAGATTTCTAGCTGCACATGCAACATTCAACATCAAGTAAACCTAGATATCCAGAACCCATTACATAATGTGATAGCGGATGGCTATAATTTGCCCTTTTTGGAGAAAAGTTTTGATGTTGTGGTACTGAGTCATCAATTAGATTATAGCAATGACCCACATCGGTTATTAAGAGAAGTCGACCGAGTGATGATGGACGATGGCTACATTATCATCACTGGCTTTAACCCATTCAGTGTCACAGGGCTTGCCAGTTTAATGCCTTGGCGTAAGAACAGTTTACCGTGGAGTGGGCGAATGTATACACCAAGTCGTGTAAAAGACTGGTTGGGCGTTCTGAACTATGAAGTGATTCATTGTGATACTTATGCATTGTTCCCGATGAGTAAGTATCAAGCGATGTGGACCTGGCTTGAAAATGCTTTGGGAGGTTGCGCCTCATTTGCTGGAAGCCAATACTTTATTGTCGCTCGCAAGCGCACCTATCCATTGAAACCGATTAAGCCACACTGGCACCTTAAACGACGCTTCTCTCCGGTCGGTGCAAGCTTTAGAACAGATACTCGCTGTACGTTGCATTCCATTCGTGCGCTGCGCCCGCTAAAAACAGAAAAAGCCGACTCGTAGTCGGTTTTTTGCTATCGGATATCTTTATCCGTTCCCAATATTAGCTTGGCTGATAGCCTGTGTCTTCTTGGGTTGGGTTTTCGGCAGCGGTACGCGCCAGCTCATCACACATTTCATTCTCTCGGTGACCTGCGTGTCCTTTCACCCAACGCCAATCGACAGTGTGACGTGCTGTCTCTTTATCGAGCTTTTGCCAAAGATCGGCATTTTTTACCGGTTTTTTGTCCGCGGTTTTCCAGTCACGCTTTTTCCAGTTATGTATCCACTGAGTGATGCCTTGACGAACGTATTGGCTGTCGGTAGTGAGAATCACAGAACACGGCTCTTTTAGGGTCTGCAGTGCAACAACAGCAGCGAGCATTTCCATGCGGTTGTTGGTCGTTAGGGTGTAGCCTTGCGCGAGCGTCTTCTCAACTTTCTTGTAGCGAAGTACGATGCCGTAGCCGCCAGGCCCTGGATTGCCTAAACAAGAACCATCAGTGAAAATTTCAACTTGTTTCGTCATGATTTGATACTATTACCTCAAGCACATTATCGGCATAGTCTGACACAGTTATCCTTATGAATACCAGTAGCACTCCAGAACAAACCGCGAACGAAAAAAACAGTTCGAATGAAAACAAGCGCATCGTCGTACTCGATACCGAAACAACCGGTATGAATACCGAAGGTGGTCCTCACTACATGGGTCACCGCATCGTTGAGATCGGTGCCGTAGAGATCATCAACCGTAAGTTAACTGGGCGCCACTTCCACGTTTACATCAAGCCAGATCGTGCGATTCAAGAAGAGGCGATTGGCGTTCACGGTATTACTGATGAATTCTTGGTTGATAAGCCGGAATATCAAGACATCCACAAAGAGTTTCTCGACTTCATCAAAGGCGCTGAGCTGGTGGCTCACAACGCGCCCTTCGATACCGGCTTCATGGACTACGAGTTTGAGAAACTGGACCCTACTATCGGTAAGACAGACGATTACTGTAAAGTTACCGATACCCTGGACATGGCGAAAAAGATATTCCCGGGTAAAAGAAACAACCTAGATATCTTATGTGAACGTTATGGCATCGATAACTCGCACCGTACCCTTCACGGCGCTTTGCTCGATGCGGAGATCCTAGCCGACGTCTACTTATTGATGACGGGTGGACAAACGTCACTGCAATTTAATGCTGGTCAGCAAGAAGGCGGCGTAGAAAGTATCCGAAGAGTCGAAAGTGGTCGAAAATCCCTAAAGGTTTTACGAGCAACGGCCGATGAAGTAGAAGCGCATCAAAGTCGTTTAGATCTCGTCGAGAAAAGCGGAAGCTGCCTCTGGCGTCAGTAGGGAGAAAGTATGTTAAGGGTATTGGCCACCGGTTGTTTGCTGCTGTTAAGCTTTGGCTTGCACGCGGCAACAGAATCCGTAATGAGTTTATTGGACAACCGATTCCGAGTTGATCCCAGCATAGAACAAATTACCTTTATAATTTATCGAGCCGATAACTCTAAACCTGTCGTCTTAGTTCGTCCTGATGGCAAGAAATACTACTCTTGGCGTAACGCTGATAATGTCCGTTGGTATGAAGAATCCTCAATGGACATTGTCTCTATTGATAAGCCGATGCCGGGCCCATGGCAAGCGGTAGGTAAGGTCTCTCCTAAGAACAATATCAAGCTACTGTCTCATCTTGTTTTGGATGCGAATGAATTTCCAAACAAGCTGTACCAGACAGAGCGTATTAAATTCACTGCCCGTCTCACCTCTGATGGTAAGCCCTTGGTGCTGCGTGATTTCCTTGATCGTGTGAAGCTCAAAGTGACATTTACTAAGTTTGTCGAAAACGAAGAATCCTTAGTGAGAGAAGCGCGCCCAGTCCCTGTTGTGATGGGTGAGTTTGCTGACGATGGCGTTGATCTTGATGAAAAAGCAGGGGACGGCGTCTTCACTGTATCTTTACCTATCGATATAGAGCCGGGCAAATACCGCGCGCGCATCACTTCCGGCAATGGCGTGTTTTTACGAGCGCAAGAACAAGAAGTTTTGGTTTATCCGACACCTATCACCACCACCTTTATCCAGTCTCGCAAAGATGGCTTACCTCATACTATCGTGGTCTCTGGCGAGCAGGGAATGATAGAGCCGAGTTCGTTAGCGGTGCACGTAGAGCATAAAGCACCAGATGAATACGTGATGTATAAGCAAGGGCAAGCGGATGTCGATGCGATGAAGGTGCCTTTGGAGATCCCTTATAATGGTGAACTTGGGATTTATAACTGGTCTGGAATGGTTTATGCCACCGATGCTTCTAGCCAGCGCCCATTGACGTTCCCTATTTCCGAGCACTCTTACAGTGTGGTTCAAGATATTGATTTAGCGGAATCCCGCCGCCTGCAAGAAGAAGCGTTAGCCGAGCAGAAGCGTATCGCTACTGAGATGATGATACTCAAGAAGCGAGAAGAAGACAGACAACGCAGTATGATTATTATTGGGGTAGGTAACGTGGTTGCTATTCTATTGGGTCTACTGATTTGGTTTGTGGTTCGTAAAGTGACTGCCAAGAAGAGAGCTCAACCAGAGATGCAACTTAAGGCTCCTAAGTAACCATCTGCAGGATTGAGTTATTTTGAGAGAGCTACTCAATCTCGCACTCGGAACATGTGACATGTTCATCATATCTAGAATAAAAAAACGGGACTCATAGGAGTCCCGTTTTGTTTTTATAGCTAAATCTAGGCTACGTTATCAATCGATTGGCCTGGATACTGGGGCTTTGCTGCTAGTTCCTCTGGCGAGAAGTCATCAACGTTGATGGTGTACAGTCGATGTTGCTCTGCACTTTCCAACAATGCTGCTTCTTGCTCAGTCAAAATGCCTTTCTCAAGACCTAATTGAGCGACCAAATCAAGTCGTAGGAAGGCGCGTTTTTGATGCGTCTCTTTGCAGACTTTGTCGAACAGCGGCTCAGCTTGAAGAATAACCTCAAGTGCTTTCTCAATCTTACCTACTGCGTTGTACTGAGTATCCGCTAAGTATTGACCACGGCCGATTCGTGAGCGTGTAGCACTCGGTGTTTGTAGGATGTGTGCGACTTGGCTATCCAGTTTGTCGTTTGGTGCACGACGGATACGGCCAAATGGCATCAACACAACACGTAGCAGGCGGCCAACTACAGGGTTAGGGAAGTTAGCTAAGAACTCATCAATTGCCACTTCAGTTTGACGCAAGCTGTCTTGCATCCCCCAGTGTACTAGCGGTAGATCTTCTGCGTTGCTACCTTCGCTCTCAAAGCGTTTTAGTGTTGCAGAACCTAAGTAAAGTTGACTCAGGATATCACCTAGACGAGCAGATAGGCGCTCTCTGCGTTTTAGTGAGCCGCCTAGTACTGCCATTGAGATGTCAGACAGTAGCGCTAGGTTAGCACTGTAACGGTTCAGTTGTTGGTAATAGCGTTTTGTCTGCTTATCTGTGCTATTTGCTGGTGTTGGTGTGTCCGAACCTCGGCCATCAGTTAAACCAAACCACAAACTACGAACTAGGTTACTTAGCGTAAAGCTAACATGGCCCGCTAATGCTGAGTCAAACTTATCAAGAGCATCGCTGCTTTCAGAGTAAGCCGCTTCCATTTCATTAAGTACGTAAGGGTGACAACGAATTGCACCTTGACCATAGATGATCATCGAACGAGTCAGAATATTTGCACCCTCAACGGTAATCGCAATTGGAGAGCCTTGGTAGCCACGAGCTAGGAAGTTCGATGGACCTAAGCAAATACCTTTACCACCTACGATGTCCATTGCATCGATGATGCTGCGTTGACCACGGTGCGTACAGTGATACTTAACGATTGCAGAGATAACCGAAGGCTTTTCACCAAGGTCAATACCAGCAACGGTCAGGTTACTTGCTGCATCCATGACATAAGCATTACCACCGAGGCGTGCTAGTGGCTCTTCAACCCCTTCCATGCGACCAATTGGTTGTTTGAATTGGCGACGGATACGAGCGTAAGCGCCCGTTGCAAGTGCCGCTGTTTTGATACCACCCGTTGAGTTTGATGGCAGGGTGATACCACGGCCAACTGACAGACATTCAACTAGCATTCTCCAACCTTGGCCTGCCATTTTCTGACCACCAATAATGAAATCAATAGGAACGAAAATATCGTTACCTTGAGTTGGACCATTTTGGAAAGGAACGTTAAGCGGGAAGTGGCGGTTACCAATCTCCACACCTTTCAAATCGGTTGGGATAAGGGCACATGTGATGCCAAGGTCTTGTTGGTCACCCAGTAAGCCGTCTGGGTCACGCAGTTTAAAGGCCAAGCCAAGTACGGTCGCAACTGGTGCGAGAGTGATGTAGCGCTTGTTCCAAGTTAGGCGCATCCCTAGAACTTCTTCACCTTGCCATTCGCCTTTACATACCACACCGTAGTCTGGGATAGAGCCAGCATCAGAGCCTGCCTCTGGGCTAGTTAGGGCAAAACAAGGGATCTCTTTACCTTCTGCCAAGCGTGGAAGGTAGTGGTTTCTTTGTTCTTCTGTACCGTAGTGTTGCAACAGCTCACCTGGGCCTAACGAGTTAGGTACACCAACCGTTGATGACAGCACGCTGGAAACGCCCGTTAGTTTCTGTAGAACGAGAGATTGAGCGTAAGCTGAGAATTCTAAACCGCCGTATTTTTTCTTGATGATCATGGCGAAGAACTTATGATCTTTCAGGTATTGCCACACTTCTGGCGGTAAATCTGCAAGCTCATGGGTGACTTGGTAATCATTGACCATTTCACACACCGTGTTTACCGGGCCGTCTAGGAACGCTTGTTCTGCTTCAGACAGTTTTGGATCAGCGATGTTTTGTAGCTTTTTCCATTCAGGCTTGCCTTTAAATAACTCTGCTTCCCACCAAACGGTGCCGGCTTCCAGTGCTTCTTTTTCTGTCTGAGACATTGCCGGTAGTACTTTCTTAAATACAGAAAGCGCTTTTTGGCTGATGAGAGTTTGACGAATGGCTGGCACAGCAAAAATAGCAACCGCTAATAGGTAACAAAGCCAGCCAGTAACCGCTACGTCGCCGAATAGCGTTAAAGCTACCATCGTTCCAGTTAATGCGATTAATGCGCGTACCAAGCTAACTCTGTGGTAGAGACAGACACCTAAGATAGCTGTCATGCCGAGTAGGGAGAGCAATATGTTCATGATCGATTTCCTTTTCAGAGATCACTTATTGTTATTAAGTTTTAGGTAAGAGGTCTAACCAGTCAAGTGTAAACAAAATATTAAATATTTGTAAAACTCAAAGTTGGGTAAAAAGTGATCTGAGTAGAGTTAAAGTTCTAATTGTGAGAGGTTGGTGGCGATTATTTGGACGAATCGGCAATGACTGACTAATTAAGGTGGCAATCTTTGGGCTTAAGTGTCGACACTATTTCATGTTTGTGGGTAAACTCAGGTAAAAGAGGGAAAAAACCTCAGCTCTCATGTCGCGCACGTTAAGCTGCGTCATAAAAATAAGAGATAAGCCTTATGTACCAAGACCTAATCAAAAGTGAATTGAACGAAGCTGCTGACGTTCTTAACAAGTTTTTGAGTGATGACCATAACATTGCTCAAATTGAAGCGGCGGCAAAATTGATTGCTGACTCATTCAAACAAGAAGGTAAAGTACTTTCTTGTGGTAACGGTGGCTCACACTGTGATGCAATGCATTTCGCAGAAGAACTGACAGGCCGATACCGTGAAAACCGCCCAGGTTACGCAGGTATTGCAATTTCAGATCCTAGTCACTTATCTTGTGTAAGTAATGACTTCGGCTACGATCACGTATTTTCTCGTTATGTAGAAGCGGTAGGCCGTAAAGGCGATGTGTTGTTTGGTTTATCAACTTCAGGTAACTCAGGCAACATCCTAAAAGCCATTGAAGCAGCTCAAGCGAAAGGCATGAAAACGATCGCACTGACCGGTAAAGACGGCGGTAAAATGGCAGGCTGTGCGGATATCGAAATCCGAGTACCACACTTTGGTTACGCAGACCGCATCCAAGAGATTCACATTAAGATCATCCATATTGTGATTCAGCTTGTCGAAAAAGAGATGGAATAACAGTTTTACAGACATTTGGAGCCTAGGTTTTTGGCTCTGTTGGTTTTAATAGGGAGTAGATTAAACCATGTGTGAATTGCTCGGTATGAGCGCGAATGTGCCAACGGATATTTGTTTTAGTTTTACTGGTCTTATGCAGCGTGGGGGCAACACTGGCCCACACCGCGATGGCTGGGGAATTACCTTCTATGAGGGTAAGGGTTTTCGTACTTTTAAAGATCCTAACCCTAGCTGTGAATCTAAGATCGCAGAGTTGGTTCAAAACTACCCCATTAAAAGCCAAGCTGTTGTCAGCCATATTCGTCAAGCCAACCGTGGTGGTGTGAATCTAGAAAATACACACCCTTTTACTCGTGAACTCTGGGGAAGGTATTGGACCTTTGCTCATAATGGCCAGTTATCTGATTACGATGATCTTGTTAGCGGCCGCTTTAGACCTGTTGGCGAAACAGATAGCGAGCTTTCGTTCTGTTGGCTGCTGAAGCAACTTGAAGAGCGTTTTCCTGAGCCGCCACAAGATATGGAAGGGATGTTCCGCTTCGTTGCTGAGTGTTGCGATAAGCTGAGAGAGAAAGGCGTTTTCAATATGTTGCTGAGCGATGGTGAGTACGTAATGACATACTGTACTAACCATTTATATTGGATAACGAGACGTGCGCCTTTTGGTAATGCAAGCTTAATTGACGAAGATGTTGAGATTAACTTCCAAGAAGAAACCACACCGAATGATGTAGTGACGGTGGTGGCGACTCAACCTCTGACCGCCAACGAAGAGTGGTTTAGAATGAAGCCTGGTGAATACGCGCTGTTTCATTCCGGTGAGCTGATTGGCAACAATCACAAAGAGTTGGAAGATGTCGCTTATGCGCCTAAAAAGGTCGCGAGCCAAGCGCCTACTGAACCATTGAGCTAAACATCTCATTGCTTGATTCGATAAAAAAGGCCGTTAACTGCACTCGTCAGTTAACGGCCTTTTTGTATTCTTGGAATTACTCTTCTGCGTAACCGTGTTTACCTAGTACTTTTCCGTCTAGCACCGCTTGTCCATTTACCATTGATAAACGACCTTCTGCAAACCACTTACAAACCATCGGATAGATTGCGTGCTCTTGAGTGAGTACTCGCCCCGCTAGCAGGTCGGCATCATCGTCCTCAAACACAGGCACTTTGGCTTGTAAGATCACAGGACCACCGTCTAGCTCTTCGGTAACAAAGTGCACACTAGTTCCATGTTCTTTGTCTTTAGCATCAATCGCTCGCTGGTGGGTATGTAAACCTGGGTATTTCGGTAATAGAGAAGGGTGGATATTGACCATTTTTCCTGCGTAGTGTCGAACAAATTCCGAACTCAAAATGCGCATGTAGCCTGCCAGTACGATCAAGTCTGGTTGGTATGCATCGATTTGTATCATTAGTTCATGGTCAAACTCTTCACGAGAGCCGAAATCTTTTGGATTTACTGAGTGTGCATCGACACCAGCGGTCTTAGCTCGCTCTAAGCCAAAGGCCTCTGCCTTATTTGAGAAGACAGCTTTAACTGAAGCATCAATCATATTGCTATCGCAGGCATCTAAGATCGCCTGTAAGTTGCTTCCGCTTCCTGAAACTAACACAACGATGTTTTTCTGAGAGTGAGTGGTTTTCTGAGAGTGATTGTTTTTCATAAAGTGGGTCATACGATTGATTAACTGGAGTTTATACCAATCACAGTAAGTAAGTGCTCATAAATAGCGCAGGAAAAAGGCTTGAGAACAAGGCAGAGATTTTAGATAAGTAGTTATCCTACAATCAAAATTTCTAACGACGTGATCGAGCGTTTTAACAAGCTAGGATGACCAGTTACTTACTACGATTGGTATCTATATTACCTACATAAACTAAGGTTTTCTGCGGGCCAAATAGCAAAATGAGGACCATTAGGTCCTCATTGATTAACTAAGTAAGTGAACGTATCACTTATTTGATTTCAACTTGCTCTTCGCCTGCTTCAGCGTTTGCGATCTCACCGATAACCCAAGCGTTTTCGCCTTCAGCTTTCAGTAGTTCAACAGCAGCGTCTGCTTGGTCTTTAGGTAGAGCTACAACTAGGCCAACACCACAGTTGAAAGTGCGGTACATTTCAAACGTTTCCACGTTACCTTTCTCTTGTAGCCAGTTGAAGATAGCAGGCCATTCCCAGCTCTTACCATCAATCACAGCTTTAGTACCTTCAGGAAGTACGCGAGGGATGTTTTCCCAGAAACCACCACCAGTGATGTGCGAGATAGCATGAATGTCATGCTCAGCAATCATCTTAAGTGCTGATTTGATGTAAATCTTAGTTGGTTCTAGTAGGTGTTCACCGATAGTGCGACCTTCTAGCTCTTCACTCTTATCAGCACCAGAAACTTCTAGAACTTTACGAATTAGAGAATAACCGTTTGAGTGTGGACCACTTGAGCCAACAGCGATAAGTGCGTCGCCTGCAGCTACTTTAGTACCGTCGATGATGTCAGCTTTTTCTACAACGCCAACACAGAAGCCAGCAACATCGTAGTCGTCGCCTTCGTACATGCCCGGCATTTCAGCGGTTTCACCACCGATAAGTGCACAACCAGCTTGAACACAACCTTCAGCGATGCCAGAAACAACGTCTGCTGCTGTGTCTACATCTAGCTTACCTGTTGCGTAGTAGTCTAGGAAGAATAAAGGCTCACCACCTTGAACGATTAGGTCGTTCACACACATTGCCACTAGGTCGATACCAATGGTGTCGTGTTTTTTCAGATCCAAAGCAAGGCGAAGTTTAGTACCAACACCATCAGTACCTGAAACAAGTACTGGCTCTTTGTATTTCGTTGGAAGTTCACATAGGGCGCCAAAGCCACCAATACCGCCCATTACTTCAGGGCGACGAGTGCGTTTAACAGCACCTTTAATACGGTCTACTAGTGCATTACCTGCGTCGATATCAACACCAGCGTCTTTGTAGCTTAGAGAAGAAGTATTACCACTCACGGGATAGTCCTCGAACTTAAGTTGGATGTGAAAACGGCGTTATTCTAACAGGGCTTGAATATGAAGAGCAAACGTTTGCGCGGTTTTTTTTATTAGAATAAAGATTCTCAAATAACCTTAGAGTTCGTGTATAATCTACAGGTTTGTTTAAATATTGCCGGAGTTGGAAATGAAAGTTGTTGAAGTGAAACACCCGCTAGTAAAACATAAAATTGGCCTGATGCGTGAAGGTGAGATTAGCACTAAGCGTTTTCGTGAGCTAGCGACAGAAGTGGGTAGCCTTCTAACATACGAAGCGACATCAGACTTTGAAACTGAACGTGTAACTATTAATGGTTGGGACGGTCCAGTTGAAGTTGACCAAATTAAAGGTAAAAAAGTAACAGTAGTGCCAATCCTACGTGCTGGTCTAGGCATGATGGACGGTGTTCTTGAGCATATCCCAAGCGCACGTATCAGCGTTGTTGGTATCTACCGTGACGAAGAAACGCTTGAGCCAGTACCATACTTCAACAAGCTTGCATCTAACATCGATGAGCGTATCGCTCTAGTGGTAGACCCAATGCTTGCAACGGGTGGTTCTATGATCGCAACTATCGACCTAATGAAAGAGAAAGGTTGTAAGCACTTCAAGATTCTTGTGCTTGTAGCGGCTCCTGAAGGTATTGCAGCTCTAGAAAAAGCGCACCCAGATGTTGAACTTTACACTGCAGCAATCGATGAAAAGCTAAACGACAAGGGCTACATTGTTCCTGGTCTTGGCGATGCTGGTGATAAGATCTTCGGTACTAAGTAATTCGGTTTTTAGATTAAGTGGGTTCCGTTGTTTTAATTTACTGAATTCACTTCATTACCCGTATTAATAAAAAAGGGAGAGCATTCGATGCTCTCCCTTTTTTGAACTTCCATTTTGTCGGAATCTAACCAGACTCAACTGTTAGTCGATTTGAGCCTTGTCTACCACAGTGTTGTCACCTAGCTCTTCAGGAAGTACTAGGTTAAGTAGAATCGCCACGATACCGCATAAGCTTACGCCCTGTAGGCTGAAGTCGCCGATACCAAAAGCCATTCCGCCAATACCGAATACTAGGGTAATACCAACAATGACAAGGTTACGTGATTTGTGCAGGTCAACGTTGTTCTTGATTAGCGTGTTAAGACCTACGGTTGCGATAGAGCCAAACAGAAGAATCATGATACCGCCCATCACTGGAACCGGAATCGTTTGAAGTAATGCGCCTAGCTTACCAACCAATGCAAGAACGATAGCGGTTACTGCAGCCCAAGTCATGATTACAGGGTTAAACGCTTTCGTTAGCATAACCGCGCCAGTTACTTCACTGTAAGTTGTGTTTGGTGGAGCGCCCAACATAGATGCTGCTATTGTTGCCACGCCGTCACCTGTGATTGTGCGGTGCAGGCCTGGCTTCTTAAGATAGTCTTTACCCGTCACGTTGGAAATCGCCAGCATGTCACCTACGTGCTCAACGGCAGGTGCAATCGCAACAAACACCATGAAGAAGATAGCGTTGATGTTGAATTCAGGCATGGTGAAGTTTGGTAGTGCCAACCACGATGCTTGAGCAACCGGTGTGAAGTCGACTGCGCCGTAAACCAGGCTCGTAATGTAACCTGCGATAATACCGCCGAAGATAGGCAGTAGCTTTAGGAAGCCTTTCGAAAATACACTGATGATGATGGTTACGAGCAGTGAGATTGATGAGATCCACAGTGCTGCGTCTGCATCAACCAGTTGAACGGCGCCATCGCCGGTCTTACCTAAAGCCATGTTTACCGCAACGGGTGCTAGGCCTAAACCAATCACCATAATTACAGGGCCAACCACTACAGGTGGAAGCAGCTTATGAATAAAGCCAACGCCTCTCACTTTGATCAGAGCGCCCATTAAAACATACACAACACCTGCTGCCATTAGGCCACCCATGGTTGCACCAATCCCCCAAGTTTGGATACCAAACATAATAGGAGCGATGAATGCAAAAGAAGACGCTAAGAAGATTGGCACTGAACGGCGTGTAATAAGTTGGAATAAAAGGGTACCGATACCTGCGCCAAAGAGTGCAACGTTGGGATCAAGTCCTGTCAGTAGCGGCACGAGTACAAGCGCACCAAAAGCCACAAACAGCATTTGTGCACCTTGCAATGCATTTTTCATGATATGTCCTTAGATTGGTCGTTATATGAAAAGTGAAAAATAAAATTCGCGCGATTCTATCACTTAGCAATCGATTGCTACACAAAATAGATCAAATTTATTTATCATAGTGATGTTTTATATCGAACAAGGTCCGAAAATTCAGTTTTTAAGTTAGCGCTTTATCATGGTCAGGTGATATTTTGTGGTTATTAAACACAGTGGGCGCTAACGACCTTGCCCCTCAATCCATAGTTGCTTATCATCAAGGCACAAGCTTTGAATATTAGGATCAATATGCGCTACATAGCATTGTTGTTGATGGGACTATTAGCCTTCCCGAGTTACGCCTTAACTCAAGTAGATATCTTTAGTGCTGAAGTTGCGATTAACACCGAAGACAAACAACCAGAACAAGTGGCACGAAATACCGGTATGGAGCAGGTATTGATACGTGCGACTGGCCAAACTGATGTTGCTTCAAATGAGACCATCCAAAAGGCGATGCGTAAGAGTGCGCAGTACATGTCTCAAATGAGTTTTGGTGAGAGCAATGACCAATCAACATTGCGTATGCGTTTTAATGGCGCTCAAATCCGTTCTCTACTGACTCAAGCACAACTGCCGTACTGGCCTGAAACTCGCTCAAACATCTTGGTTTGGCTAGTGGAGGAAGACAGCTTCGATAAGAACATTGTGTGGGAGCACTCGAACTCACAGCTTGCTGCTCAAATGCAAGCAAGTGCAAAAGATCGTGGTTTACCTCTGACTTTGCCTGTCGGTGATTTCGACGATATCACTGGTATCGCGACCTCAGATTTGTGGGGCAGCTTTGTTTCACCAATTAGCAGAGCAAGTCAACGCTACCCAGTAGATGCGGTGTTAGTGATTAAAGCTCAATCTTCAGGGTTGCGTTGGACGCTGTACGACCAAAAACCAAGTCAATTGACTAGCGCGCCAACGGCACCAATCACTGGTTCTGTGTCGGGTAACAGCGTGACGGCTTCTAAGAAGCTCGTTGACCAAATCAGTAACTACTACGCAGGTAAAAGCGCGGTGACGGTGGCGAGTGAGTCATCAGAGTCGATTTTAACTCAGTTTATTAGCCTGAATAATGCTCAAGACTTCTTCCAGTTAGAGAATGCACTTAAGCGTCTAAACTCGGTTGCTAGCTTAGATATTCTTAAGATTCAAAACAACGAAGTGACGTTCCGTATTCACTTGCTGTCGACTCAACAAGAGTTTGAGCAAGAGGTTGCAAGTATTCGCCAAGTTGCGAAGGTTGAAGAGTCCTACATCGAACCAGAAGTAAGCCCTGAATTTGAAACACAAGACAACACCATGTCTGTAGGCGATGATTCAACAGCTGCCCTTGATACTGAAGCGACAGCAACTGACGCAGATACTGACGTTCAAGTAATTAAAGGTAATGAAGTATCAAGTGATGATTCATTGGCTGGCTCGGAGGCTAACTCTGAAGGTACAGGTACCGAAGAGTTAGAAGCAACTGCACCGCTGCATGCAGAGCCAAGCTTGGTATACGAGTGGAATCGCAGCTAAGCCATTGCTTGCGCTTATCGCTAATACGAAAATGTAAGTAGCGAAGAGAAATAAAAAGAAAGCCCTGCTAGAGAAATCTCGCAGGGCTTTTTGTTTGTGTTACTTGCTAGCTCGTTGCTTGGTTAGCTAGTTACTCAGAAATATCGAACTGAATCTTATTACTCGAACTTCGCTTTCTCGTTCTTTTCTACTTCAGAAAGGCGTTTAAGCTTGATGCCTAGCTCTTTAGCGCGGAAACGGGTAAATAAGATATTTCCGGCGAAGCCCATCGTGGTCAGCAGTAGCTCAACAGCTGCCAATAAGCGTTCACCACCATCTACGTATAGAATGGTTAATGCGTGTAGGAAGTAGAGCATTAAGATGAAGTTCGCCCAAGCGTGCGTATAAGGCTTGCCGATTAAAATACCAGGTAATGGCAACAGTAGCGGAACAGCCCAAACGATAGCCAGCGTGATATTATTTAGGTGAGGATGCGGTGAAAGCGTCATCTGCCAAGCCACAACCCAACCTAACAGCAATAGGTTGCCTGCTAATGCTAGGTAGCGAAATAGCTTTGTCTTAGGAGACATCGCCTTCTCTGACATGTACATCATTGAGAGATTCCCTTCTGATTTATCGCGATGTGCGCGAGGCGTTTACCTAGGTTCTGCGCCAACTCAATTTCTTCTTTGCTTAGTGAAGCACTCTCACCTGTGCTGCTTGCGCCATAGGGCGTGCCACCGGTTTGAGTGGTATGCAGTGCAGGCTCTGAGTAGGGGATGCCGACCACTAACATTCCATGGTGAAGCAGTGGCAGCATCATGCTCTGCTGTGTTGTTTCTTGCCCACCATGCAGTGATGAAGAAGAAGTAAATACACAAGCTGGCTTATCGATAAGATCGCCATTGATCCACAATGATGTAGTGCTATCCCAAAAGTGCTTCATCGGCCCAGCCATGTTGCCGAACCAAACCGGACTGCCAAGCGCCAAGCCATCGCAAGAACGGAGCTCTTGCAGTGTGGCGATTGGGTCTGTGGGTTGATAGCGAGAGTCTGGCTGCTCTTCTACTGTGTACACGTCATTAACCGTTCTTAGCATGGCTTCACACTCAGGAATGGACTCCACCCCCCGTGCTATCTGCCTTGCTAGAGCTTGTGTGTTGCCGTGACGACTGTAGTAGAGAACAAGAATGTTGATGCTCATAGCCGCTTACAGAATCTCTAGTACTTGCTCTGGTGGACGACCAATCTTGGCTTTATTGTTCGCAACAACAACTGGGCGTTCAAACAATTTTGGATTAGCAGCCATTGCAGAAAATAGGTCTTCATCAGATACAGAAGCATCGCCAAGGTTCGCTTCTTTGTAGTCTGCCTCTTTGGTGCGCATCATTTCGCGAACGCTGCTAAAACCAAGCTGAGTGAACAGTACTTTTAGCTGTTCAACAGTTAGAGGTGTGTCTAGATACTTGATCACTTCAGGTTGTACACCGTTTGTTTCAAGTAATTCAAGCGTTTGACGGCTCTTTGAGCAGCGTGGGTTATGATAAATCACGACAGACATGGTTCTTCCTCATTATTATTTTTTATTTAATTTTCAGCAGAGGCCAGCTAATTGGCCTCTTCACTGTATACGTTGAGCTTTTTTCTTTTGGCGACTCGCCGAGTATTGAACGCCTTATTGCAGTGCTAAGAAGCGCTCGCGCTGAATCATCAGCTGATCAATTCGAGCGTCGTAGCGGGCTTGCTTCAAACTACCGAGCTCTGCGATTTGACTTGCTTGCGTGTAGTACTGAATCGCTTTGTTCCAGTTGGCTTGCAATGCCAAAATTTCAGCTCGTGCGGCAAGGTCTTCATCACTATTGCCAAGGCTAGTATTCGCTTTTGAAAGCAGGTGCCAGCCATTGGTGTCATTCGGATTGTCATGCGTATAACGTTGTAATACGCGAACAGCCTCTGCAAAGTCTTCTTTTTCAATCAAGGCATTTGCGTAGTTGATTGTGAGTACCGGGTTGTTTGGCTGACGAACCAATGCCGATTTAAGCTCTTTAATGGCAAGCTCAGGCTTTTTCTGCTCAATGTGAAGGTCGGAAATCGCATCTAAGTAGAACAGGTTAGTCGGGTCGCTGGTAATCAGTTTGGTTAGAATCGGTTCTGCTTTATCTAACTTTTTCGAATCGAGGTAAACCAGTGCTTGTCCATACTCTAACGACGGAACTATCTCTTTTGGTGCCTTTTTCAATTGGCGTGAGAACCAATCGAGCGACGCCTCATTATTGATACCGGCATAGCGTGCCACGATGCGAGCTCTTGCCAAGTGGTAATCCAGCGATGGCGCAAGTTTCAGCGGTGGGTAGCTACGAGCACGTGCGCGCGAATCGGTAATACGATCTTCTGGCAACGGGTGAGTGAGCAACATTGGAGGTGGTGTGCTTGCATAGCGGTATTCATCCGCTAAACGGCCAAAGAAGCGTGGCATTGCGTTCACGTCAAATCCAGCTTTTGCTAGCGTGTTGATACCAAAGCGGTCGGCTTCTTTTTCATTACTACGGGTGTAGTTAATTTGGCTTTGCATGTTACCCGCGGTGGTTGCGGTTAAGGCTGCAATACCCGCCTCAGGAGCGGCAATAGCCAGCAATACAGACGCTGCAAGCGCTGCGATAGTCGCAGGAGAACGGCGTGCTTGATCTTCCATACTACGCGCTAAGTGACGCTGCGTAACGTGTGCGATTTCGTGCGCTAATACAGACGCAAGTTCACTTTCTGATTGTGCGTGCAGGAATAGACCTGAGTGCAGTGCAACATAACCACCAAAGAAAGCAAAAGCGTTGATGTTGCGGTCACGGATCATAAAGAACTGGAAAGGTGTCTTTACGTCATTGGCATTCGCGACAAGGCGATGGCCTAGTGTGTCGATATAAAGGTTGAGAACTGGATCGTTGATAACAGGCTGGCTGCTTCTGATGATGCGCATGTAGGCATCACCATAGATGAGTTCTTGATCGATAGTGAGCGTGCCGCCAGCCGCCGTGCCGATGTCCGGTAAATCCAAGCTGTTGGTGTTAGCCAACGTTGGGGTGCTTAATGTGGCTGCGATGCATAAGCAAGCAATTGAACGAGCGCGTTTAAACATATTAGTCAGTAATACTCCGTTTCTTCTGACAGTAAGACAAGGGCAATGCAAATTGGTTCTTTATCTGGTTTAACCTTTGTTAAGTGCGTGCGCTATCCTGAAGGAAGATGAATCAATGATGGCACGTTTTCAAAAACAGATTACAATATGCCCCTTATAATAAGCATCGAGCCCAAGAATGACACCTAATATTCTAGATTTACGCCAAGAGCGCTGCCCAATGGCGTTATTATTAGCCAAGCGTCACAGTGTAAAGTTAGAAGTAGGGCAATCTTTGTCAATTTATGTATCAGATAACAGTTCGATGAAAGATATTGTTACTTTTTTGTCTAAGCAAGCTTATGTTGTCATGACAGAGGCTTGTTCTAATTACCACCATCTCCTCGTCACTAAAAAGGAATCGCAGTCAGATGCTTGAAATGGTCAGTCGTTGGTATAAACGACGTTTCTCTGATCCACACGCTGTCAGTTTGGTTGCCATCATTCTATTCGGCTTTATTACTATCTACTTCTTTGGTCACCTGATCGCACCGCTGCTGGTGGCGATTGTGTTGGCTTATTTGCTTGAGTGGCCAGTGACTCAACTTCAACGACTCGGTATTCCAAGAACGCCATCGGTGATGTTGGTGATCTTGATGTTCTTTAGCCTAATGCTACTAGCGATATTCGGATTAGTGCCAACCATTTGGGAGCAAGTAGGTAACCTAATCAATGATATTCCAAGCATGTACGGTAGCTTACAGAAGTTCATTGCAACGATTCCAGAGCGTTACCCAGAGCTTGCTAACTTACAGATCGTTGAGTCTGTCATGTCTAACGCGAAGAACAAGGCGTTAGGTATGGGGGAAAGTGTGGTCAAGGGCTCATTGGCCTCTTTGGTTAGCTTAGCGACGCTAGGTGTTTATCTTATCTTAGTACCACTGCTTATCTTCTTCTTACTGAAAGACAAAGAAGAGATGATCAGAATGGCAAGTGGTGTGCTTCCTCGCAACCGTCGCTTAGCGACCAAAGTATGGGAAGAGATGAACGAACAAATCTCGAACTACATCCGCGGTAAGGTGCTAGAGATTTTAATCGTTGGTGGCGTCAGCTACGTAACGTTCGCGATCTTAGACCTTCGCTACTCCGTGTTATTAGCGGTTGCTGTCGGTTTCTCGGTATTGATTCCATACATTGGTGCAGCGGCAGTAACCGTGCCGGTTGCCATAGTAGGTTTGTTCCAGTGGGGGCTTGAGCCTCAATTCTACTGGCTATTATTGGCTTACGGCATCATTCAAGCCCTAGATGGCAACGTGTTAGTACCCGTTTTGTTCTCTGAAGCGGTGAATCTACACCCTGTGGCGATTATTGTTGCGGTATTAGTGTTTGGTGGACTTTGGGGGTTCTGGGGCGTGTTCTTCGCGATTCCACTGGCTACTTTAGTGAAGGCGGTTTGGAATGCCTTGCCGAGCCATGCGCTAGATGATGACCCTGTACACCATCAGTAACGAAATAAGTGACAAAAAAGGCGACTATCGATGATAGTCGCCTTTTTAATTTATTCTGAGTTGGTAGTAAGCCTAGCTCACTCCAACGGACATTAAGCTTCTTGGTTGAAGTACTCTAGAACCACTTCGTGGTGAGTCTTAGTCTTGAACTTGTTGAAGACGTGTTCAATCTGACCTTCTTCGTCAATTAGGAAGCTAATACGGTGCAGGCCATCGTAAACCTTGCCCATGTGTTTTTACCCTTGGTAATAATCTAAGACGTAAATCTTGACGATTCCTGATGAAATCTATCTTTAACAGTGGTTTAGGTTAAAAATCTTTCTTGTTGAACATCAATTATAGCCGTTGTCATAATTTTTTGTAAGTTTGGATCTTTTTGACGGCTTTCCAAGTGCAAGTTTGTCATAAGAAGTTTATACAACGCTATGAGTGAATCTGATTGTGGCACTAGCATGACTATGAACCTCATTTATATCCTTTTTGTATTCTAGAGCAAGTTTTAGGACAGGCTTCTTTTGTTATGATACAGGTTATTTTCCACAGTAGTTAATTATAAGCTTTGTTTGAAATGGCGGGGGGGGAGATGGGGAAAAAATCAAGAGAGAAGCGAGAACGAAGGCTTAAACAAAAAGAAGCGCATTCATTATTAGGAGAGAGACAAAAAAATAATCCTCTCTTCTATAAGTCAAAAAAAAAATTGTCAGGTAGATCTACCGAGTTTAATAAGTCTCTAGATGCAACAAGAGCTTTTCTTCTCCAGTACAATTCTATTGATATAGCTCTCGCTTTAAATGTTTCTGAGCTATGGCCATCAAACTTAGGTAGCCCTGTAAAGCATATTTTTGCATGGCGTGTTCTGTTAGAACTTCCAAATGATAACTTACCCAAAAGAGCAATAGCCAACTATCAAGACTTCGAAGCATTTCTCAAGGGGCTTTACCAAATTTGGCCTGAGTTTCCAATGCTTGAAGACTACTGCCCTGAGGCTGATTGGGGCCAAGTCAAAGTCAAACTAGGAAACACGTTTGTTCCAATGTTCTATGGTAGTTGTATTGAACGTACTCCTGACTTTATAGAAGCATTTCGAATCACTTATTCGGATGACCCTATAGCCTCTACGAATATGGATATTTGCTTAGCTTTACAAGCGCGAATAATAGAGTCAATAGATTGCACCAGTTGTAGCGTAGAGTCAGCAGCATGTGCTCAGGTTGAGATTCCGACCGAGGAATTTTGGCTTCAATGTGTAGCATCAATAAAACAAATAGCTTCTACTACTACATGGAGTAAAAATTTAGCAGAAAAACTGGTGACACGAGTAGGTGGTTTTAACTCACCACTGATCAATAGCAATTTTGGTGATGAGGTGATGCAGGGTGAAGCTTTACCTTATGTTGCAATAGAAATTGATGATGTTTTAATACCTTTATCTATCAGAAGCGGACCGAGTGTTGTCATTGATTTCTGGGCAAAAAAGAACAGCGTTACTCCAAATGCTCACTCTCATAAACAGCTTGCTAAATATGTATGTGATCGTTTTCCGAGAACACTTTCAGGGCCTATTACTCTTTATGTAGACAACATTGCAGAAGAAGATCTTCCTATTAGTTGTATCTTTCCAACTTCGTCAACCTCGTATTTCGTTTGTATGTGTAACCACACTGAATATGAACAAGTCGAGAAGGCAGCCCAAAATACATACACGAAGGTAAAACAAGGGGCCGCACTAAAATTCCGTTTGTCTAATGGCAGCGGCTTTATGTTGTCAAAAGACGGGAAAAATGGGCCAAATGTTGATGAAATCCAAATTATCATAGTGCTGACTCAAAATAATACAGCCTTAGGGTTTATTGATGCGCCCAAAAAACCAACACGTTTATTACCTTTGGCTGATTTCGTTACTATCTTCGATAGTCTCGATGAGCCAAATGAATTGGAACAGTACTGGCAGTTCGTGGATGTTAATCGGAACAAGCTTAGCCCTATATCTTCTGGCGCTGCAGATTTGTTTGGATCTTTTAAAGACACTCACGGTGTGCTCGTTGATGGAGCCATATCACCTGACATGATATGGCTGGATTCATCATGGGGAACTTCTTGGCGTTTTAAAATACTCTCTGACTTTTGGTCTCTTGCTCCAAAATATTTCCCAGATGGATCTTCTTTATGGAAATTGGCAGAAAGTACAACGGGAGTCGTTACTCTTCAATCACGAAACAAAGAACTAGTTGCCTACTCTACGGTTGTTAACAATTGTACGGTGCAGGCATGCATCGAGATTACTCAAGAACTGAAGTTTGACGATGGTCGTATGCTAAACATGTTTGCTCAAATTTTAGCTGATTGCTTGCACCGTGCTAATCATCTCATCCCCGAGCTTGGGTTGTTTCAACAAAACTATATCCTGCTTTTATGCGAGTTAGCTCCGAACTGCTCAGTTAGTGAGCCTCAAGCCCCTAAAGTACGGCAATGTTTTGACCATATTGTTGTTTCTACTCAACAAGAGTTTAACTGCGAAAATTTGTTTCATGTAAAGGTTGATACACGGTCAGTGTTAGCCGGACTTCAAGACGCTAAAGATGGCTCATTTGAAGTCAGGAGTCTTATAGAAACATTAAAGGAATGCCACGCGTCTTGTGGTCTATATATGCCTGAGATTAGTGGTAGGTTAGCAGATCTAGCCTCTGAAAGAGCTCGTTATCATCTTAAGGTCGTCACTCGTCATGTTGACGTTCCTGATTATGTAGACCCGATTATCCCGTTACCGAAGAACTACAAAATTGCCCGTAAGCGATTAGCGACTGAAATTAATGCACTTGGGTTGACGCCTGGTCGCTATGAGTTAGCGGATGCAAAAGCTAAGATCGATCCAGCAGCGACTCAGTTACGCCTTTTCATTGAGCATAGGCTCGAATCTATGAATAAACATCAACTTATAAAGGAGTTCGTTGAGCAACATGATTCTTGTCTAATCGCAGAGAAAACAAAAATTATGCGAGCTCAGCAGAGCCTCGCACATGAGGTTGAATATGATCGTTCAGAGACCATTGAGGAGGCACGTAAAGAGTTTGGTGGGACAGCTCGTCATTATAGATATTTGCTCGAAAAAACCGTTAGTTCAGATAACTCTGGAGTGGAACACGTGTCAGGGGATCTACTGCGAGAACTGGTAAGTTTAGTTGATTGGTTTATGGTGCTCGCCGGTGCTAGCGATATCCTGCACAATGATGTAGATGTTGGTGGAATTGAGATCGACGACTCATATCTTCCTGAAGTGTTTTATTCGGTCGACCGTGAACAACAAGACAAGAAATTTGCTCAGATAGAGGCTGAGTCTCGATTGGGGTTAGGAGCAAAAGACAACGATATCGTTGAGGGCGCGTCTGAGGAGCTATTGTCTTCAGTACATATAAAAGAAGCATTTATGACGGATCCGGGATTTAGTTTATCCAATATGCTCACCACTTTGGTTATCTTATCTCAAGCACAAAGATATGGTTTTGGTGATTCTCTTGCTCTTTCTTATACCTCATCTAAAAGTCGAATAATTCAAGTCCTAAATGAAAATATAGAAGAGTTGGAATATCAAGAAGCCGAGAAAATAGTCTCGTTTCTTACTCTATGTGGTAAGAGTATTCGCCAGTTGGCAGGTCGGCATGTTGAAGAGGCCGATGTTCCTTACTGGGAGCACAATAAGCGAATTCATCGATACGCAATTCGTCCATTGGTAATGAATGATACAGAACTAATTTGGGGAGCAGAAACAGCTAGTAGGGCTCTTAATATTTGGATGTCGGCAGTAAGGGATGGTTATTTACCTGCTGATTTTAATTGGCCTCACGTCGAAAAAATCATTAGAAATATTAAGCAAGGTATTGAAAAGCAGCTTGAAGTCCGGACTAAAGAAATCTTTCTTAGGCATACACCTTATGTTGAAGGCGGCATTGATTTTTTCAGGAAATTTCGCAGTGAACGGTTCGAAGATGTGGGTGATTTTGATGCTTTTGCATACTGGCCTGAGAAAAACCTATTAATAACAGTAGAGTGTAAGTACAACCAGCCACCATATACTATTAAAGATTCTCGACGACTTCGAGATAAAATTTTTGGAAAATCAGAGAATGATAAAAATGGACAGATAAGCCGAATTGTTCGAAGACGAAAGTTTGTCGAGGACAATGCTTTAAGGTTATTAGAGCTCCTGAATTGGCCTGAGCCGACAGGAAAGGAGTATCATCACATTGAAGTATATGTAAGTCGGGACGTGTACTATTGGATGGTTATTCCTCCTTACCCAATTCAAACTGAGTTTGTTGCAGTAAACATGCTCGACAGTTGGCTTAATACTCAACTGAATATGTAATGGTGTATTAATGTCTGAGAACATAAAAAATTCTGCGATAACAGCAGCTGGCTACATTTATCAAACAAGACAGGGGCTTAAAGTTTTATGTGATTGGCTTGATGCTCCCTCACGTTATGGTCGAGTAAAGTTTGAGTGTGACGTTGAAACAGAAGCGCCACAAGGACTGGATGATATTGTCATTGAACGCACCGATGGTCTCCTAGATCTTCAACAAGTTAAGTTTACACCTAATCCTGACAAACACCTTCTTTGCTGGGACTGGCTGCTAGATAAGTCAGGTAAGACATCTCGCTCGAGATCGATGATTAAAAAATGGTTTGACGCGTACAATAAACTCGAATCTGACCGTATCGGCGATATTTCGTTAATAACCAACCGTCGTCCAGACGCTGAAATTGAAGGTTGCCTTGTAAACGGAAAAATATGCTTTGCAAAGATTCATGAACCAAATCGTTCCAAAGTAACTTCTGAGCTTGGTAGTGTTGCATCTTGTGAAGCATTTTTTAACCAGTTACGTATTCGCCATAGTGATAAAAGTTACGAGACACTGGATTACCAAATTGATGCGAGGCTAAAAGCTCATGGAAGTTCTGAAGGAATTGCTACGCTTAAAAGCATAGCAATTAACTGGGCGACACAAAAAAACTGCCCCCATCCAGACGGTTGGATAACACTTCCAGAAGTTCGTACTATTCTGCGAGCTTCTCCTGTAGCGCCACTTCCAGAAGACTTTATTGTTCCCAGTGGGTACCAAGTTCCGGACGAGATTTTCCATCATAGATTTGTGTCAACAGTCATAAATTCTGTTGGTAAAACGATTGTTTTGTCGGGGCCTCCTGGCCGAGGTAAGAGTACTTATTTAAGCTATTTGTTTGACGAGCTAATTAACGAAAATGTTCCGATGGTAAGGCATCACTACTATCTATCGACGACTGAACGTGGTCGTGACCGAATAAATAGTTATATTGTTGAGGAATCCATTAAAGCTCAAATTGAGCAGTTTCATAGCGAAGTCACAATAGCTTCTAGAGGTTTGCGTTCTTTACTCGAAGCATGTGCTTCTCACTATAAAGAGATCAATAAACCTTTTGTTGTCATACTCGATGGACTGGATCATGTCTGGCGTACTAATGCAAAAGATAAACAACCACTTGATGACCTTTTCTCCCAGATTATTCCTTGTCCAGACAATATGATTCTGCTCATCGGAACACAACCGGTGGACGACGCTCAATTGCCAACAGACTTGTTAATATCAGCACCTAAGTCTAGCTGGTATACCTTACCGGCGATGTCAGAAAACGCCGTATTTGGGTATCTATATAAAATGGTAAAAGAGGGCAAACTCTCTACGTATTCTGAGGATCAGAGAATAGCCAATGAGCAGTTACAAGAAGCTTCATCAGCACTTCTCGTGAGAACGAAAGGTCATCCACTTCATGTGATCTATGCTGCTTCAGAGCTGATCCAGAATGGTGGCCTGCTTACTTCTTGGGATGTTGAGCGGTTAAAGGGAGATTTAAGTCAAGACGTTGAATTTTATTATTGTTCTTTATGGATGAGTTTATCTGAAAGCCTAAAGGACGTTTTGCGCCTAATTTGTTCTTTTCCTTTTTTCTGGCCAAAAACAGCTTTTGTGGAAATAGCTGAAAAGCGTCGGTCAGCAGTTCCTTTGGTTGGGAATGTAGAACATTTGCTTTATGCCTCCGGCTCTGGTTTCAAGGTTTTTCATGAAAGCTTAGCCGTGTTCGTAAGAACAACAGAAAACTACGATGATTGCGTTCAAAAACTAATGCCTTTTGTTTCTGACTGGTTAGACAATGGCGCTCCAAATTCACTACGTGTAAATTGGCTGTGGACAGTTCAGGCAAGACTCGGTAACCCAAGCAACCTTATCACAGGCCTTACACGAGACTGGATCATGCAACGGCTAGAAGAAGGATACTCAGAGTCATTGTTCGATACTCTATTATCAGACTCTCTAATAGCAGCTTTGGATTCGGCTAAATTCGCGGATGCTTATCGACTCGCACACCTCAAAGATCGTATGGTAGGTGGAAGCGAGTTCCAAATGCAATCTGATGATAAGGCACGGCTCACTTCGTTTACATGGACATTATCTAGCGAAGAAAGTGTTATCCGTGAGGCATTTGCTACAAGGCATGAAGCTGACATTCTAGAACTTGCGGCTCTCGGACTGGCTCTTCGATCTCGTGGAGAGCTATTTGAAGCCGAGACATGCGGTGAAGAGCTACTTAGGAGACTTCATGGAGTAAGCCGGTTTACAAACAAATATAGTTCTCGGTCAGGTTCTGATGAGTATCATTTTATGGTCAGTGCTTTAGCTCAATTGAATGCTATAGGCATGACGACTGAGAGCCTAACTAGTTTAGTTAACAAAAATCATCAAGCAATATGGCTTCCTCGCGTTCTATTGCTTATCGAAGGTGGAGAGTTAGATGCGTTAATGACTGTCACTGGTGCATTGGTTAATAGTGAAAATAAAAAACTGATGAGTGATGCATGTATTCGTTCATCAGCATATGCTGGCGCATGCATTACTGAAAGAGATGATTTTAGTTCGCTCTCCCAAACACCATTAGTAGCATCCGTTGAAGCAGCAGCTACTCGTTTGTCTAATCCACTGAATATATCAATTCCTATCGAATGGCAGGATGCAGATTACTATGCTCAAAAAGAAGACCTTGCGATACTCATACATCATTGGTTCTTTAGTTCTGTACATTTAGAAATCTCGATGGCACTTGAGGGCCAGGCTGATTTTGAATATGTGCCAGCACCTTTGTTCAAAGGAAGAGAAAATATTACTGCCTTATTTAATACTCTTACCGGTATCGCTTCTAAAGTCGCTCAACATTGGTTAAGTGGGGGCTCTGTACAATTCCATGAACTTTACGAGATGCTTGAACCTATTGAATTGCATACTTTTAGGCAAAACTATCAACAGAGATCTGCTACTGAAGATTTTAGACGGTCATTACATCGTGTAGCCTGTGATATTCACCTTGTTAGTATTTTATTTAATGATACAGATTGCGCGCTTTTGTCCGAAGAAAGTATTCGAAAAGCAATCGAGTGCAAATGGTTCGATGAGGTGTCTTTTAGAGAGCAGTATTCAGAAAATTCTCTTGTTAAAATGACAAATGAAGCTGCTTCTGTATTTATTCAGTCGCAGTATTCATTGTGGAAGGCGGAGGTTCAAGAAGAAACAAGCGTTCATCTTATGATGCCACTTCAGCTTTGCTCTATTGCCATAAAGCACAATTTAGTTTCACAAGCTCGTGAACTATGCATACAAACGTGGGAACTGACAACTGGTTATAGTCATCGAAAAGATCCTACATTGAGCAATACCGTAAGTGCTATTGGTTATTTGGTTGAGTCGGCACCGAAAGAGGCAATGCAACTTCTTAGCCAGATATCTCCTCAGATTCATAATGTATTGGACTATACAGATGGGAAAGGTACTAGGCATGTTCTAGGAGCTACTGATGAACTGCTAGCTAAGTTGAACCCTGCCACTTTGATTACCAAGTTTGATGAACATACTGGTATGGGGCAGTGGTCACAAGCAGAGAATAGTTTAAGAGCATATGTGACTCAAGGTGTCAAAGATGGGTGGCCTTTAGATTCGTTGATGCGTACAGGTTTACATGCAGAAGTACATCAACTGCTAGAGGAACAAGCTCAGGAGGGGGGTACCAACGCTGTAGAGCTTCTTTCTACTTTACATAAGCATAGTGGTTGGGATATCGGTTTATTATATCGAGATGAATATTCCAGCGGGATTTCAGAGAGTGATACTTACGAGGGAGCTCCGGCTTCTTTTGAGCCTGAACAGTTAGACAGTTTATTAGACAGTTTTTCAGGTAGTTATGAACAACGACAGACATATGTACAAGATTGGTATGATTACTGGGATCAAAATGGCCAAGGAAGACGGTTGTTAAATATTCTCGATAAGAAACTTCTGCATGAGAAAGAAAGACATTCGGAACTCTCGTATCTTTATGAATCAGCTTTTCATACAAGGCGTAAATTAAGTGGCAAAAAAGCAGCGTGGAAATACCTTGTTCGTGCTCAAATTTTGAACGGCGGTTGGTTTTGGTTCGAAGGAGAGAAAAACACGCTTAATAGGCTCGACTTGATTACCAAGTTTTACCCAAAACACGGTGATAAGTTTGTGTCTGACACAACTTATGCCATGTTCTCGGATCCTGACGAGAGTCGAATTGCTCCGAATGATGCAATGGTCTATTTCTACGTAAAACAAGGACGCATAGAGGAAGGCATTAATTTTGCCAGAACTATGGTTGATTCTGTTATCGATGATACTCGTACATTACCACTTAAGCAGCCACGCTGGGGACTAGAACTGAGTTTAACCACGAGTTTGGAGGCGTAATGGATACTCTGCGTCTACTTATTGCTCGTTTGGGATGGCCATGTGCGTCTACTCGTTGGTGGACTATGCAAGCATTGTCAGCATATCTCGGAAATTCAACGACTAAATCGGAAACTGAGCGTTTGCTGGTTGAGCGATTGTGCTCGTGCAAGCTTGAAGCGGAAGTGGTAGAGATTCTGTACATTTTTTGGATGTCTCAACAGGAACATGATTACTCACCTATTGAGAACTTGATTAAAAATGTACCTAAGCCTTCACTTCTTTCTGATATGTTGTTGGAAGTCCTCGTTGGACAATGCCCTCAAGATGACTCAGATCTTAAGCTGTTTCCAAATGATTTTGATGTGCCTGATGACTTTAATGGAATACAAGGTTTTGATGTACCGAGAATATTCCGAACAACAATGAACAGACTGGAAGAGCATTATCGTTTTCCTTTTGTTCGGCAAATGGCGTTTGAATGGAGTAAGAATGCTACGGTATATCCAGAGGCTCCATATCAAGGAGACCTTGAGTATTTTGTACGTCCACTAGGTGATGGTTTCATTGGTTCATTATCTTCAAGATCCTCGCTCCGAGCTGTTTCCTCTTACCTTAGAACACTCGCGGTCGCTAAAAAATTCTGGGGAACTCCGTCTAACTTAATTAGAAAAAATGTATTGATGGCGCTACCTCTCAATCCTACTTTAGCGTTTATGAAGCCTAATCGCCCTAAGTGGTTTCCTAATAAAACAGACTTTGACGGGGATTATGACTCAATGTCTTCTTCAGTATCAGCTATGCTTGCTCGAGTTGAAGCAGCAGCTCCTGGCAATGAATTAATTGCATTTGCATCACCAATAATGATGTCTATGGAGCGATGTGTAGAAGTCTCTCTAGTACGCTGGTCTCAGGTTGAAGGAAGTCAAGTTGACGATGATAACTTGGCTGAATATATCAGTACTTATTTATCTGACAGTGTCCTGATCTCTACCAGAACTGAAACTCCACTGAGTACAAAAACCGTCCTATCACCACCAACTTTTCAGCAATTGATTGATCCTAAGTGTAAGGCTTGGCCGCTTGCAGGTACTTTAGATTTTAGTCGTATAGGCTACCTTCAGCATGATCTATATCCATCACGATTATTTATTCCAACGTTGCCCAATTTATTCGAGGCAGAGCTTATACCTAAACGGGATAAATTAGATATTGAGGTAGATTTTCAAGTCGTGGCAGATCTTAGTTATTGGAATGCTGCTTGGGGACCTGCACGACATATGAAGTTTGGAGGGGGATGTGGTACGGCGCTTATCTCACGCGAACAGGAGTACAGAAAAACTTCAAGTTCCAAAGAAAAACCCGTTAGGCAGTTTTACTTTTGGCAGGTTCGAACACTGAAACGGGAAAGAAGTTATGAAGACTTTCATGAGTCATTAGAGACTGGTATTTTGTTTGTTTAGCAAAAATGCGTAGTTTAAAAATAAGTTGTCGAAAGCAATGCTACATGAGGGGTGATAGCGATTATCAATCTGCAGGTGTAGTCATATTGTACTAACGGAATCAGATGTAAAGCAGGCTAAGAATTAAGGGAAAATGATGAGTGTAGACATGGATGACTTATTACAATTTGTCAGGGACGAGTTAGGTGAAGGAGTCTGGGTTCCCCTACACAAGAACCTCAACAAAGATGATAAATCTGAAGATGGCTCTCTGTACTCTTGCTTGGTTTCTCCGGATGAAACAGCACAAGCAATGGATAGTTACGGTTGGAATTTGCTACCCGGTGATGGAGGTCCGTCTATTGTATTAAGTGGCTTAGCCAATATTTGGTACGAATCAAACTGTTCAGAATATACTCCTTTGGTTATTTACAGGGACTTTCATGGAAGAAGGCAGCCTTATCGTGAAGTTTTACAGGAGCTAGTTCTATACCTTGACCTGTACCATGATCTAGCGAATTGTAAGTATGTCGTAGATGATGAGAATGGGACTGAAATAGATGTCATCAAATATTCGGAAAAAGAAATAGTAATAAGAAAGTCATTCTTGAGAGCATTCATGTCTGCAAAACAGATGAACCTGCTCCTTTTTTTCGAGAGCTCTAGGCACAAAAAAGGGCACGAAAGGTTGCCTGATGAACACGTAAATGAGTCCATTATTTCATTCACTAGGTTTTGGGATAGCTCATATGTCAAAGGTTTTGATACTTTCACTAGAGTACTTGGAAAGAAGCTTTTTCGGTGTTTGCCAAGAACTGAAGAAAACTATAACCCATTTAAAACGGAAAGAGACTATGAGTCATTTATTATAGAAGGTGATGCTCATGATAATAGGACTTATTCAAGTGATCCATCTCAACTTTCTGATTACTTTGGAAAAAACGAAGGAGCTCCACATTACTTAACACCTGTTTACTTTGATAAAGCAGTTCTCCAAAAATATTTCGGAGCTTCAAGTGAATATGAGGTACAAGATAGTGTTATTTATAAACATGGTTATTGGAGATTGCGTTTTGACAATAATACACCTGAGTATGTATGTGTGTTTTTAGGTGATTTGGGGCGGGATATTCCTCATTCTGAAGCAGTTTATTGGAAAAGCTTTAACTTACCCCCCGAAGGAAGGATGATGAGTGGAACCTACTTTAAGCGCAGTATTATGGGCAATGTTGCGGATGCAGAGAGTCCTGACTTGGTATTTAAATATGAATTTGAACGCTTCCAAAGTCAGTGGCTAGAGCAAAAAGGTTGGCCACTATTTTTGCCACTAGCCGAAGCTGACAAGCATTGTTTTAAAACGTTACATTCTTTAACTAAAAACGAACAGTCGGAATTTGATACTCAAGTCCTTTCTCTAGTCAAAATAACGATTGATTCTATCAATGTTAAGGGGCTTAAGGAGCAGGTGTCTATAGAGGATAGCGGTTCTATAAAACTTCTATCGGCTTACCTTAAAGCTAGCGGTGTGAAGTTCGACACGGCATCTTTTCTTGGTGGGCTGCAAGGCGTTCGGTCAACTGGTGTTGCTCATAGGCGAGGTTCAAAATACGAAAAAACAATAGAAAGATTAGGTATTGACGATGGTGCATTGGTACAGGCGTTCGATTCTATTCTAGACCAAACCATAGAGTTACTGAGAGAAATAAGTCATGCAATTATTCACTCCGATGCTGCTAGTGACTGAATCACATATCAAAGAGCTTGTTGTTGGGTAAATTTTGTCGTGATTCGTCACAGAGAAAGACGTTAGATAAGTGAGGGGTTTTATGGCACAAAAAGAATGTATTTTCTGCGGAAATCAGGGGGGAATGTCAAAGGAACACCTTTGGCCGAACTGGTTAAATAACCTACGTGAAAAAGATCCAAAAGCAAAATATCAAGAGGGTGATGCTTTTGGGTTAGGCAGTAATGAAGCCAACCGTTTTAAAATGAATGTGCGTTCTGGCGATGTAATGACAAAAAAATTCCGAGTCGTTTGCCGTGATTGTAATGGCGGATGGATGAGCTCGATTGAAGAGCGTATTAAACCTCTCTTACTTAGTGCGTTTGGTGATTGTGATAAATTCCTTACTAAACAAGAGCTAAATGATTTATCTATTTGGTTAGCAATGAAGAACATGGTTGCAGAACAAACCGATGAGGAATCTGTGGTCACAAGCCGCCAAGAATGCCATTTGTTCAAGCAGAGTCTAGCTCTTCCAAGGTACTATAAAATATATGCAGCGAGACATAGCTTAAATACAACTGATCTGCTCCAGTCAGACTGGACACTTAGCTAAGCGACATTTTGCTTTTCAAAGTTCATTGGGCTTAGGTACCCAAGTGCACTGTGCCTTCTCGTTCGATTATAATCAACTTCTATGTACTCGAAGATCGTTTGGCGCATCTGCTCTCTCGTCATGATCGGCTCATATTGGATTGCTTCAACTTTCATTGAATGGAAGAAGCTCTCAACACATGCGTTGTCCCAACAGTTCCCTTTTCTACTCATACTTTGTTTTAAATTATAAGTGCTTATGAGATCTCGATAGTCTTTCGAACAGTACTGACTACCTCGATCGCTATGAGTTATAACCTGCTCGGGGAACCCTCGACGGAATAAAGCCATCGATAAGGCATCACAGACCAGTGAGGCCGTCATTCTCGTATCCATAGACCAACCAATAACTTGCCTTGAATAAAGGTCAATAATGACAGCTAAGTACAGCCAGCCTTCGCTTGTGGCAACATAGGTGATGTCTCCTGCCCATTTTTGATTCGGAGCCATTGCGTTAAAATCTTGAGCGAGCAAGTTCGGAGCAACGGGCATTTTATGCTTACTGTCTGTTGTACACTTAAACTTGCGTGCTGCTTTCGCTACCAAATCCTGACGTTTCATACTGGCGGCAATGGTCTTAACATTATGGTTATCACCGCTCTCTGCCAGCTCTTTCTGAATACGTCTTGAGCCATCTCGTTCTTTGCTAACGTCAAAGGCTTCTTTTACTTTGGTATCAAGCTTTTGGCGCTCTGTCTCACGTTGAATCGCCTTGTGGCGATTCTCAACCCAATAATAAAACCCACTTCGAGAAACTCTAAACACCTTAGCCATACGGGAAATACTGAAACTCAGCAGGTGTTCGAGCATAAATTCATAGCAATTTACTTTAGATTTTTCGCGAAGTAGGTGGCGGCCTTTTTTACGATTTCTAGCTCTTCTGCTTGCTCTGCCAACTGCCTCTTTAGCTTAGCGACTTCAATGGCCAATTCTTGTTCTCGTTGGCTAATACTAGAATTCTTCTTTGTGGCTTTTCGCCAACCGTAGATCTGAGAATCATGTAACGAGAGCTGTCTTGCGGCTGCAGCGACTCCCACTTTATCTGCCAGCTTCAGGGTTTCTGCTTTAAATTCAGGAGAATGGATAATACGTTTCTTCTTACTTGTCATGGTTCACCTCATTAGTGATTGTACTCACTTAACTCAGTGTCCAAAACTGCTGGTGCGGATCAAACAGCTCTGTACAGTCGTGAAACAGCATTCCTAAAAGCACACCCAGATGCTTCAAATGAACTTGATGGGTTACACAGGAATACGCAAGTCACGACACTGATAGTAGGCAAAATTGTATTTTTTATCATTTGTTGCAAAGAGCCTTCTTTAAATGTGAGCCATCATTTTAGATTAAATCGCTTAACTAGGTTTTATCCTGAGCGTTCAAACAAAACTGGGAAAAATTTCAAGTTTTTGAAAGTTTTATCTAAAGATCAGTTTGTCTCAATAGCTAGATCATTGTCCCTATATATTGAGTCTAGCCAAGTTGAAGTTATATGAACTACGCCATTTTGTCCCGGAGTAGTAACCTGTGCTTGATGACGACAGTGCTTACCAAGCAAACCTTTACATCGACTCCAACTTTGAGTAGGTAGTGTTTGTCGGTATACACTGTAAACGCAAAGCATGGTTTGATGGCCTTACATTATTTTGGGTTTAGTGTTTTTGAGGCGTAAATGCCGCGATTACTCGTTGCTTGAAAGAGCCGAGCCTTATCTCATCTAAAGTGCGGAGTAAGGCTTGAGAAGTACTTTTATTTGTAACAGTCTGGTTCCATTTCAGTTGAGAGTTAATACTATCCTCATTCTCGTAAAATATACGGGTATTTAAAATCTTAGATTGAGTATCAATGTCGCATACTAATGGGTTTGCCATTTTCGTAAACATGCATGATGTCGGAATATCTTGTTCAATCCTTTCAGAAAACTCAATCAGGCTTTGCTCTGCAAAAGTGAATAACCACGCTTGTTGGTTTATTGTATTATTCACACGAAGTATTCGTCCGAGCACCTGCCTGAAATACAATTCCGTTTTGACTGAACTCATATGGCAACATACTTGAAGGCGCGGAATATCAGTACCCTCACTGATCATACCTACACTAACAATCCATTGTGCGTCGCTTTGTCGATAACGCTCTATTTCTGCTAGCGGTTCTTCATGTTGATAAGTGACGATAGAAACGATTTGCCCAAACTTTTGAGATAGTATCTCTTTGATTGTTTGCGCATGTTGAACCGACGCTGCAACAATCAGCCCACCGGCATTGGGTGAGCTGAGACGTACTTTTTCTAGCTGCTCACACCCTAAACCGAGTAGATATTCCATCGCCTCTTGGTTGTGAATAACACTCTGGTAGGATGCTTTTGTCTGTTTAAGCATCTCTAATATTGATGAAAAGGATTCGACTTTTTCTCTACTACTAACAGACAAGTGTTCATTATCAACCAAGACGATTTTGGGCGTTCTACAAACACCATCCGCTATAGCTTGCTTTAGAGTGTATTGGTAATCGACAAGAAGCTGTCCGTCTGGGTCGCTGTACTCACCCATCACAATGGGTAAAGAGTCTGAACGCCACGGTGTACCTGAAAGTGCGAGGGTAAAAGTAGCAAGCCCTTGAAGCTTAGTGAGAACTTGCTGCCCCCAAATGTTCGCATTTTCAACCTCAGAGCCAGAGCAATGGTGTATTTCATCAAAGACAACAAAGACCCTGTGATTCCGCAATGTTTGCCAAAATTCGTCATTGAGGAATTGGATAGATTGGTATGTTAAAGATTTCCCTACAGATCCCATGCCACCATTAAACGTACACTTAAGTCTCGACGAAAAGGTTCTTTTTATACCATCAGAAACCGTCAACGATGGTGAGAAGCACAATACAAGGTCTACCATGTTACTTTGTAACAACCTTGACGCAATATTAGCGGCAAGCACTGTCTTACCTGCTCCAGGTGTAGCTTGGCAAAAGAAATGGGAGCAGTTGGATTGATATTTTTCCAACGCTCTGTCAGAGCATTCACTTTGCCACTTCCTTAACACGGTTCATTTCCTTCATAGAGAGTATTAAGAACCTTTGTTAAAACGTTCACTTTACCGAGCAATAAAGCGGCGCGCTCCTTAGCCTCTTGATGCAAAGGGGCCAGTTTATTCTCTAGCTCAGGAAATCGAGATACGATCGACTGATACTCGTCAATCTCCCCAAGTATTATTTCCAATTCCCCCTTATATTCGTTACGTTCATTACTCAAAATGGAATAGTTTTGAATGGGTATTTTAGGATTTATATCCGCTTGGTTATTCGTGGTTACATTGTTATGTAACTCTTTAAATTGTTCCGCTTGAAAGTAACGTTTTTTCCGACCTGAGCCCTCACTGCGCAACCAACTTTTCTTTTCAAAGTGAAAAATTGCTCGGTACACCTTTTTGTGAGCTTCGGCAGAATTGGAGTCCACATTATCAAGGGATAGCCACAAATCTCTCGCTTCTAGCACGGTGAACCCATCTAACCCATTTTCTATCAATAACTTGTGCATGACCGCACTAATTCTTCGAGCCCGTTTCATTTCCAAAATTACACCAACCAAAAACTAAGGATTGCTTAGTATACAGAAATCAGTAAAACTAAGAAAATCTTAGTTACCTTGAGATCAGAGACATGAACTATAAGTGTCATTTACTAACCCAATCCCTGAGCGTCTTAAAGAAGCACGCAAAAAAGCGAGACTCTCCCAAAAAGCTTTGGGGGTGCGTATAGGTATGGATGAAAGCTCCGCAAGCCCGAGAATGAATCAATACGAAAAGGGAAAGCATACGCCAGATATCAGTACGTTAAAGTCAATTGCAGATGAACTTGGTGTGCCTTTGAGTTACTTCTTTTGTGAAGATGATAGGTCTGCTGAGCTAGTCTGTTTAATCGCAAAAATGAACGAAGAAGAAAAAGAACTATTAATCAGTCAGGCAAAAGAGTCTCTTCATAACTTTAAACGGGGGTAGGTATACATGAGTGATATTTTGAGTTCTGTCCACCAAACAATAATTAGTTTGCATGCGAGTGGAGCTGTTGATGGCACTACGCTCAAAGAGTTTGGTACTCTCTGCTCAGTTGAGCTGGAAGAGTCAGCTTGCCCTGAAGAGCTAAAATCTTGTAGTAAAGGGGCTGTTTCCTTGCCGATTGAGGAGTTGGGAGTCCAAGAGGTTTATCTACCTTTTGATACATGATACGGCAAGAGTTTCTGAATAGGAGCCAGTGGAAAATATACTGGCTCAATGGGTAATTTAGAGTATCAATATTAATTGTTGTCGAGGTAATCTAGAACAACTTCATGATGGTCTTTGGTTTTGAACTTGTTAAATACATGCTCAAGATTCCCAGATTCATCGATAAGGAAGCTTGTACGAACCACGCCCATATTCTCACGTCCCATGAACTTCTTAAGTTGCCAAACACCGTACTTTTCACAAACTTCGTGCTCTTCATCGGCTAGCAATGTGAAGTTGAGCTCTTGTTTGTTTATGAAATTAGTCAGTTTCTTGGGTGTGTCAGGGCTTAAACCAAGTACAACAACGTTATGAGCATCTAGTTCAGCCTTAGTATCACGAAGCGCTTGAGCTTGGACTGTACAGCCAGGCGTTGAAGCGCGTGGGTAAAAATAGAGTAGTACTTTTTTTCCTTTCAGCTCAGAGAGGGTTACTGGGTTGTTGTCTTGGTCGTTTAATGTGAAATCTGGAGCGATTTGTCCTGCTTCGATAGCCATGGGTTATCCTTACTTTCTTTAATTTACTCTGAATCGAGCTTTCTTATTATTTCAGTGTGTAGTTTTATCTATGCTTGGTGGTGTTGTCTAGTGGTAACTCTAAACTAGGTTTAGTTACTTTCTGAAGTTGCCCTCAACGATGTTATCGGGCCTAGTGTTAACGACTTTATCCATGGCTTTCTCACGCTGACTTTCATGTAGCATTTCCATTAGTTCTTGAACGACCTTTATATGGGCGGCGGCTTGAACAGCTAATGCCTTCTTATGGCTTTGAGCCTCATCGTAATATTCTTTTTTCTTCTTATTGGCTTGTGTTCGTTCACCTTTGAGCGCTTTTATTTCTTTTTGAAGCACTTCAATAGGGGAGTCAGCGGTTTCATCCTGAGCAACTTGTACCTCTAATGATTTGTTTTTTATCATCAGAACGACATCGTTATGCCTTCTGAGTGCGCCAGCAGAAAGCCCGGCTTCTTTTTCAACGCTACTGTTGTTGATTTTGAGTTTGCCTTTTCGGGCTTTATTACGCAGCTCTCTCGATGTTAACTTTGCAACATCACCGCTCAGCAGCCTTTCTAATGCGTCAATTAACTTCTTTTTTGTTGCCTGTGACATTATGAAGTAACTCCAAATTGGATGAGTAATTCTTTAACTTTATTAGGAAAAACAATAGGCTCATAGTCGATACCTAAATCCCCCATAATACGTTCAGCCGCTTGAATTTTAATGTAAGATTCAGAGGCCGTTTGAGGGGTGAGCTCATTATTTTCAATATCGTAAAGCATGTGAATTTCAGCTTCTTTACGCTTTGCTTCAGCAAATACTGCATCTACGATGTAGTCATTCTTGCAATTTACACATTCTATTAGGTTAACAAGCGTTCTTAACCCACAGGTGGTCGAAGTGCAATAAATCCCAGGTGCAACCGCATGAAGGTGTCGGTTTTGATTTCGAATTTGCTTTTTCCAATAATTAAGAGAAAGCATGTCATTATCCACCTTGTCTTTGAATAAATTACGGTTGGTTTTGGTCATGCTTTTAGCAAACTCTTTGCCTTTACCACCTGCAACTCTCTCCTTGTTTGCCAATTTCTCATATATGCTTAAGTAGACTCGGGCTTTCTGGTCGATTCGTTCTTCATCAATTTCATTCGCAAGTGTCTTTTTCTTTTGTCTGATTTTTTGAAATTTACTGGCATTTTTAGCGTAGTGTCGCGTCATTGCCATAGAGACATGACTAAATTGCTGTTTGAGTTGCGGGTAGTTACAAAGCTCATAACCAATTAAGTAGTAAGCAAAAGAGCGGCGAAGTTGGTGTGGCGAAAACTCGTAATTGCTACCCAATTCAAACGACAAATTGGGGTCCGATACTTTCAGGTCAACAATGTCTTCATTGGTTAGCGTAAGCTCTTCACCCATTGTGTCTTTAAACCAAGCTCGAGAGTGCTTCCCTATTGATTGTTTTCTTATTTCACTGAAATCCTCTTTTATTTTATGAAAGAAGGATTTTGAGCCAGAGTGGCGCTTTCTAAGAGGCGTGTGCAACGCTTGAAGGACTTCATAAGCTTTCATGCCAATCTCAGTGGTAACAAACTCATCTTGTATTGATTGAGAGCCTTTGGTGGTTTTTGATAAGTCGGCATGGATAATATATATATTCTGGCGTTCGATTCTGTCTTTGGTACAGCCCTGAGCGGTGTTCAGGTTATACATTTCATCGCTTCTCATCCCTGTTCGAGCCATTAATCCCCACAAGCAGCCACCGTTAAGCCTCTTAAAAAGCGCAAGAGCTTCTCTTAGGTTGGTGATTGACCAGTGCCCAATCGTTAGCTCACGTTCGGTGTGGAAGTTATCAATGCAGTCGCTCCTAATCTCTGGTTTATGACGGCGAAGATGCGTCAATATTTCTTTTTCATTTGGAGATTGCAGCGCGGTGAAGGCTTGTTGAAAGGCAGTAGTGCGCTTTTTACTTTCTTTATTTGTCTTACTTAAGTACCATTTAATCTCACCGTTTTTGGTTCTTGATTCACTACTGACCAGGTACTTAGCATAACCTACATAGGCTTTTTCATAATAGGTGGCAATGTAATCTGCCAATTGCTCTAGTTCATGACGAAAAGCGTAAGCTTTATTAATCATCTCTTCTGACTTTTTAAGCCCCACATAGTAGAGCCTTTGTGGAATAACGGTATGCTGCTTTGCTTCTTTAAGGGCTAAACCAAAATCCGAGGCGTTAAGTTTTTTATTTAGGTTAACCTCAAATGGCAAACCTTTGGTTTCCACATAAAGGCGATTTAACCCGTTGTAAATTTTTGCTCTTTCAAAGTCGATATCGGTAAAGCCTGTTAGTGCCCAAGTTTCGAGACGTTCAAAGTCAAGCGCAGACAGCGTGTTGAGGCCCTCATTTAAAAGCGGGTTAATGACTTTTTTTAGGTCAGTTAACGCATCATAAAGAGTGGCAAAGGAATGGTCATGAGGTGAAAGCCACATCATTTTAAGAAGGAGAGCTTTAAGCTCATTTTTTAGATTGCGCTCAATCACTCTACCATCGTTCGTAAAATCTAGTGTTTTGGTTTGCTTTGCGTGCGGGTCAATATAATGCTGTAGGTTTCTCCAAGCCTCATCATCACCAATTTTACCTAGCGATTCACCTGTTACCGTAAAGCCTATATCAAGGGCTTCGAGCTCTTCCCAATCGCCGAGCTCAATCGCTGGCTTTAATACATCTATTAAGTAATTGGCATGAACGCCAACATTTTGTTGTGCTTTAAGAAGCTTGTTTTGGTGCTCTAGGTCAAAGGGTCTTATCATGTGAGCCTCCGTAACTATAGGGATAGAACCGCATGGTCGATGAACACTCGTGGGTGGCGGCCTTGGGTATTAAATTTGTTCATGGCTTCATCGAATACATCGTCACTTGCCCCATCGAGCGTAAACTCAAACTGCTCGATTTTTTCTAGAGCCTCTCCTTTCGAATCAGGGAACATATCAAGCCCTTCCTTTAAAACATCGATGTATGAAATAAGCTTATAAATGGCGTCAACCTCATCTACCGCTTTGGCGGATTGGCACTTGTGACACATATCAAACTCGGCGCAAGGTAGGTCTACGCCTAGCGCATAGTTCGTTTCTCGCTGTGTATTCTTACCATCAATCATGACTTGCTTCCCACCACAAGCTATTCCGTTGGGGTTGGTTTTACGCTTTTTCTCACCTTCCTCGTATGTCAGCATCGGAATACCACGCCTTTTAGCAACAGTATCTTTTGCTTGATCTAAGTCATAATCAAAGAGGTTTTCTATGACTTCGATACCCTGAGAGAGAATGATTTTATTCAGTGATGGAAGCCCGTTTATGTAACTTCTCTCTATTGTGTCTCGTGTGTTTTGGAGCAAGCTTTGAACGACTTGAATCCCTCCCTCCGCATAGGCTTGATTACTGTTCATTTCTCGCCAGCGACTTGATTGAAGAGAGAGGTAGTAATGGTTGGATTCAACAGACCATCGCTTCATGAGGTTTGCTGAAATAGGACTGATACCTTCCCAGTCAGAAGGAGCGCTTTGGAAGGTCCTTGTTAAAAGTAACCGTTCGTATTTCTTAGTCTGTTTGTCTGCTTTTTCTTTCGCATATTGCTCTATATCTTTAATAAGAGTTAAATCACAAACAGGGATTTTGAAGTATCCTGTTTCACCATTTCTATAGTAAAAAGAAACGGTAACACTGCCGTCGCTGTCAATTTCAGAGTAAGTGAGCGGAAGTAAAATCCCCTTAAGCGGTAAGTTTGTGTAGCAAGATAAAATGCAGTAGCCACTGTTGCTTGCCCCCTGTACTGCCATACTTTTGGAAGTTGCCTGCACTTCTTTATGAACAACATTGCGACCTAAGTGATTCACGACCTTCTTTAATGAGATGTACTGTTGGTTTCGATAGGCGTAAAACAACTCTTTAAACCAAGGTAGGCTACCAGTTCGATAGGGCGATAACAGGTGTAGTTTGTTAACGAGGTTTTTATTTAGCTCTTTCAAATTAAAGGTATTACTGACTTCTGAGTAATTGTTGAGAGTAAAAAGCAGATCAGAACCACCTTCACCATTGCCGTAGAGTTTGGATAATCGTTCTAGTAGCTTTATAAACTTTACGCCATCGCGTTTATCAACGTCAAACGACTCCCCCACAAGCAGGGCGTCGACTTCTTTGTTTGCGCGAGGTTTATGGCTTGAGACCTTGACAACTTCCAGGCTCTTGTCTCGCTCTTCGGTATGAACATGAATTGGGTGGGCAATGTTTCGAATGCCGCTGTCATTCAGTGAGGTGAAAAAGCACATTAAATGATAGGCGGCACCCATCGTAAGGTTAAAGGCCGCACCAGAATTAACCGCGGTGCGATTTTTGCCTTTTCTACTCTTTGGTTGCACTTCCAATGACGTCGAAATTTGAATTGTTTCCTCATACAAACCAAGACTAATGACAAGAGGCAGAGTTTCTGGTAGGGGCTTGTTGTTTTCTTTAGCTGCAATGAGCTGTGGCGCGACGGAGAAAAACAATGCTTCTAATCTAGTGACCAGAAGCTTTTCTTCTCCATCTGAGTACCGCTTAAATGGCGCGTTTTCTCCTGCAAACGCTCGGTGATGCCTAGTCCAATCGGAAACAGGTAAGCCACACCATTCAAGAGCACGGCGAAGGGATGAAAGTAAGCTCGCAGCGGTTGATTCTTTAATGCCTAACTCATCACCATGATTGTATTCCCACAAGCGTTTTGAAGGGGTAAAAATTTTAGTACGATGTCTTAATTCGCCATCGTTACCAACATACTTCAAATAGCCACTTTCGGAGAATGGGTCAACATTAAGTGCATCACAAAAAGCAAGGTAAGCGCGTAATTTCTCGTAGCATACTGTGGCGGTTTGTGCAGACTGGCCATTGTTGACATATTGATGAGCTTTTTTGGAAAAAGACCGGATAAATACGGTTCGGCTGCCTATTTTTTCGTTTTCTTTGTTGCACCCTAAATGCAGTAGGTGAGATACATCGAATGGCTTTACTCTAGTTGTTTTAGCATCTTTATAAGGAATATCAAGATTCAAAGGAACAACATTTTGATTGCTCCGCACATGCTTAACGGCTTTGGACTGTTTTGCGATTTTACTTTTCGCCATTACGACCAACCTCCGTTTATTTTGCGGTTTTTGGCTTTAGCTATGTTGATTTGGTCGTCCAGCTTATTCATGTACTGAATGTACTTTTCAGTGGTCGATGTACTGGCGTGTCCCATCAATTCCGCTAAGTCACGCATAAGGTAGTCATAGCTGATATTTCGTTCTTTTGACTCTTCCCACAGCCAATGAGTAGCAAAGGTAGAACGTAAATCATGAATTCGATAATACCAAGAAGAGTCCACTTCGCGAATCTGCTTTCTAAGGTTTGAAAAGTGCGTTTCTAATGTGTTAGCTGAGTAAGGCACGCCCTTGTTTGAAAGAAATAGGTACTCAACGGTGTCCATTTCGCGGCCTGACTGAATAAGCTCATTACGCTTGTTTAGGTTTTTAAGTTGCGTGTGACTTTCATTGTGTATCTCTAGCTCTTCGTACAGTTCGATGGGGATTTCTACGGTACGCGCCTTACTGCCTTTCGTGTGGGTAATTTTGACAGGTACCGTTTCTAAATCACTGTAGTTAGCGTTTCCGGTATCGTGAGCGGGGAAGTGAATGGCTTCATCTATTCTAAGTCCTGCTTCGACACATAGGCGAAAGGTGAGCTTTGTCGTCTTTGGGAGTGACGTTATATGTTCATTAAATAAGACTTTGTGCTCGGGATGCATGGGCTTGAGCTTTTTGTGAGCAGGTGTATTTTGTTTTTTATGAAACATCCTCATGATATTGGAAGTTTCATAAGTACGCTGAGAGCCAGATTTTGTGTGAGCCAGCATATCGTGTTGGTTTAACTCTTGATGCACTGTTTCTGTGGTGTAGTGCGTAACGATATTTTCATCATTATTTTTGATGTAGCCGTATTTCTGCATCCACTTGTAGAATCCAATCACGACACCCATATAGGTTCGAGCAGTAGATAAACTAAAAGCCTCGCTGCCATTAGAGCCTTCAATATCATTGCAGTTAGCAAGCAGGAACTCAGCAAATCGCCAAGGCGAACCTTCTTCTTCGTACTTCGATAGGGTTTTATACGTTAGGTATTCACATGGTATTTCATGACCATCTTCATCAACTTGAGGGTGGTGAGTCGAATCCAAATAACGAGTGAAAGCTAGCAAACCTTTTGCGATTGAACCTGTGTCTTTGACAGCCGCATCACCACGCAATTTAGATACTAGATAAAGAGATTGTGGATAAACCACTCTTCCGTCAGGTGCAACAATGATACCGGTTTTCTTTATGCGTGATTTTAGGTTGGAAGGAGAGAGGTCGGGGGAGTATGTCACTTCCCCTGATTCAGTATCGGTATTTGTAGAGATTCTTAGCTTTGCCAATGTATCGACTTTGACAGAAAGGAGTCGGTAGTCATCATAAATATCAGAACATTTTTCTTCATGTGTTTCTATCACAAAACAACCCTCGATATGTTATCCACATATCAAAGCTAGATTTGTCATAAAAATATATCAAGGTTTTATGTCATTCTTTTTTTCTAAGGGTAAACTTCTTCTCGCCCCAAACACCGAATTGCTCAGCAACGCTGTGGTCTTCGTCAGATAGCAGAGTGAAGTTTAGAGATTTCTTCTCAATGAAGTTCGGTAGGCGTTTCACTGGGTCGATGCTAACACCCAGAACAACCACGTTCAGTGCATCTAGCTCAGCTTTGATGTCACGCAGACCTTCTGCTTGCACGATACAACCCGGAGTCATTGCTTTTGGGTAGAAGTAGAAAAGTACTTTTTTACCTTTGAAGTCACCAAGAGATACGATATTGCCATCTTGATCTGGAAGAGAAAAAGCAGGTGCTGGAACACCAGCCGTTAGCGTATTCATGATATTTCCTTTTTAAAGACTGTTTTTAATAAAGTTGAGCGAGCCTTGGACTGATAGGCTCTGACACAGCGAGTTGAATTCTTCTTGTAGCTGCATCAAATTACATTCTGACTGTACAGAAGCGGTAATAGAGATATGGAATTGGTCGTTGTCGAGCTGGACCTTAGATTTATTGATCGTTTGTGCGCTCAGCGAGTCGAGGCCGATGTCTCGGTCTGCAAAGAACTGTGTGAACTGCTCGGTCAGGCCGAGTTTGTCATCTGACTCAACGAACACTTCTAGCGTGTAGGAGTTCTCTACCACATCGTGCGGAGAGGTTCGCTTCATAATCGTAATCAAGTCGTGCTCTTGACCAAGCAAGGGCAGGGTGGTTTCAACACGGGTGATGTTGTTTGCTTTACCAGACAGTAGCATGATAAGCGTAAATTCTTCGCCAAACAGGGCAATACGGCTATCAATAATGTTACAGCCTGATTGGGTGACCAAATGAACCACTTGGTTGCATACACCTGGGCGATCTGTGCCCACAGCTGTGATTACTAGATGTTGAGTCATAAAATCACGTCTCTATATATTCCATTGATTCATGCATGTTAGCACAGTTAGCAAGAGGAATAAGCGTGCGAGCGGGGCTTTTTATGACTCATCTTGCGTCTGACAGGCAACCAATGATAAGAATATCTAAAACGTCGTAGCACAAGTTTGTCGGGTGACAGCACAGCTTACCTGTTACTGACATCTATCCATGTTCTATCCGTTAGATTGAGCTCAGGTTATCCAAATTTTAGGTTGAACGTTGCGATAAGCCGTTTTACCTCAAACATACGACAATATTTCATACCGATGTTGCCGCTAAGCCACTTTAATGTCTTGTGTTTATTGATTGGCTTACAGTAACATGCAAAAAGAATAAATTAAGGGAGATAGACATGTTTTCAGGAAGTATCGTTGCGCTAGTTACGCCATTTAACGCAGATGGCGAAGTGGATTTCGACAGCCTTAAAAAGTTGGTTGATCACCATGTTGCCGCAGGTAGTGATGGTCTGGTTGCGGTTGGCACAACAGGTGAGTCTTCAACACTCACAATTGAAGAGCATGTCAAAGTCGTCAATAAGATCGTTGAATTTGCTGATGGTCGTATCCCAGTTATCGCAGGTACAGGCGCAAATGCTACGCACGAGTCAGTGCTATTCAGTCGTTTATTGAACGGTTCTGGTATTGCGGGTTGCCTGAGCGTAACGCCTTACTACAACAAACCGACTCAAGAAGGTTTGTACCAACACTACAAAGCGATTGCTGAAGTAAGTGACGTTCCTCAGATCCTATACAATGTACCGGGTCGTACTGCGGTAGACCTATTACCAGAGACGGTTGCTCGCCTTTCTGAAATCGAAAACATCGTTGCACTTAAAGATGCGACGGGTGATCTCGACAGAATTGCAATTCACCGTGAACTTTGTGGCGAAGATTTTATCTTACTAAGTGGTGATGACTTAACAGGCCTAGAATTTGTTAAGCGTGGTGGCGATGGTGTGATTTCTGTAACGAATAACGTTGCAGCGGCTGATATGGCTACTATGTTCAAACTTGCGAAAGAAGGTAAGTTTGAAGAAGCAGAAGCGATCAATGAGCGCTTGATGCCTCTACATAAGAATTTGTTCGTTGAGTCTAACCCTATTCCCGTAAAATGGGCGGTTCATAAAATGGGTCTGATTGCTGAAGGTGGCTTACGCTTACCTCTGACTGAACTGTCGGAACCAGCTCAACCTGTTGTTGCTCAAGCAATGACTGAAGCGTGTATTTACTAAAAACGTATGAAGTGATGCCGAAGCGAACCTTCGGCATTTAGGAGTATAAATGAAGTATTCTCACCAGCTAGTGATTGGGTCACTGGCTGTTTTCGTTCTTACAGCATGTTCTGGCAGCCCGACTCAACGTCGTCAAGCCAAAGATGATTTCGAATACTTAGAAACACCTGAGTTTTCACAATGGCAGTTGCCTGAAGATGCTCAGCCTCAGTTCTACCCCAATTTTGACATCCCGAGCGGTGACTTCACTGGTGGTGTCGGCCCTGCCGTGGATATTCGTCCACCACAACAGGTTCTTGAGTTGATCCCTGGTGCTCGTGCTGAGCGTCAAAACGGTGAAGTAACGTTATGGTTGCTTCGTGCAGAAGAAGCAGACCGTGTATGGCAAACGGCTGTCGACATGTTGGCTCAACGTGGTATTGGTATTCGTGAACAGTCTGAGAACGAGATTGAGACCGATTGGGTTACTTGGGTTTCTGAAGACGAAGACGTAGAGATCGGCAGCCGCTACTCTATCTCTCGTTTCCAAGCGAATAACCGTCATGGCTTCAAGATTAACCTTATTGATTGGCGTGAAGGCAACAAAGAGAAACCAGTTACGGCAACCAACAAAGAGCGTTACAACGCTTTCCTAACCAATTTAGTGATGGCTAAGTACGATGAAAACCTTCGTGCTGAAGCGGCTCTGAAAGCACAAGAGTTGGTGAAACGAATTCCTATCTCGATGGGCTCTGACCGCAGTGGTTTCCCTGTGATTATTGCTCGTACACCATATAACGTGTTCTGGCAGCGTCTACCGACCTTATTACCGTCGATGGGCTTTGAACTTGAAGAACGTAACCAATCTCAGGGTACGGTTAAAGCTAAGTACGCAGCGCCAGATGATGAGTTCTGGGAAGAAGTTGGCTTGCAACCTGTTGATTTAGCACCAGGTACATACAACTTCCTATTCGGTGATCTTGGTAACCGTACGTCAATTAACGTGACGGATGCATCAGGTAAGCCAGTAGAGGAAGAGTTGCTTAAGTCACTGGTTCCTGTTCTCGCACACGTTGCGGACCAAACCAAAGATGACAAAGCGGCGGAAGCTGAGTAAGCCAAGCTTGATCGGCTATAGGGCTGCGTGAAATCGGCCCTTTTATAGCCAATGATTTAGCGACATCCAATAAAAAAGAGGACACATTGTGTCCTCTTTTTTGTGTTCGTTTGACTGCAAGATCAGCTATCTTTGGTCTCTTTTGATTGAGCTTTTTCCTGGTTCTGCTTATCTAGCCGATTGAGCTTGTCCAAGTCACTCTCCCTTTTCCCACGGCTTGTTTTTCCGAGATCCATATTAGCGGTCTGTTTTAGAGCTGCGATGTTACCTACCACAACGCTAACCACGATGATGATGATAACCCAAGGGTTTGTAAGCCACTCCAACATAAGCGCTCCTAATGGCTGATGTTCGCTACGAAGCGCGCATAGATCTCGTCTAGCTGCTCCATAATAATCTCATACCCTAATATTGGCTTAGATCGGAGTTGCTTGCCAAGTAAAGTCGGGGATAACTGTGATAAACACAGCTCCGAAACGCTACGATGACTAATATGCCAAGGTTCTATCGCCACACCGCCAAGATCTCGGCTATAGGGAAAAAAGAACCCAAATTGTGAAGCATTAGCAGAGAGCCATTGATAAAACGCTTGCTGGTGACCAGTAAGGTATTCCCAAGGCTCTAGTTGTAGCTGTGTGTCTTCAGGGAGGTGATCACGAGCAAAGACATCGAAGTCACAACCCCAATGGTGGCGACTCGCTCCAGGAAGCGCAGACCACCTCAGAATCGCCGACAGCTTTTGATGTTCAGTGAGTGTTGAAGCATCAAGTGGTTGGCTATCTGAATCCAATATTGGGGCTTCACCTGAAAACTTGCGATTCCAAATCAGAGATTGCCTTTCATAGTCTCGAAAGCCACTGGCGATCTCCATTTTAAAACCAGCGAGCTGAGCAGCTTCAATCAACCTGTTTAAGTCATCGATAACGTCACTGTGTACCAAGAATGTCTTAGTACCAATTAGGCTCGGTGCCAGGTGAGAATCTGATTGTCCGGTAAGCTGCTCTGGTGTCATAACGAGTCTCTCAATGTTTGGAAGTGATACTTCGCTAGGAAAGATCTATTTAGCGAACAAGTTCACTAACGTTCTTTCGTACATGTCGGTTAGCTTCTCTAAATCTGCTACTTTCACGCACTCGTTAACCTTGTGAATGGTTGCATTCACAGGGCCAAGCTCAACCACTTGTCCGCCCATACGTGCAATGAAGCGACCATCAGACGTACCGCCAGTTGTCAGCAGTGCCGGTTTTACATCATTGACGTGACCAACAGCATCAACAATCGCATCAAGCAGTGAGCCTGCGTCTGTTAGGAACGGGTCGCCATTGAAGGTCCACTTAAGATCGTATTCGAAATCGTATTTATCGAGCGTTGTTGTCACGCGCTCAACGATAACGTCATTGCTTAACTCTGTGCTAAAACGAAGGTTAAACTGAACATTAAACTCACCTGGAATCACGTTAGACGCGCCAGTACCGGCACTCACATTTGGGATCTGGAAGCTGGTTGGTGGGAAGTAGTCATTGCCTTGGTCCCATTCCGTTGTTGCCAACTCGTTGATTGCCAGCAGAGAGCTGTGTACCGGGTTGTTCGCTAGGTGAGGGTAGGCAACATGACCTTGTGTACCTTTAATGGTTAGATCGCCTGTGATAGAGCCGCGACGGCCGTTCTTTACCACATCGCCCACAAACTCAGTGCTTGATGGCTCACCAACAATACACATGTCAATGTTCTCACCACGTGCCATCAGAGCTTCAACAACACGTACTGTACCGTTGATAAAAGGGCCTTCTTCATCAGAGGTGATAAGGAAGCCGATTGAACCAGAGTGGTCTGGGTACTTTTCAATAAATTGCTCTACGGCAACAATCATTGAAGCCAGAGAACCTTTCATGTCTGCCGCACCACGGCCGTGTAAGTAGCCATCAACGATCGTTGGTTCAAATGGTTTGGTGTTCCATTGTTCGATTGGGCCAGCTGGAACCACGTCTGTGTGACCGGCGAAAGCAAATAGAGGTGCTTCGGTACCACGACGAGCCCAGAAGTTTGTCGTATCTTCAAATACCATCACTTCGATTTCAAAACCGAGTGCTTTTAAGCGATTGATCATTAGCTCTTGGCAGCCTGCGTCTTCAGGGGTTACCGATTGACGGCTAATGAGGTCTTTTGCCAGAGCCAAAGTTGGGCTATCTGTCATCCTTGAATTCCTTGTTTAAATAAAACGTCGAGTCATTAATCTCAGGCGTTGAACAGGGCACGTTCAACGCCTTGTTATCTGTTCTAATGTTGCTGTTTACGCAAGTTATTGATTAAGCAAATTGCTGATTACGCAAAAATAGCCGCGTACTGGTCAGCTTTAAAGCCGATGTGAAGTTTGCCATCGACTTTCAAAATAGGGCGCTTGATCATCGCTGGTTGTTCAACAAGCAGAGTGATTGCCGTTTGCTCTGTTAACGTGTCTTTTTGCTCTTGAGAAAGCTGACGATAAGTCGTGCCACGTTTGTTTAGTACAAGCTCCCAGCCAAGCTCTGAACAGAAGTTTGTTACTAACTCTTCAGTGATGCCTTGTTTGCGATAATCGTGAAATTCGAACTCGATACCTTCAGCTTCGAGCCATTTCTTTGCTTTTTTAATCGTGTCGCAATTTGGGATACCAAACATTGTGATAGTCATTATTCTTCCTCTGGGTGATTTTCTTTCATTGTTATGAGTTGAATCCTATCAGGAAGCGGCAATTCAGACAAAATAGAGTGAGGAATATTTCATTGAGCGAAAAAAAACAGTAAGAAAATGTCACTATTGGAGACTTATTGATCAGCCTCAACATGTTGTCAGCGAAAAAAGAAATAATTGAGTTGCACATATATAGGAGGTGTCAATGGAGTTGAGTCCTGTTTTTGCAAGGCGGCTATATTTAGCATTGTTAGTTGAAAGCCTTGATAGGCCAAATGTGCCTAAACTCATCGAAAAAACGGGTTGGCCTCGTCGTACTATTCAAGATGTACTCAAGGCGTTACCGGGGATCGGTATCGAACTTATGTTTGTTCAAGATGGGCGACGTCATAATGATGGTTATTACCAGTTATCCGATTGGGGACCATTTGACAGTCAGTGGGTTCTAGAACGTAAAGGCGATATAGCAACAAGCCTTGGATTTAGTGCATAAGCCAGCGAAAGCTGGCTTTCTTTTTTGTATGCCGCTAAGTAGAGCTGTTGGCTACTCGCAAAGATAAGCGGTACCAAGCATGGTAACCGAAGTGGCAAAATCTTGAGGTAAGGTAAAGATGACTGTGTTTGCACCAAGCTCAATGGTATTGGTTTTGAGTTCGTTCATCGCACCCTGAATCAAGGTGTCATTCGGGTAGAAGAGGTAGCTGTACCAATGGCCTTCGCTACCAGTGACTTCCCCTTTGTACTCACACTGTTCAATATCAATCATGCCGTGAAAATCCATTCTCACACTGTTGGCTTCATTGTGAGGTACTGAAGTTGGTGTGGTACACCCCAACAACATGCCGCTCACGGCTAATGCCATCCATTCCTTTTTCATACGTCTATCCTGTTATTGCATCAAATAAATCGCAAAACCTACCCAGCTCGCGAACAATAGTATCCACGGTAACTTACTTGAGTGATTTGATGTTGTTTCAACACTAGGCTTTGCATCGTGCTCTTGCTCTGTAGCCGCTTGTTGAGTTTGCTTCTCTTTTTGTACGCGTTTTTTGGCTTTATCAGCTTGACGGTTGCGTTCCTTTTGCTGCTTCTTGTAAAGCGCGATGCCTTTCTCAATACCTTGGGCAATTAATTTGGTTTGTTCTTTGGTTTGGGCTGGCTTTTGAGTCGCTTTGGCTATCTTCAGTGCTTCTTGTTGTGATTCAACAGAGGGTGTATTAGTTTTCTTTTTCATGCTGAGTTCGATAATTAAAACGGATTAGCTAATAAGATAACGCAAACCTAGTTAAGTATGAATGATTTGCGTTAAAGTGTTGGTTTGAAAACAAGTGAAAGTGAGATTTGTGCGGTACTCCATAGAACAATACGACAAGCACGGCTTCTTAAAAGCACCCATCTTATTATGGTTAGGTTGGCTGTTTCTTGCGAAAGCTCTCGTCGTTTTCATCGTTGCAGGTGCAAGTAGAGAATCGGGAACTGATATTCTCGAGATCATCTACCCAGATCATCATATGTTTTATGTAGGGATCGCCTTGAGTGTCCCTAGCTTGTTACTGATGTGGTTATTTGGGCTAAGATCTCCAGATAGAAAGCGCCTCAATAAAGTGGTGTCTTGGGGGCGTTGGGCCACCATGGCTGCTATTGTGGGGCAGGGCTCCCATACAATTTATTTAATCTATTTGGATAACGGTTGGTTCCGTTGGTCAAATGGTCTCACCCTATTGTTGCTGCTGTGGTTTGCGCTTTATCTAACCAATAGCCATACAGCACGGGATTGCTTTAAAGTGGTTGAGCACGAAGACTGATTCTCATCAAAACATTTGTCCCATTCACAATTATACTTAGAAGCTAAAACTGGAAGGAATAATCTATGCTTAATGTCTCAAATGAGCAGCCTAACGTTCAAAGTGCTATTTTGCCTGAAGCTGGGCCTTTCGCTCTTTACGTTCAACTTAAAGTGAATGCTAACACTGCTAATGTACTAGCTGAAATTCAAAAGATTCCAGCGCTAATCGAAGAGCTGAATCAGACTCAGCCAGATGCAAACCTAACGGCTTCGGTTGCATTCTCTAAAGCGTTTTGGGATAAGTTCGAGCAAGCAGCCCCCTCTGATCTAATTGATTTCCCAGCGCTTGGTGAAGGTGATGTTACCGCACCTAGCACGCCAGCTGATGTGTTGATTCACTGCCATTCAAACCGACACGATCTGCACTTCTTCATCCTGCGTAAATTGCTATCTGAAGTAGCAGCAGACGTTGAAGTGGTTGATGAAACTTACGGTTACCGCTTCCTAGATTCTCGTGATATGACGGATTTCGTCGACGGTACTGAAAACCCGAAAGACGCGCAACGCGCGGAAGTTGCGATTGTTCCTGAAGGTGAATTCGCGGGTGGTAGCTACGTGATGGTGCAGCGCTTTGTGCATAACCTACCTGCTTGGAACCGATTGAATGTATCGGCGCAGGAAAAAGTGGTTGGTCGTACTAAGCCTGATTCAATCGAGTTAGATGATGTTCCAGCAGCTTCTCACGTCGGCCGTGTAGATATCAAAGAAGAAGGCAAAGGCCTTAAGATCGTTCGTCACAGCTTACCTTACGGCACAGCAACGGGTGATCACGGCCTACTGTTTATTGCTTACTGTAACGTGCGCCATAACTTCGACGCGATGCTAGAGAGCATGTACGGCGTAACTGATGGCAAAACAGACCAACTGCTTCGCTTTACTAAAGCGGTGACTGGCGCGTATTACTTTGCTCCTTCAACTGAGATGTTGAGTGCATTAACGATTAAGTAAGTCATCTCAAAAAGAATAAACAAAGGGAGCCTCAGGGCTCCTTTTTTATTAAAGCTTTATATGAGTTGGTCGATATAAGAGCAATCGTGAGTTTTATTCCTCTTTTTGTAAGCGAAGGTCTATGGCTATAACTGTTAATACCAATGTCTCAGCGCTGGTGGCCCAGAGAAACCTCTCTAATGCCAATAACATGCTGAACCAATCTTTGGAGCGCTTGGCTTCAGGGAGTCGTATTAACAGCGCTAAAGACGATGCTGCAGGGCTACAAATTTCGAACCGCTTGGAAGCGCAGATGAGTGGTATTGATGTCGCTGTGCGTAATGCGAATGATGGTATATCTATCATGCAAACCGCTGAAGGCGCGATGAATGAAACCACCAATATCATGCAGCGTATGCGCGACTTGTCTCTACAAGCAAGCAACGGTTCAAATAGCCAGTCCGAAAGAACGGCGATTCAAGAAGAGATTACCGCCTTAAACGATGAGCTGAATCGTATTGCAGAGACTACTTCTTTTGGTGGCAAAAAACTTCTCAATGGTAATTTTGGTAGTACGTCATTTCAGATTGGTGGCAGTTCGGGCGAAGCCGTGCAGATTGGTTTGAAAAGTATGCGTACCGATGACATCAACATGGGAGGGTTTAGCTACGTTGCTAATGGCATGGCCAGTGATTCATGGGAAGTGAAATCAAACCAGAATGATATGACGATGTCGTTTACCGATCGTTTTGGCCAGCCTCAAGAGATCACCATTAATGCGAAAGTCGGCGATGACATTGAAGAGTTGGCGACCTATATCAATGGTCAAACGGATCTGGTCTCAGCTTCGGTTAATGATGATGGGCAGCTTCAAATCTACATGTCTGGTGAAGATACCTCTGGCACTATCGGTTTCTCTGGTTCACTCGCGAGTGAACTGTCGATGTCAGCGGGTTACTATGAGTCGGTGAATGACATCAATGTGACGGATGTGGGTGGTGCGCAGCGTGCTGTTTCTATTTTAGATACCGCGATGAAGTACGTGGATAGCCATCGCTCTGAATTAGGCGCAATGCAAAACCGCTTCGACCACGCCATTAACAACCTTGAAAATGTTCATGAAAACTTGGCGACCTCAAACAGTCGAATCAAAGATACCGATTACGCCAAGGAAACGACTCAGATGCTAAAGCAGCAAATTCTGCAGCAAGTAAGCACCACTATTCTGGCTCAAGCGAAGCAAGCACCTAACCTTGCCTTAACCTTGTTAGGTTAATCAATTACTTTAAATCTCATAACGCTATTTCAGTTTATTTGGCTTCTTTGGTTAATAAAAACACAAAACCTCGCTCGACGGACTTCTCGACAACTTTAGCGTTTTTCTTATCTTTTTTTGATAAATTTATTACCAGTCACGCTTTCTTCTCCTTTATCGCTATTTCTTTAATTTTATTGTTTTTTTCCTAAAGGTTTCGTCAATTACGCCGTTATTAAAAGTAACTTTGAGAGAACTACTTGGTTTTCCGAGACGTCGGAAACCGCAATACCGGAAAATCAATTGGAGAAATCACCATGGCAGTGAATGTA
>NZ_VTYC01000012.1:0-121082 GCF_013114115.1 Vibrio sp. 070316B | reverse complement strand
TGTAGTACAGATAGCAGCAGTTAGAGTTGTTTTACCGTGGTCAACGTGGCCGATAGTACCAACGTTTACGTGCGGTTTCGTACGTTCAAATTTTTCTTTAGACACAATCGTGTTCCTTCCTAGTTATGATTCGCCACGTTCATTATTGAGCGAGACGCGCCAGAAATTGCTATTTTATGCGCCAACTCTCGTTAGCGCAATATTTGGACGCATTAGATCTTTCAAAAAATGAAAAAAATGCCTTCCTTTTGTTTAACCACGCTCTGCAATGATTGCTTTTGCAACATTGTTAGGCACTTCAGCGTACTCACTAAACTCCATAGAGTAAGAAGCACGACCTTGTGTCGCAGAACGTAAATCAGTTGAGTAACCGAACATGACAGACAACGGAACTTGTGCACGAATTATCTTCAGGCCAGCTGTCCCCTCGTCCATACCTTCGATGATGCCGCGACGACGGTTAATATCGCCAACAACGTCACCCATCCAGTCTTCTGGAGTAGTCACTTCAACTTTCATCATAGGCTCAAGCAGAACTGGTTGCGCTTCAAGTGCACCTGATCTGAAAGCCATAGAGGCAGCGATTGTAAACGCCATCTCACTTGAATCTGTTTCATGGTAAGAACCATCATATAGTGTAGCTTTGATATCCAGAACTGGATAGCCAGCAAGCACACCATTGTTCATCTGTTCTTCAACGCCTTTAGCTACTGAAGCGATAAACTCTTTTGGTACTGTACCATTGGCAATTTCATCCACGAAGACAAAGCCTTCGCCCACTTCTGATGGTTCCAGTTTCAGCCATACATGACCGTACTGACCTTTACCACCGTGTTCACGGATAAATTTACCTTCCGCTTTCGCTGTACCACGAATTGTTTCACGGTAAGCCACTTGCGGGTTACCAACGTTGCAGTTCACGCTAAATTCGCGCTTCATACGGTCAACGATGATATCTAAGTGTAGTTCACCCATACCAGAAATCAGTGTCTGGCCTGTTTCGTCGTCCATATCGACGCGGAACGATGGGTCTTCTGCTGCTAATTTACTTAGCGCAATAGTCATTTTATCTTGATCGGCTTGTGAGCTTGGCTCTACAACGATCTGAATAACTGGGTCTGGGAATTCCATGCGCTCTAGAACAATCTTATGGTTCTGGTCACACAGAGTTTCACCAGTGGTCACATCTTTTAGGCCGATAATAGCCGCGATGTCACCTGCTCGTACTTCTTTTACTTCTTCACGCTTGTTTGAGTGCATTTGTACAATGCGACCTAAACGTTCACGTTGTTTCTTCACAGAGTTGTAAGCTGTTTTACCGCTTTCAACAACACCAGAGTAAACACGGATGAAAGTTAGAGTACCAACGAATGGGTCTGTTGCGATCTTAAATGCTAGCGCTGAGAACGGTTCTTTGTCGTCCGCGTGACGCTCTGCTTCATTCTCGTCTTCATCGATGCCCTTAATTGCAGGTACATCAACTGGAGAAGGAAGGAAATCAACCACTGCATCTAGAACAGCTTGTACACCTTTGTTTTTGAATGCACTACCACAAGTTGCTAGTACGATTTCATTATTAAGAGTACGAGTACGAAGACCTTGTTTGATTTCAGCTTCTGTCAGTTCACCTTCTTCAAGGTACTTATCCATTAGCTCTTCAGAGGCTTCTGCCGCTGCTTCAACAAGTTCTGTACGATATTCTTCAGCCATTTCTTGCATGTCTGCTGGAATGTCTTCGTACGTAAAAGTCATGCCCTGGTCAGCTTCGTTCCAGTTGATTGCCTTCATCTTGATTAGATCGACAACGCCTTGGAAGTTTTCTTCTGCGCCAATGTTCAGTTGAATCGGAACAGGAGTCGCGCCTAGGCGGTCTTTGATCTGCTCGATAACGCGCAAGAAGTCTGCGCCAGTACGGTCCATTTTGTTAACGAAAACCATACGAGGAACTTGGTACTTATCAGCTTGACGCCAAACTGTCTCTGATTGAGGCTCAACACCAGATGAACCACAGAACACAACAACGGCACCATCAAGTACACGTAGAGAACGTTCTACTTCGATAGTGAAGTCAACGTGTCCAGGAGTGTCGATGATATTGATACGGTGATCTGGGAATTGCGCTTCCATACCACGCCAGAACGTAGTGGTTGCTGCTGAAGTGATCGTAATACCGCGCTCTTGCTCTTGCTCCATCCAGTCCATGGTTGCTGCACCATCGTGAACTTCGCCGATTTTGTGAGAAAGACCGGTATAGAACAGAATACGTTCACTTGTGGTTGTTTTACCTGCATCTACGTGAGCAACGATACCGATGTTACGGTACTGCTCAATAGGAGTTTTACGAGCCACGGTTGAATCCTCTTATTAGAGACTTAGGGACTATTGCTATACCTAGGGTTGAAATTTGCCTGCCCTAGAAATAGCAATAGTTCCTAGCATAAGCATAGGAACTAAAGAAGTGCTGCAAGGAACCTTGCAGCACTAAAAAGGTATTACCAACGGTAATGTGCGAACGCTTTGTTTGCGTCAGCCATGCGGTGAACGTCTTCACGTTTCTTAACCGCAGTACCTTTGTTCTCAGACGCGTCTAGCATTTCAGCAGCTAGGCGTTGAGCCATAGATTTTTCACCACGCTTACGCGCAGCTTCAACTACCCAACGCATAGCAAGAGCGTTACGGCGAACCGGACGAACTTCTACAGGTACTTGGTAAGTTGAACCACCTACACGGCGAGATTTAACTTCTACCGCTGGGCGAACATTTTCAAGAGCTTCTTCAAATACAGCTAAGTGGTCTTTACCAGACTTCTCAGCCATTGCATCTAGTGCAGTGTAAACAATTTTCTCTGCAGTAGATTTCTTTCCGTCAACCATTAGGATGTTAACGAATTTTGCCAGCAGTTCAGATTTGAACTTTGGATCTGGAAGGATCTTACGCTGACCTATTACGCGACGACGTGGCATGGATATTCTCCGTTGTCTTCTTCAGGTTTTTTCCAAAACTTTTCAGAATAATAAATAAAATAGTGTTTGGCCTTACTTAACGATTTCTTTTTAAAAAAGAGAATCAATTAAGACTTAGGACGTTTCACACCGTACTTAGAACGACCTTGTTTACGGTCGTTAACGCCAGCACAGTCAAGTGCGCCGCGAACAGTGTGGTAACGAACACCCGGAAGGTCTTTTACACGACCGCCACGGATTAGTACAACACTGTGCTCTTGTAGGTTGTGGCCTTCACCGCCGATGTACGAAGTTACTTCGAAACCGTTAGTTAGACGTACACGACATACTTTACGTAGTGCCGAGTTAGGTTTTTTAGGTGTAGTAGTGTAAACACGAGTACATACACCACGTTTTTGTGGGCACGCTTCTAGTGCAGGCACGTTGCTTTTAACAACTTGCTTTACACGAGGTTTGCGAACCAACTGGTTAATAGTTGCCATTAACTAGCTCCTGAAATTTACTTGAAAGTAAGCTTTGTGAAAAATCTATCCCTAACTACATGTCGCAATTAGGGACGCAAAATTCTATTCAGCAGTGGGATGTGTGTCAAGAAATATACAGATCTTTTTTAGCCGTCTAGAGCTCAGGATGGTCTAGTTTTGACCAAGCTGATATAACATAGCTACCAAGTGACTGATTTGTCGTTTAAAACTGTCAATTCAACAAAGCCATCAAAGCCTACTTGTGTGATGGCTTCAGAGGCCAGTTTTTGTAGGCCACGACTCTCTAGATCGGGTTTTAATACCGACACATACTCGACTGCACTGATTTGAGTGAATAACTCATGATTTGGAAGGCAAACATACACCGCATCTTCAACTAACAAGAACTGATCCTGTGGTTGCGAATAGACGAGTGCAAGCTTGAGTTTATCGGCTGTTTTAACAATATGAAGCATAGCGTTCCCTAGAAAGTCAGTATCTGTTGGCACTGAGCTAACGTCTGCGCTAACTCATCGACTTCTGTGACGGTTACATCAATCAACAAGTCATCAGCTGAAAGGCCAAACTGATTCAGGCTTCGCTGACATACGTATACCTGTTCGATGTCGTACAGATCCATCAGTTTAAACGCCGAAATGTAGTCACGTGAAAGTGTCTGTTCAGGCTGTTGTGCTGTAAGAAGCTGAGTCACACCATCGCCGACAAAAAATACCACGATGTCTTCACTATAAGCCGACGCAGCTAATAATGCGTCTAAACCTTCCCTACCCGCAGCGGTAGTATGGGGAAAGCTATTAAATACAAAAGCTAATTTTCTCAAAACTGTACCACTCTGTCTTGCGTGAGTAGCGCTTCGGATAAGCTACCTAAACCAGCCTGTGTGAATCCAGAAGCTAAGTTAGAGCCACTAAGCTGATGCTGCTCTGCTTCTTCAGAACTGATGATGCCACGTCTTAGTGCCGCCGCAACACAGGTCTCAAGACTCACATTGTGTTCGTTTGCCAATTTCTGCCAAGCCGCAGCCAAATCAAACTCATCATTAGCCGGCACAGTAAGGTCAGAGCCGTTACTTACGCCGTCTTGATAAAAGAACACACTGTGGAGTTTGTGGCCCTGTTGAAGCAGAGCCACGGCAAACAGGTAAGCACTTCTTGCTGACTGTGAACCATAGAGAGGTCCATTAACTAGGAGTGTATAGCTTAACAACCCTCTTCATCCTCTGTTTTACGCTGACGGATATATAGGTACACGGTGTGCTTAGAAATATTCAATCGCTCAGCAACACGGTTAATCGCATCTTTGATATCGAAAATACCTTTGTCATACAGCTCCATCACAATCTGACGGTTCTTGGTATTGTTCGATACTGACTTGTCGGCATTGATCTCTTCAATGGTGCGCTCAACCGTTTGGTCGACAAGTTCTTCAACGTCGCTTGCAAAGTTAACCGATGATGCAGCTTCGTCTGCGTCTTGTGTCGGCATGAAAGATTGCAGCACTTGTGAGAAAGGCGCATCTAAGTTCACGTTAATACACAGTAGGCCAATCACTCGGTCTTCACCATTGCGGATAGCCACAGTGATCGACTTCATCAACACGCCACCTTTAGCACGGGTGAAGTATGAGCGTGAGAAGTTACGTTTAGAACCTTCGATATCTTTTAGCATCTTCAATGCAAGGTCAGTAATTGGCGAGCCAACCTGACGCCCGGTATTCTCACCGTTAGCAATTTTAATTGCAGAGGTGTTGAGGTCTTCTAAAGAGTGCAGAACGATCTCACAAAATGGGCCAATTAGACTCGCAATGCCGTCTACCACCGCTTCATAAGATCTTAGAATGATTTTATCGTGTTCACTGAATGGCATGACATTGACTGATTCCATTTCAAGTAACACATCTGCATTGACTGTTTCTGTAGTAGTCACTTATTCCTTACCTTCGTGTGAAAAATCAACAAATTTATGTAAGTTTATCAGAAAATTTTAATTGCACACCTAGCTAACATTGCAACTAGTGATTTAGAACAAGTTTAAAAATCAAATACTCATATTCGAATCATAAAAAAAGCCTAACGAAAAGTTAGGCTTTTTAGTCAATCAACGCTTTTTACAGCAGGATTTCTTGCAATTATTACTGAGCAGCAGGTGCTTCAGCGTTATCAATGCTTAGTAGTTCAACTTCGAATACTAGCGTTGAGTTAGCAGGGATAGTCGGTGTATCTTGCTCACCGTATGCTAGCTCTGGCGGGATTACAAATTTGTACTTAGAACCAACTTGCATTAGTTGTACGCCTTCAGTCCAACCTGGGATTACGCGGTTTAGTGGGAATGTTGCTGGTTCGCCACGGTCGTAAGAGCTGTCGAACTGAGTACCGTCAGTTAATGTACCTTTGTAGTGTACTTGAACGGTATCTGTGTCTTTTGGAGAAGCGCCTTCACCTTGTGTCATTACTTGGTAAAGTAGGCCAGATTCAGTTTGCTTAACGCCTTCAGTTTTTGCGAACTCAGCACGGAAGTCGTCACCTGCTTTCTTAGTTTCAGCTGATTTCTCTGCCGCTTGTGCTTGCATAGTTTCAGCAACACGCTTGTCTAGAGCTTCAAGCGCTGCACGAGTTTCTTCTTCGTTAAGTGCAGTTTTCTCTGCGAATACGTCTTCAATACCTTGAAGAACCATGTCTTTGTCTAGATTAATGCCTAGCTCGCTTGGCTTATCAATGCTTGTGCTCAGGTAGTTTGCGAAAGATACGCCGATTGCGTATGCCGCTTTGTCATCTTCGGTTTTAAAGTTTACTGCTTCTACTTTAACTTCTTCTACTTGAGGTGCTTCTGCCTTTGGTTCTTCTTTCTGACAACCAACTGCTAGCATAACCGTTGCGGCAAGCAGTGATACTTTTAAAACTGATTTCATTGAATTCTCCAATTAATGGCCAAGCCATTGGTTATTGTGCACAAATCTAATGATTAGATTGGTGTGAATACGTTAGTTATAACAATATACTAGTCATATGTCTTTCGACACAAACCGGATTATTAGAAGTGATGCAAATATTTTTCCATTCCTTGCTATGTGCAATTGTCATCACCTTGTTAAATGGATGCTTTTTCTTTCAAGACGATGAGCAGCGTTGGGAAATTGAGCCCAGCGGCGCCACCAGCTTTGCCTTAAGCAGAGATGGACGCTTCGCCCTGCTCTACTCTCAGCAAAAACAATTGCTACTTTGGGACCTTGCCGAAAACAAAGAGTTAGCCCAACTCGGCCCTCAAGATCAGTCCGCAAACCAAGTATCGCGCATTCGAATCTCTGACAATGGCCGCTTTGCCATTACTGCCAGCCAGATGAACTTCGCCGTTTGGGACCTATCCTGGACCCAAGCTGAAGGGCTATGGTCTATCTCAGACGGCTTAATTCGCGATGTTGATATCTCTAGCAATGGTGAAAAAGTACTGCTCGGTTTGTCTAATGGTAAAGCCATCTATGTGGACTTAGTCACCGGACGCCGTCTGGAGTTCCTCGCTCACCGAGAAAAAGTTAATTCCGTCGCCCTTTCATCTAATGGCCGCTATGCTCTTTCTGGCGGTAACGACTATAAGGCCTACCTATGGGATACCGAATCAGGCTTAGTGCTGCGAACCTTCGAGCATGAACAAAGAGTAGTACGTGTTGCCCTACAGCGCGATGGCAATTTAGCTTTTACCTCTGATGGTGGTAATCAAGCGATGATTTGGGATCTTGAAACGGGCGAACCTCAAGCCCAGCTACAGAGTTGGTCTCGACAGCTGATATTCTCCAGTGCCCGTTTTTCCGATGATGGCAGCATGTTGGTGACAGGTACCCCGTCAAGCCAAGTCAGCGTTTGGAATACTGAGGACGGCAAACGACTTTCACGACACGATGCAGAGCCATTAAAAGATACTCGCCCTCCTCGTGCGGTAGTGTATGATGCAGCCTTTGATGATAAGAACCGTGTAATATCGGGCACCTCTGCGGGCATCGCCCAAGCTTGGAATGTGGATTAAGAACGATGACAGAAAAGCGAGTTGAACAGTTAGAAAGCCGCGTGAATGACTTAGAATGTCAGCTAGCTTTCCAAGAGCAAACCATTGAAGAACTTAATGAAGCGCTTAGCCAACAACAGATGTTGATCACTAAGATGCAAGACCAAATGAAGTATGTAGTGGGTAAAGTGAAGAACATTGATGGTTCGAACTTAGCTGACGCATCTGAAGAAACGCCACCACCACATTACTAATGTGCGTTGCCAATGAGCTGCGGCTTGTTGGTCTGGTTGAAAAACAAAAGGCGACAGAGATTATCTGTCGCCTTTTGTTTATCTGATTGGGAGTTTGAGTTACACCGGAGCTTGGTTAGTCATCGGCATAGATCTTAACTTCCACTCGCCCTTCTGTATCAACGCTAGCGCGGTACATGCCGGAACTGTTCATGCCGAAATGAATATCACCTTGGTCATCAATCGCAATCAAACCACCTTCGCCACCCATGGTTTTCAGCTCACCTTGGATAATGTGTTCACATGCGGTATGAACATCTTCTTTGAGATAACGCATGCGCGCAGCCACATCACTGGCAACCATTTTTCTTAAGAAGAACTCCCCCATGCCAGTAGTAGAAACCGCAACATTGCCATTCTCAGCAATAGTGCCCGCGCCAATGATTGGCGAATCGCCGACACGGCCGTACTTCTTGTTTGTCACACCGCCAGTACTGGTCGCTGCCGCCAAGTTACCGGCTTGGTCTAATGCCACCGCGCCAACCGTGCCGTATTTTTTGTCATCAGGGTACTTCTCAGCTTGCTGCTCATCATATTTCGCTTCAGACAAAGCAAATATGCCCTTCTCTTTCATCGATTGAAGCTGATCGTAACGGCGCTCAGTGAAGAAGTAGTCTTGCTCGGTAAAGGTATAGTCGTGTTCAAAGGCAAACTTTTCGGCCCCTTCTCCAATCAACAATACATGGTCGCTTTTCAGCATCACATCGCGGGCTAATTCGATCGGGTTTTTAATGTGGCGAACACCAGCAATAGCACCCGCATCCATTTCACGACCGTGCATTACAGACGCATCCATCTCAACAAACTCATCATGCGTAAGAACGGATCCCTTGCCCGCATTGAAGTGTGGGCTGTCTTCCATCACCTTAACCGATGCCACTACCGCATCCAAAGCATCACCACCCGACTGCAGTACTTGATAGCCAGCCAAAACCGACTTTTCCAAAGCCTCGGTAATGCTCGCTTTTAGCTCATCACTCATTTGCTCTCGCAAGATGGTGCCAGCACCACCATGAATGGCAATTGAAAAAGGTTGCGACATCTAAACTCTCCACTGACGTATTCTTGTTATCTGTCGCTATCAATATCATATCCAAAGCTCGATGTCTGATAGCAACAACAAATCTTTCGCTAGCGGTCATGCTCACGCCAGAAAGCACAACCCCAATACGAAAAAAGCCTCCACAAGGGAGGCTTTCATATTCTTGAACTAATCCGTTAGGTCGGTATTAGTGAGAACCACAGCTACCGCCGCCGCAGCAGCCGTCTTTTTTCTCTTCACCGTGGTCGTGGCCTTCGCCACCACAGCAACCGCCTTCGTGGTCATGGTCGTGACCGTGGCTGCCACAGCCACCAGCTTGGTGTACGTGGCCGTGTTGAACTTCTTCTTCAGTCGCTTCACGAACCGCAACTACTTCAACGTCAAACGTTAGAGTTTGGCCAGCTAGCATGTGGTTGCCATCAACAACAACTTCGTCGCCGTCTACTTCAGTTACTTCTACTGGGATTGGACCTTGGTCAGTATCCGCTAGGAAGCGCATGCCAACTTCGATTTGTTCAACACCTTGGAATACGTCAGCAGGAACACGTTGTACTAGAGCATCGTTGTGCTCGCCGTAAGCGTCTTCTGGAGTAACAGTTGCAGAGAACTTGTCGCCAGCTACTTTGCCTTCAAGCTCTTTTTCAAGACCTGTAATTAGGTTGTTATGACCGTGAAGGTAATCTAGTGGAGCTTCTGCAGTTGATTGGTCAACTACTACGCCATCTTCAAGTTTCACTTGATATGCAACACTAACTACTACGTTCTTTTCAATTTTCATGAGAGCTCCAAGGAGGTTTGGACTAAGCTCCAACAGTTGAGCTTAGGAAAAATTCTGTACCCGGATATTATGGGGATCAATTATCGAAACTCAATCATTCAGGCTTAAAAATACCGATCATTTCTTGATTCGCGTGTTCAGATTTCTCTACAGTTTTCGGTTTACGTTGCTCTGAGAAGTCACAATCGACACATTCCACCAGCTCGATATTATTCTCAATCCACCAACGAAGCGTGTCTTGAGTATTGCAGCTTGGGCAGCTCGCCCCTGCGATAAAGCGTTTTTTCTGTTTCACGTTAATATCCTTTACTACTCTGGATTCGCAGTTCTCTATGCTTGATGTGAAAGCGAATAGGACCACGTTTATTATTAGGTATCTCTGGGCAATGGCTTTTGGTTTAAAGCATTCATTACAAGCTCGAACCATTCACTCTAAGCTGAGGCTATTGCCAATAGTTTCGAGATTGGTGGTCATTCTCCATCTCGTGTCCAAAGATCTCTTCAAGCTCTTTACGAGCCTCTTTCGCTCTTTGGGCTAATTCTGCGTCTTCATTATGCTGAGGCAGTAATTCTTTCAGCATACCATTATCCAACTTCCTAAAATGTGCTTCTGCTCGCTTCGCTTTATATGGGTGCATGCCGAGTTCAGTCAGAGTTTGACGACCAAGGTCCAATGCCCCAAGGAAGGTTTCACGCGAGTAGTTGTTTACCCCGTGATTAAGCAATTGATACGCCTCAACACGACTTCGAGCACGCGCTAAAATTTTCAAGCGAGGGAAATGTTGCTTACACAAATCGACGGTTTTCATGATTTCATCAGGGGAGTCAGTACACAGCACAATCGCTTCGGCTTTATCCGCTCCCGCTGCGCGTAACAACTCTAAGTGTGTAGAGTCACCGTAAAACACCTTGTAGCCAAACTTTCTTAAGATATGGATTTGGCTAGCATCACTTTCCAAAATCGTAATGCGGATCTTATTGGCGTACATCAGACGACCAATGATCTGACCAAAACGACCAAAGCCGGCGATGATCACTCGAGGGCTACGGTCAACCACATCCGAAGACATCGCATTCTCACTGATTTGATTCAATTGGCGAGCAAAGAACTTATCTTGTAGCTTAAGCATTAATGGTGTGGTCACCATTGATAAACTCACAACTACTAGCAAGAACGATACTTGCTCACCACTCAAGATACCTTGTGCACTTGCCGCCGTGAAGATAACGAAAGCAAATTCACCACCTTGGCTAAGAATCATTGCCATGCGACTACGCGCTTTGGCTTGAGTACCAAACACTCGCGCAAGGGCGTACAGAACCAAACCCTTTAGTACGACTAGCGCTAGAACAGCGATCAATATTGCAAATGGGCTTTCGGCCAACAATCCCAAGTTAACGGCCATACCCACTGAGATGAAGAACAGACCAAGTAGTAATCCTTTGAATGGGTCAATCGCGATTTCCAGCTCATGTCGGTATTCACTCTCAGCCAGAAGTACGCCCGCTAAGAAAGTACCCAATGCCATCGACAAGCCAATTTGTTGCATGATAACGGCAATACCAATCACCAATAGCAGAGCAGCAACGGTGAACAACTCACGTACACCACTCATTACCACATAGCGGAAAAGAGGCCTCAACAAGAAGTGACCGCCCACCAGCAAACCAACCACACCACCTAACATCCACAACATGTCTGCCCAGCTGCCGCCGGTGTTACCTGCAAGCAGAGGCAGCATAGCCAACATAGGGATCACGGCAATATCTTGGAAAAGTAGTACTGCGAAACCTGACTGGCCTGCTTCTTTGCCACCAAGCTCTCGTTCTTCAATAACCCTTAAAGCGATCGCGGTCGAAGATAAGGCTAAACCCATACCTATTACTAAGCTCGTTTGCCAGGTTAAGCCAAACATACAAGCGATAGCGGTGATGATCAGAGTGGTAATCAGCACTTGCGCGCCACCGAGCCCGAGAATAGGTGCTCGCATCTGCCACAATTTTTTAGGGTTAAGCTCTAAACCAATCAGGAAGAGCAGCAGCACCACCCCGAATTCGGAAAAGTGTAGAATCGCTTCTACGTCACTAATTAAACCAAGCCCCCATGGGCCAATTGCCACACCCGCCAGCAAGTAGCCCAAAACTGAGCCTAAACCTGCGCGTTGTGCGATAGGAACAGCAACCACCGCGGCAGCTAAAAATATAACGCTACTTTGCAAAAATTCATTAGTCAGAGCCATCGTTCGCTCCTATATCTTGTAGCGGGTCTCGCAACCAGTTTCGATACGCTTCTGCATGTTGATACCGTGTCATATCTGTGACATTTCGTGCCCAGTGTAAAACCAATGGTGGTATCCAATTCATCTGACACAAAGCAGCTGTGAGTTCGAAAGGTTGTAAAATCTCTTGTAATGGATATTTATTATAGCCTGCTGCTCCAAACGCCTCTTCTTTACCACCCGTAGTGATAACACTTCGCCAATGTTTACCTTTCAGTGCACTTTGCTCACCAAACGCAAAGCCTTTGCCCAATACGCGGTCAAACCACTCTTTTAGCAATGAAGGGCAGGAATACATAAACAGAGGGTGTTGGAACACAATCACATCGTACTCAAGGAGTAATTCATGCTCATAAGGCACATCGATAAAGAAATCAGGATAGATGGCATAAAGATCGTGAATTTTGACATGCCCGAGCGACTCTACCTTCTTGACCATCATCTGATTAGCAATAGAGGTTTGTGGCTCTGGGTGTGCGTAGATGATTAACACCTTAGGCACGGTTTTGTCTGTCGAGGGAGTATTACTCATTCCTTTGAAGCATTCCTTTTAAGGCTAAACGGTGGCAAGGCCACAAGAATTTAAGCAAAAGTTATTAATATGTTATTGGCATCATAACGCAAATTGCATTGTGATCGACTTTTATCTGGTTTCAGCCTACTATGCAGGCGTCTGTTCATCTCTAATTTCTATGCTATTTCTATGATTACTTTCTCTGATATTCAATTGCTACGCGGCGGTAAGCCCCTCCTCGACCAAGCATCTGCGACTCTTCACCCTGGCGACAAGATTGGCTTGGTAGGCAAAAACGGTTGTGGTAAATCGACGCTGTTCGCTTTAATTAAAGACGAGCTATCGATTGATGCTGGCTCATTCAGCAAACCTGCTCATTGGGAAATGGCGTGGGTTGCTCAAGAAACTCCAGCATTAGAAAGAACAGCAATTGAATACGTGATTGATGGTGACCGTGAATATCGTGGCCTTGAAGATCAGCTACAAAAAGCGGAAGTAGCCGACAACGGCACACTCGTCGCAGAGATTCACGGCAAGATAGAGACCATTGGTGGTTACAGCATCAAAGCTCGCGCAGCCGAATTGCTAGACGGCCTAGGCTTTAGCCAAGAACAAATGACATGGAACCTGACTCAATTCTCAGGTGGTTGGCGTATGCGTTTGAACCTAGCTCAAGCCCTACTATGCCGCAGTGACTTACTGCTGCTCGATGAGCCAACCAACCACTTGGACTTGGATGCAGTAATGTGGCTAGAGCGCTGGTTACAAACCTACCCTGGTACGCTAGTACTTATCTCGCACGATAGAGACTTCTTAGATCCTATCGTCAATCGTATCGTGCATGTTGAAAACCAAAAGTTAAATGAGTACACAGGCAACTACTCATCGTTTGAGAATCAACGAGCGCAAAAGCTGATTCTGCAACAGGCGATGTACCAGAAGCAGCAAAAGCAGATGGCTCACATGCAGAGCTACATCGACCGTTTCCGTTATAAAGCTTCAAAGGCTCGCCAAGCGCAAAGCCGCATTAAAGCACTCGAAAAAATGGAACAAGTACTGCCCGCTCAGTTTGATAACCCATTCAGCTTTGAGTTCAGAGAACCTGACGCACTACCAAACCCAATCATGATGATGGATGAAGTATCTGCGGGCTACGACGACAACCTAATTCTAGAGAAGATTCGCCTTAACCTGGTTCCAGGCAGCCGTATCGGTCTACTGGGTCGAAACGGCGCAGGTAAATCGACGCTTATTAAGCTGCTTTCTGGCGAACTGAAACAGCAAGGTGGCGAGCTGAGCTACTCACAAGGCGTTAAGATTGGTTACTTCGCACAGCATCAACTAGAAACGCTGCACCCAGAAGAGACACCACTGCAACACATGATGCAGATTGCGCCTAAGCACACCGAACAACAGCTTCGTGATTACCTTGGTAGCTTCGGCTTCCAAGGCGAGAAAGCACTGGATAAAGTAGCGCCTTTCTCAGGTGGTGAGAAAGCACGTTTAGTGTTGGCACTGCTGGTCTGGCAAAAACCGAACCTGTTACTACTCGATGAACCAACCAACCACTTGGATCTCGACATGCGTCAAGCGCTGACGTTTGCTCTTCAGACATTTGAAGGCGCAATGGTTATCGTATCGCACGACCGTTACCTACTTCGTGCAACTACCGATGACCTGTACCTTGTACACGACCGCCAAGTTGCACCGTTTGACGGTGACCTGAACGATTACTACAAGTGGCTCACCGAACAGCAAAAAGTGGAACGCAAAGAAGCACAAGCACAGGCTCCAACGAAAGATGGCGCCAACAGTGCTGCTGCGAAAAAAGAGCAAAAACGTAAAGAAGCGGAGTTCCGTAAGTTAACCGCGCCAATCCGTAAAAAGCTGACTCAATTTGAAAAGCAGATGGATAAACTGACGCTTGCTCTTGAAGAAGCTGAACAACAATTATCCGACACTTCACTGTATGAAGCTGAAAATAAGGCTAAACTGAATGAAGTACTCGCTCTACAAGCGAGCAGTAAGTCACAACTGGAAGAAGTTGAAATGGATTGGATGTCCACTCAAGAAGAGCTTGAGCAGATGGAACAGGATATGGATAGTTTATGAGCCTAAAGCACGCCCCAATATCACTCACACTGGAAAGACTATGGCAATTTAGCCTTCAGTACTACAGTGTGCGTGGTGTTAAAGATGCGTGCTTAGCTTTGCAAAACCAATTCCACGGCAACGTCAATCTACTGCTGCTCCTCAAATGGCTTGATGAGCAGCAATTGTCTTTTGCAGAAGAAGAGTGGCACAAAGTGCAGCAGTGCTTAAGCCGCTCTGAGACTCTACTGCATAGCTATCGAGAGCTGCGCAAACACCTTAAAGAGCATGTTGTCGACTCTCTCTACCGTGAAGCCTTACAGTTTGAACTGCAACTTGAGAAGCAGCAGCAATCCGACCTTGTTGACTGTATCAACTCGCTGCAGCTATTCACCAATCAACAGACCCCACTGGCTCTGCAATATTGTCGTCTACTCGGGGCTGAAAACCTCTACGACGCATTTTCTGAACCCGCCCCTCAACCTTAACTCGTTTCTTTTCTCTTTTATCCAGTTCAGGCACAAGCTTGTCTGACACTGATACTTGTGATGTGAACATCAAAGGTAATATTCATCACGGACAAGGGTTAACTCGTTCAACTTTTATAATATTCAATCAGTTACCCATCACCTATTTTTGCATCGAGTCGCAGTGAAACGCTTGCGCTTATGCCGAGAATCAACCAAGCTCAAATAAAAACGTGGGCGCATCGCAATACTCAACACTTTTTAAAGCCCATAAAAAAGTACGGACTGTTTTATGACCATATTTACCGCAGCTGCTGGTTTATCTAATCCACACTTACAAACCTTAGTGCCAAGATTTATCAGAAAGCAGGCGTTGTTTCACCCTCAATGGCAAACCTTAGAAACAAGCGATGGTGATTTTCTCGATCTTGCTTGGAGTGAGTCACCAGACGGCGATAAGCCCAGCAGTAACAAACCTATCTTTATTCTGTTCCATGGACTGGAGGGCAGCTTTGAGAGCCCTTATGCCAACGGACTGATGAATGCATTTGCCAAAGATGGTTGGTTGTCTGTGATGATGCATTTTAGAGGCTGCAGTGGTAAACCGAACCGTTTAGCCCGTGCGTATCACTCTGGCGAAGTCGAAGATGCCCGCTTTTTTCTAAGACACCTGCACGCACAGTTTCCCAATAACCCTAAGGTGGCGGTCGGCATCTCTTTAGGCGGGAACATGTTGGCAAACTATCTTGCTGAGTACTCAGACGACCCCTTGTTGTCAGCAGCGACCATAGTGTCAGCCCCATTTGATCTGGCTTGTTGCGCGAGTCGCATTGAGAAAGGCTTTTCTAAGCTCTACAAGAAGTACCTGCTCAGCTCTCTCAAATCTAATGCCTTAAAAAAGATTAACCTACTGCAAGAGAAGCTCGATATCACCGCAGAGACGATCAAGAAGATTGATAAGCTGTACGAATTTGATGAACGTATCACCGCACCCCTGCACGGATTCAAGAACGCTCAAGACTACTACGCACAATGTTCCGCTCTTCCTAAGCTCAATCAGATAAAACTACCGACCCAGATCATTCATGCCAAGGACGATCCTTTCATGACTGACGATGTGATTCCAAAATTCGTCCTACCGGATAACATCGATTATCGCTTGTTCCAGAAAGGGGGTCATGTCGGGTTCATTACAGGAAGTACGCTCAAGCCAAGGTTTTGGCTAGAAGAAGCGCTGCCTGCCTACTATGAAAGTATTCAAGATTCGGCATAACGGCCAAGCCTGCTAAATATAAAAGCGAAACCTTGATAAGATAGCGCAGCCCCTAATTGGGGTTGTACTAAAAACATCACTAGACACACTCATCAACATATCAATGAACATAAAAGAGAGAAGTATTTATGATCATCCCATGGAAAGACATTGAGCCTGATACGCTCGAAAACCTCATCAAAGAATTCGTCTTGCGTGAGGGAACAGACTACGGCGACGTTGAGATCTCCCTACAAAACAAGATTGATCAAGTGAAACATCAATTAGCTTCAGGTGAGGCCAACATTGTATTTTCCGAACTGCACGAGACCGTTGATATCCAGCTCACAAAACGCTTCTAAGCTGCGTTGAGAAAAGAGCCGTGTTATAGTGGAAAACGATTGCTAACAAGTAAGTTACTCATAAGACAAGGGTTGTCATGTCCGCTAAACATCCAATTATTGCGGTGACGGGTTCCTCAGGAGCCGGCACCACCACCACCTCAGAAGCCTTCCGCAAAATGTTCAATATGATGGACGTGAAGGCTGCTTGGGTTGAAGGGGATAGTTTCCACCGCTTCACTCGACCAGAGATGGACGTCGAGATCCGTAAGGCGCGCGAGCAAGGTAAGCACATCAGCTACTTTGGTCCACAAGCCAACGACTTCGGAGCCTTAGAAGAGTTTTTCCGTAAATACGGAAATGAAGGTACTGGCCAAGTACGTAGTTACCTACATACGTTTGACGAAGCTGTCCCTTATAATCAAATGCCGGGCACCTTTACGCCATGGCAAGATATCCCTGAAAATTCAGACGTGATGTTTTACGAAGGCCTGCACGGTGGAGTGGTTGATGGCGACATCAACGTATCTCAACACGTCGATCTGCTGATCGGCATGGTCCCTATCGTAAACCTAGAGTGGATTCAAAAATTCGTTCGTGACACTCGCGATCGTGGCCACTCTCGAGAAGCGGTAATGGACTCTATTGTACGTTCAATGGATGATTACCTTAACTACATTACCCCGCAGTTTTCACGTACACATATCAACTTTCAGCGTGTTCCAACCGTAGATACATCGAACCCACTCAACGCCAAAGGGATTCCAAGTTTAGACGAAAGCTTCGTAGTTATACGTTTGCGTGGTATCAAAAACGTCGATTTCCCTTACCTTTTGGCAATGATTGATGGCTCATTTATGTCTCGTCATAACACGCTAGTTGTGCCAGGAGGCAAGATGAGTTTTGCTATGGAGCTCATTGTAAGGCCAATCCTACAACAACTCATCGAAACCGGAAAAATAGGTTAACAAAACGACGTTCTGGTTGATTACTTTTCATACCGTGATCATGTGCACAATTTTGCGTAAAAAATCGTAGCTTGGTCACGATTAAAATCAAGAAATAGTACCTGAAAAAGGATACTATTCTTAAACGAAACACAAGATAGCTTGCAGCGCTCATCGAGTGCTCTTATCCTAAGAAGTCAATTCAGGCTTAGCTAAAATACGGAAAGCGGCAAGCATACCCTGCAGAGGAAGTGAGATATTATGGTTCTAGGTAAACCTCAAACCGATCCAACATTAGAGTGGTTCCTTTCACACTGTCATATTCATAAGTACCCTTCAAAAAGTACTTTGATTCATGCTGGTGAAAAGGCAGAAACCTTGTACTACATCGTTAAAGGTTCTGTGGCAGTTCTTATCAAAGACGAAGAAGGTAAGGAAATGATTCTTTCTTACCTAAACCAAGGCGACTTCATCGGTGAGCTAGGCTTGTTCGAAGAAGACCAAGAGCGTACTGCTTGGGTTCGTGCTAAATCTCCTTGTGAAGTAGCTGAAATTTCTTTCAAGAAATTCCGTCAACTTATCCAAGTGAACCCAGACATCCTAATGCGTCTTTCAGCGCAAATGGCAAGCCGCCTACAAGTAACTAGCCAAAAGGTTGGTGACTTAGCGTTCCTTGACGTAACAGGTCGTATCGCTCAAACGCTACTAAACCTAGCGAAACAGCCAGATGCAATGACTCACCCTGACGGCATGCAAATCAAGATCACTCGTCAAGAGATTGGCCAAATCGTTGGTTGTTCTCGTGAGACAGTAGGTCGTATCTTGAAGATGCTAGAAGAGCAGAACCTAATTTCTGCACACGGTAAAACTATCGTGGTATACGGCACTCGTTAATCTCGATTAACTGAGTCAAAAATATCAAAGCCACCAAATGCGAATTTGGTGGCTTTTTCTTTATCGAGAGAAGATACGAGATACGAGATACGAGATACGAGATACGAGATACGAGATACGAATGGAACACATGAGGCTCTCGCCTTGTAAACACTCTCGAAGCGAAGCGTACCCGCATCTCTAGGGCAAAGCCCGTACTTGTATCTTTCTTTAACCGTTGGTGCTTTCGAAGATCTTATCCGCCGATGCCGCAACAAAACCGGTGTAAAGCTCACCATTGGCCATTGGATAGCGCTTAGCGAACTCATAGAAGCCACCAGGAATCATCTCATTGCCTTCAACAAATGCCACTGGCACTTTGTCTGCCATTGTTGATGATTGCTCTAATAACACCTCTGGAGAGCCTTTTACCTCACCACCAGATGCGTTAATCGTAAAGCCAGCATCACTCAGGTAGTCATTTACTGCTTGTACTTCATCGAACTTGTTCAGTTGATTGACACTAACCGTGAAGTGGTTAGCACCGTAACCGTGAGCGGCTAACCAAGAAGCGTATTCGCTCTCTTTTGCTAACAGTTGGAAATCAGCGAAGCTCAAGTCCCAAAGGCGGCCACCAAATAGGAATTCATGCCCCTCTAACTTACTTGCATCAACCTGCTCAACCAATTTGGCAACGATCTGCTGTAATTCACTAGAACACTCTTCTACCTTCAACTCACTGATGAACACTTTCGGTTGTTTTGGATCTGGGTGTTCGTAGTGTTTAGCCACTAGCTTCTTGCTTTCAAACAGGTAATCGCCACATGCCTTATAACCTAACTCAAGGAAAGGTTTGGCTAATGTTTCGATACCAAGAGGAGCAACATTAAAAGTACGCAATGCAATGTGATCGTTGATCAGCGCTTCATCTTCTTTTAGCAAATGATGTACTTTCTCTGCGGATGGACAAAGCCTGTGAATGTAATCGTCCCATAGAGATTTAAAGAGTAGATCGGGCGTCATGGTGACTCCTTGTCAGAGGTTCTAGCAAGCTAGTAATTTGGATTAGAAAGGGAGAGACTGAGACACAAAGTCAGCAGCCATCAGCCTGTGACATACTTGTTCTATTATTATCTACCGCCCAATCTTGACGCTGAGCGTGGTTAAAACAAGGAAGCGATACGCTGCTTCCTTATTTCATAACTAATGAATGAGCCTTAGCTCAATATCAATCTAAACTACAGCTCGATACCTGGGCTAAACGTAGCTGGCAGTTGAGTTTCACCACCTTCCATTGAAGCCATTGGGTAAGCACAGTAATCTGCCGCATAGTAAGCACTTGGGCGTAGGTTGCCAGAAGCACCCGGACCACCAAATGGTGCATCACCACTTGCGCCTGTGAGTTGGCGGTTGCGGTTAACAATACCCGCACGGATATGGTCAACGAAGTATTCCCACTCAGAATCGTCTGTCGATACTAAACCTGCTGACAAACCAAAGCGTGTGTCGTTAGCTAATTCAACCGCTTGCTCTAGCGACTGATAACGAACCACTTGTAGCAATGGGCCGAAGTACTCTTCATCTGGCAGTTCAGCAATATTGGTTGCATCGATAATGCCTGGAGAAACAAACGCCGCTTCGCCTGCTTTTGCCTCTACTAGGCTGACACCACCTAACGATTGCAGGTTAGCTTGTGCGTCTAGAATAAACTTAGCGGCAGCTTCAGAGATTTGAGGCCCCATGAAAGGTGCAGGTTCAGCGAATGGCTGATCAACACGAATCTTTTGCGTCGCTGCGACCAGTTTGTCGAGTAGCAGATCACCCTTCTCGCCAACAGGAACATACAGGCGACGAGCACATGTACAACGTTGACCAGCACTGATGAACGCTGATTGGATAATGGTGTATACCGTTGCGTCTGCGTCACCGTATTGGTCACTGATCACCATAGGGTTATTACCACCCATCTCTAGTGCCAGCATCTTGCCCGGTTGACCCGCGAATTGACGATGCAGGATATGACCCGTATTAGCACTACCCGTGAATAGCACGCCATCAAGACCTTTAGCATCTGCTAGTGCGATGCCTGTCTCTTTAGCACCTTGCACTAGGTTGATTACGCCAGCAGGAAGACCCGCTTCTTGCCATAGCTTCATTGCGAACTCACCTGTCCAAGGCGTCTGCTCTGAAGGTTTGAATACCACTGTATTTCCCGATAGCAATGCAGGAACAATATGACCATTTGGTAGGTGGCCAGGGAAGTTGTAAGGACCAAATACCGCCATCACGCCCAATGGACGGTGACGAAGTACAATTTGGTTACCAGCCGCTTCACGTGATGCTTCCCCGGTACGCTCGTGATAAGCACGAATAGAGATAGCGATCTTGCCCGCCATTGCGCCCGCTTCAGTACGAGTTTCCCAAATAGGTTTACCCGTCTCTTTTGCGATAATTTGCGCGATCTCTTCGCTGTTCTCTTTTACTTTTTCCGCGAACTTCAACACGATCGCTTCACGCTCAGCAAAGCTCAGTTTTTTCCAAACTAGGAACGCTTCGCGAGCCGCTGCCACTGCAGATTCAACCTGTGCCGGTGTTGCGCTATCACCCTGCCACACTACTTCATTGTTGTATGGGCTTACTGATGTCATGGCATCACCTTGACCTGCTACCCATTGTCCTGCTATCCACTGAGTCATACTTCTATCCTTAAAATCTTCGACAGATAATCGCCGCTCTTATTGAGCCAGCATGCGAACGAATTCGCCTTCTTTTACTTCAAGAGCGCTTGCTACTTCAGATGATAAAATCACTGTGTCGCTTGCTTGGTCATACGCACCTTTCGCGGCCACTGCGCGGAAGTTCTCAAATGAGGTATTACCAATTAGGAAGTCTTTAGAGCTAGAGTGCTCTGCAATTTGAACCTGTGCTCGAATAGAGTGACGTACAGATTCGATGTTTCTTAAATCACACTCGACCGTTGGTCCCGCATCAAAGATGTCGACATAACCACGATTCGTGAAACCTTCACGTTCCAACAGTTTCAATGCTGGGCGGGTGTTATCGTGCACTTGACCAATCACCGCCTGAGCTTCTTCACTCAATAGGTTTACATAGATTGGCAGTTTCGGCATAAGGTCCGCGATGAAGCCTTTCTTACCAATACCCGTTAGGTAATCGGCTAGTGTGAAATCAATTGAGAAGAAGTGCTCTTGCAACCACTTCCAGAATGGCGAGTTGCCTTCTGCATCTGATACACCACGCATCTCAGCAAAGATCGTTTTTGAGAAACGCTCTGGGTGCTCAGCCATCAGTAGGAAACGACACTTAGACATCAGTCGACCGTTTAAGCCTTTGCGGTAATCAGGACGTAAGAACAGCGTACAAATTTCGCTGCAGCCTGTGTAGTTATTACCAAACGTCAACAGCTTAACCACGTTATTCACTTTAAGGCGCTGTGAAGAGTGAACCACTTTACTGATGTGGTACGAGTAAAAAGGCACATCCCAGCCAATGGAAGCTTCGATACCCGTTGTACCAGCAACTTCGCCAGTTTCAGCGTCGAAACCCACCATTAGATAGCCTTCATCACCGGGTTCGGTCACGTCTGCTTTCGCAAAGCTGTATTCAGAATGGGTAATTCGGTTAGTTAACAATTCTTCGTTAACCGGAAGAGATGTGAATCCATGACCTGATTCAACTGCACAGGTGTGCAGCGCATCGTAATCAGACAGTTTTATTGGGCGAACAACTAGCATCAATATTCCCTCCAGATGCAAAATAGGCCCAAAACCAGAAGCTTGGGCCTTTAGCAGTACGTCATGGGATCGCTCTAATGGCGATCATTCCTATGACGCCGCTCAGGCTAAACTAGCGTAGCGATTGCTTTGTCTAGTTTTGATAAGCCTTCTTCAATTTCTTGTTTAGTGATAACCAGTGATGGAGTAAAACGAACCACGTTTGCACCCGCAACCAGTACCATTAGGCCTTGCTCGCCTGCTGCTACTAATACGTCACGCGCACGACCTTGCCATTCGTCATTCAGTGCAGCACCTAACAATAGGCCTTTACCACGAATCTCACTGAAAATTTGGTATTTGTCGTTAATCTTAGTTAGACCATCACGGAATAGCGCTTCACGCTCTTTTACGCCTTCTAGAGTCTCAGGTTGGCTAACTACGTCAACCACGGCTTCAGCTACCGCACACGCCAGTGGGTTACCACCGTATGTAGAACCGTGCGTACCAACCTTAAGGTGTGTAGCCAGTTCAGACGTCGTCAGCATTGCGCCGATAGGGAAACCGCCACCTAGAGACTTCGCTGTGCTTAGAATGTCTGGCGTCACGCCCAGACCTTGGTAAGCATAGAAGTTACCAGTACGGCCATTACCTGTTTGTACTTCATCAAAAATCAACAGTGCATTGTGCTTGTCACACAGTTCACGAACCGTATTCACGAACTCAGCCGTTGGAGAGATGATACCGCCCTCGCCTTGCAGAGGTTCCATCATGATGGCACAAGTGCGATCAGAGATATGCGCTTCTAGAGCCGCAATATCGTTGTAAGGTAGGTGAGTTACATCGCCAGGTTTTGGACCAAAGCCATCTGAGTAAGCTTCTTGACCACCAACGGTTACAGTAAAGAATGTACGACCGTGGAAACCTTGTTTGAATGCAATGATTTCAGATTTCTCAGGACCGTGAACATCCGCCGCCCAACGACGAGCTAGCTTAAGTGCTGCTTCGTTCGCTTCTGCACCAGAGTTCGCAAAGAATACTTTTTCTGCAAAACATACGTCAGTTAGCTTCTTCGCTAGACGCAGTGCAGGTTCGTTAGTCATTACATTACTTAGGTGCCAAATCTTGTTTGCTTGCTCAGTAACGGCATTCACCATTGCTGGGTGACAGTGACCCAAACAGCTCACAGCAATACCACCAGCAAAGTCGATATACTCTCGGCCTTGTTGGTCCCATACGCGTGCGCCTTCCCCTTTTACCGGGATCATTTCCATTGGGTTATAACAAGGCACCATCACCTCATTAAACAGACTACGTTCTACATTATTTTCCACTGTCATCGTACATTCCTTCTCGATACCGCAAGCTTCGCAAATAAGCGTAATGATTCATAAGTGAGACGAAAAAATTTTGTCTCGCTACAATCCCGCTGCAGCATTATATTTACATTTAATTAACGTTTTCAATAGTAGATTATTCTTTAGCCATCCCTCACAACCAGCTAAACCTCACTATCTATGACTATTTATGCATCAATCAACCTGTTTTATGAAGCTTTTTTTACGCATACGCCTACCCTGCAAAGGCAAAGCCTTACTGGCACAGCGGTAAATTGGGTTCAAAAGGAAATACGGCGAATAACTTTGCATAGGCTAAAAACTTAGCCTGATGAGGAAGAAATGTTATAAAAAGTGATCAGCGTCAGAAGGATCGAGCTCGGTAAAACTCAAATTAAAACGTATAACGAAGGAGTTGGCAGGTTAAGCTCACCTATTTAAGAGAATAAAACGCCCGCTTTAAACACTTAACGTGCTAAAAAGTTAGCCAGAAGTTGGTGCCCTTGCTCTGTTTTAATCGATTCAGGATGGAACTGAACCGCGTCAATTGGCAAGGTTTTGTGTTGATAGCCCATGATCTCATCCATACTGCCATCTTCCAGCTCTGTCCAAGAAGTCAGTTCAAAGCAATCTGGTAGTGTGCCGTTTTTCACCACAAGGGAGTGGTAACGCGTGACGGTTAGTGGGTTATTCAGCCCTTGGAAAACACTCTTACCATTGTGGCGTATCGGTGAGGTTTTACCGTGCATCACTTGTCTGGCTCTCACCACTTCACCGCCAAACACCTGAGCAATGGCTTGATGGCCAAGACACACACCTAAGATAGGTAGTTTACCAACAAAGTGTTCTATGGCTCGCAGAGAGATACCCGCATCATCCGGTGTACAAGGCCCCGGGGATATCACAAGGTGACTAGGATTCAGCGCTTCAATGCCCGCAATATCAATTTCATCGTTGCGTACAACTTTTACAGTTACCCCTAACTCACAGAAATACTGATACAAGTTATAGGTAAAAGAGTCGTAGTTATCGATGATAAGTAACATGGGTGAAATCGTTTGCTAAATACTAAATGATTGGGAGATATAGGGGCGGTATTGTGCAATACCCATAGCGAAAGGCAAGTGGAAACTGCATTTCACCAATAATTAAGGCCAACCTAGGTTGACCTTAATTGTTTACAGATAACTGTCAATTACCCGCATTCGGTGATGTGTACTCACTTTCACCGTTAGCAGTAAAGCTGATTCGCTCACTACTTACGACGGCGCCACATCGCTAGGCCAAACAGTGACATCAACGCGCCAAAGCCAAACGAACCACCGACTTTTAGCTCAAGAACCGCTGGATCATGATCCGATGAACGGAAGTGGTCTTGGTACTTAGGCAGGTCGCCTTTGTACTCTTCGTTGTAGTCAAATAGCGTCGATTCACCACCATTGATATGCCAGTCGGTCGCGTCGACCACCATGTCTTTTAAGCTCTCGCTCACCAGTAAGTGGTCTAAAGCGCCAACTTCATCGTTGTATGAGTAGCTCCAGCTGTCTGGGTGCTTCTGAGCTACGGCATTAATGTAGCCGTAGTTCTTAGTAATCACCGCACCGTTATCACCAAACTGTTCAACACCATCAATGTAAGTGTTACGCGCCGCTTTGATCTGCTTGCCGTACTTCTCTTCAGAGTAATCTGTCAGCACTAGCATTGGGTCTTCCATGCCGTACGAATTCATATCACCCAGAATCACTTTGTGACCTTCAATGCCATCGAGTGCTTCGCCCAACGCAACCGCCGCTGCAACACGGAAGTTCTCACATGAGCCTTGCTTATCGGCATCTACACCACCTTGACCGCCTTGCTCAACAGGGGCAGCATCTTCCCAACACTTAGAACCTTTCGATTTAAAGTGGTTAATCGCTACAGTCAGTTTCTCTTTGGTACCCTTCACCTTAAAGGTTGGTGCCAATGAGTCACGTTGGTAGTTCTTACCATCTTCAATCACCTTACCTGAGTCGTCTAACACCTCTGGTGCTTGCTGGCTTGGCATCGCGATGACACGGCTGTCTTTAAGCTTAACCACCTTCTTACGGTAGATAACACCCGTAGTAATCACATCAGTGCCGATCGAGTCCATTTCGTCGGTAACGCCATCTTCATTAGAGTCGACAGCCACAAAGGTGTAACGGTCTTTCTTATGCTCAATGCGATCATTCAGTTGATTCACAAGCTGTTGAATTGCCGAACCTTCACCAAATCCGTTGTTCTCAATTTCCATCAAGCCGATGATGTCAGCATCCAAGCGAAGAATCGCGTTTACAATCTTCTCTTGTTGCATCTCAAACTCAGTGATGGTGTTTGCACCACGGTTATTACCATGTTGATTCGCATCACCGCCAAATGGTGAGTTGAAGTAGTTCAATACATTGAAGGTCGCAATACGTAGGTCGCCTTCATCCATGTCTGGTTTGTCGGTACGTGGGTCGTTGCGAATGAAGTTTTCAGCCGTGATCTGGTTAGTCGTAATCAGACGGTACTCGCCATAGCTGTAAGTCAACACGCCTTCTAGACCAACAATGGTGTCATCAATACGGATGTAGTCTTCCGTTGAGCCATCTTGGTCGATGTCAGTACGGCCAAAATCTGGATAGAAAGGAACCTGTCCATCACCTGCTTTTTGGTCAGTCTCTACGAAAAGACGACGGTCAGCATTGTCTTCCGTTTGCTGTTTCGCTTCATCAGAACCCGCTGCGAAAAGTTGGTTTGGTTGCATGTTGATACGCTCATGCGCCAAAACCATGTTGTTACGACGACCTGCGTAGTCATAACCGAAGGTACGCGTTACACGCATATCTAGCGCTTCAGTTGTTTTCACCAACATGCCTTCGTAACGTTCAAGTGTCGCCGCGAAGTTCTCGTCAGTGTCTAATACTTCAATGTATGTCGCGTCAGGTGCGTCCTGCTCGCCTTGCTTTAACCATTGATTATTTTCAACTTTAAGCTGAGTGTGGCTGTAGTATTCTTGTACTTTACCTTTCACACACACCACATCGCCTGCAGCTAATTCTGAGCTAGATTGGTTAGTATGAACAAATAGACCTTCAGAAGTGCTTGAGTTGAAGTCATCCTCAAGAGCTTGCAGATAGAAACCTTTAGTTAGGCCGGTAGTAACCGCACTTACCACCCCTTTTACGAAATACTCATCGTCGGTGATGTACGGGTAGCCATCGATGAACGGCGATGTCGCGCCCTCACCTTGGATTTCTTGAATGGTGGTGAATACTGGGTCTGAGCCATCTTGCGTACAAGCAAAGGCTTCTGGCAACTCAACATTGTCTAAGGAACCTAGACCTTCAATGTTGTCTTTTGGTAGCGATACCCATTGTGAAGCATCAAACGTCGCCGATGGGGTTTGCTCAGCACGAACTAAGGTAACATCTTTACCCCAGTCGACATCGCCCATAACGCCAACCATGTCCAACACGCTTGAGTCTGCATTCAGGATAGCCAACGGGTCATCACCATTGTGATTAGCCAATGAAGCATTAAGAATGTCAGCGACCGCTTTAATCTCATCGCTTGCACCGCTATGCGCAACAACCAGTACCTCACCAGGCGCTAAAACGTGGCCATCTAAAGGTAAAGTGGCGCCCCATGATCTGTTGCCATTCGCTGATTTAGCCAGTGAATAACCATCTAAATTAATGCTGCTATCACCGTTGTTGGCAATCTCAACCGCTTTGTTGTAGCTGCCGCCTTCCACATATTGTGAAATAAACAAATCAGCGTGTGCGCTTGTGGTTAACAAGCTACCAATTGCCACTGCTAGCAATGAAGGTTTGTGTAAAAGAGCCATCCGTTTCACCTGAGTTCATCGATTTATAATTACTGCCATCTATGGGCAGTCATGTATTTTGTGGTAACTATCAGGTTTATTTATGAAAGGAATAAGTCAGTTGGCAAGAAAATGAGGAACTTATCACTTTGGAATCATCAATTGTTTGGCACGCTATATATTTCCAACACAAATAGAAACGAGTAAAAATTTATAAAACCAAAACTCATTTAATAAGATATTCTGCACAACATAGATGTTACAGATGTGTTAGTCATTAAGTGCGTAAATCATCAATTAAAACAGCACGATTATTGGGAAGCCTTAGCTAGCGGGCACTAAAAAGCCCAAAGTAAACGTAGTCACTTTGGGCTTAGATTTTACAGCGGAAGGTTTTGAGTCACCCTATGGACGAGTTACAAAACCAACTGCTTCGTATGCTTTCTTCAGCGTTACTGCTGCGCGCTCAGAGGCTTTTTCTGCGCCCGCTTTCATTACTGCGTCCATGTAGGCACGATCAGCACGGATGCGGTGGTATTCCGCTTGAATCGGCTCAAGCATCTCAACAATCGCAGCACCCACATCTTTCTTGAATGGGCCGTACATTTCAACACCTTGGTACTGCGCCTCAATCTCTTCGAATGTTTTACCTGTTGCTGCTGAGTAAAGGCCCATCAGGTTAGAGATACCCGCTTTGCTTTCCCAATCATGAGCAATACGTGGTGGTGTTTCTGCATCGGTTTGCGCTTTGTTGATCTTCTTGATGATCGACTTAGGCTCTTCTAGCAGAGTAATCACGTTCTTACGGTTGTCGTCCGACTTAGACATCTTCTTGGTCGCATCTTGTAGGCTCATTACACGTGCATTCACTGTTGGGATGTACGGTTCTGGCACTTCGAAGATTGGCTGTTCTGGCGAGTAGATGTTGTTGAAGCGAGTTGCGATATCACGCGCTAACTCTAGGTGTTGCTTCTGGTCGCTACCTACTGGCACTTGGTGAGCACCGTAAAGCAGGATGTCTGCAGCCATCAACACTGGGTAATCAAACAGACCTACGTTTACGTCGTTTGAGTGACGTGCAGACTTGTCTTTAAACTGAGTCATTCGGCTCAGTTCACCCATTTGTGTGTAACAGTTAAGAAGCCAACCAAGTTGAGCATGCTCTGGTACGTGAGACTGAACAAATAGCGTGCTCTTCTTTGGATCAACACCGACAGCAAGACAGATAGCTAGTGCGTCTAGAGTCGCTTCATGCAGTGCTTTCGGATCTTGGCGAACCGTAATTGCGTGAAGGTCTACCACACAGTATTGGCAATCGTAGTCATCTTGCATCTGTTGCCATTGACGTAGAGCACCCAAGTAGTTACCGATACTTAGTTCACCAGATGGTTGAACACCACTCAATACGATGGGCTTGCTCATGGTTTTAATTCCTTTGCTTATTCGCTAAGTCAATTGATGGCTTAGCTTCTTAACTTAAATATAGAAAAGCCGCACAGCTCTTTCTGCGCGGCTCATCCAGTGTACTCATTGATAAGTATTTTGCTAGTGGGTTAGCTAACTTTTGTCCGCTTTATGCAGAAACTAGAACGACATCGAGCAATTGCGCGACATTATCTGCCACATAGTCAGGGTTTGATGCTGAAATAGGCTCACCGTGGTTGTAGCCGTAAGTCAGGCCAAACGAGTGACAACCCGCGTTCTTTGCCGCTTTGATGTCATTGCTTGAGTCGCCAACCATTAGCATCTCTTCTGCTTTCACATTGTGCTTTTCTAGCAACCAGTTTAGCGCGACTGGGTTCGGTTTTTTCTCTGGGAAAGAGTCACCGCCAAGCACATCTACAAAGTACTTATCGATACCGTGTTGCGCTAGCACGTCTGGCACAAACTTCGATGGCTTGTTGGTTACCAATGCCATAGTAAAGCCCGCTTTGTGCAGCTCTGCCAGCGTCTCTTTTACTGATGGGTAAAGGTGGCTCAGCTTATGGCCGCCCTGCTCGTAGAAATCATCAAACAAGATGCGTGCTTTTTTCAGCAGCTCTGGTTCTAAGCTTGGGTCCACAGTTAGGTTGCGGCTTAGTGAACGCCCGATCAGTACGTCAGCACCATTGCCTACATAATCACGAACTTGTTCTTCACTCACTGAAGGGAAACCTAGCTCCTGACAAGCTTGGTCAGCAGCGACTGCCAAATCAGGCACGCTATCTAACAAGGTTCCATCCAAATCAAAGGCGATCAGTTTTATTGAGCTTAATGACATCTTACTTTCCTATTCATTATATTCGTCTCATGTGTTGAGCAATAAGACGTAAAAAAGGGGCCAATCAGCCCCCTTAATCTAAATTTTTTGATTTTAGGTCAACTGACCCTAGTTCTACTTTTATGCGTTTACTTTTGCAAGCTCTGCACGCATCTCATCAATCACTTCTTTGTAATCTGGTTGATTGAAGATCGCTGAGCCAGCAACGAACATATCTGCGCCCGCTTCTGCGATTTCACGAATGTTATCCACCTTTACACCACCGTCGATCTCTAGGCGAATATCACGACCTGATTCGTCAATCAACTTACGAACCGCACGTAGCTTATCTAAAGTGTGAGGAATGAAAGATTGACCGCCGAAACCTGGGTTCACAGACATCAATAGGATCATGTCTACTTTATCCATGATGTAATCTAGGCAAGATAGTGGTGTCGCTGGGTTAAGAACCACGCCCGCTTTACAGCCGTGCTCTTTGATCAGTTGTAGAGTGCGATCGATGTGCTCTGATGCTTCTACGTGGAAGGTAATCATCGATGCGCCAGCCTTTGCAAACTCAGGCACGATGTTATCAACCGGCTTCACCATTAGGTGAACATCGATTGGAGCAGTAATACCGTAGTCACGGAGTGCTTTACAGATAGGTGCGCCAAAAGTCAGGTTAGGTACGTAGTGGTTATCCATCACATCAAAGTGCACAACATCGGCACCGGCTGCGAGTACTTTTTCAACGTCTTCACCAAGACGAGCAAAATCTGCAGACAAAATTGATGGAGCGATTAGAAAATCTTTCATACCAAACCTCTTAAGAGTAAGTAAATTGCGAGTTCACCGCCTTGGTGGCACCTCGTATGCGTACAAGATTCAACCCCAAGACTATTTGGTGTGCAATTCTACCTAAGCACCTAGGCAGATCCTAGCAGTTCGAAAGATTAGTTTAAGAAAGTACCTGTTGGTCACTCAATTTGAGGGGTTCGAGGTTATTCTGCTGCCGCGTGTTGCTGGTTTTTATCTTGATGGAATAGCGCTAATAGCTCATCCACTTTATTACGACCAGCGCCATTACGGCTGATAGTGCGCTTCACCTTCACCACGTTCAACTCTGCACCATGATACAAGCGACGCGTTAATGTCGTGTCGTGGTTAGAAATCAACACAGGGATACCGCGTTCTGTCGCCGCTTTTTCAGCAACGTCAGCCAGTGCTGCTTGATCATCTAAGCTAAAGCCGTTACCTGCGTAAGAGGTAAAGTTAGCGGTATTTGACAGCGGTGCGTACGGAGGATCGCAGTAAACCACGCAACCTTTACGGGCACGGCTAAAGGTTTCATGGTATCCCTCACACACGAAAGTGGCCTTTTTCGCTTTTTCAGCGAAAAACTCCAGCTCAGCTTCTGGGAAGTAAGGCTTTTTGTAAGAACCAAACGGAACGTTAAAACCGCCTTTCTTGTTGTAGCGACATAGGCCATTGAAGCCAAATCGGTTCATGTACAAGAAAGCGAGTGAGCGATACATAACATTGTCAGTATCGTTGAACTGAGCTCGAATATCTAAGAAGGCTTCTTTGCGGTTGTTCTCAGGGCAGAACCAACGCTTTGCTTCCGCGATGTAAGTCTCAGGGTCGGTTTTAAGTAGATTATACAGGTTGATAAGATCGGGATTGATATCAGCCAGTAGATACTGTTCATAGTCCGTGTTCAAAAACACAGAACCAGCACCAACAAATGGTTCTACCAATTTACGAGCAGGTGGCAGGTGACGTTGGATGTCTTCAACTAGGCCATATTTACCACCAGCCCATTTTAGAAAGGCACGCTGCTTTTTCATTTACTGCTCTATCTATCAACACAAAAATAAGGCTGCGGAATGTAACATATTTTGAGGCTAAGCTCAGGGTTATTTCGCACGTTCTATCTCTCGATGCACTTGATTCATCGATTTTGCCCAAGGTTCCAACTGTTGAAGTGGTTTTGAGAGTGTACTTACCGCATCTCGCGCCACCTGAATCGTTGGGTAATCTTGATAAGTGATGATAAACCACTTGGTATCGTTACGCAGAGTTGGGTAGATACGAACCTTATTCTCTAGATCGTATTCTTCAATGAAAGACTGCACATCTTCCAACGAAGTCATCGCACTCAACTGTAAGGTGTATGCTCGTGGCGAGATAGCTTGTAGCTCCTCACGAGCAAACGAGAAGGTGATCTTCTTAGTCGGAGGCGTTGATTCAGTTAAGTCAGATTTTTCATCAGCTGGAGCAACCGCTTCAGCGTCAGCCTGTGAATTAGCCTCTACTTGAGTGTTCTCTTCAACCGCAGCATCGATGGCGCTGGTATCAGCACTCTGAGCTTTATCATCCAGTAGAGCATCAACCACATCCGAAGTAATCACGACACGCTGTTGGTCTTGCTCAACCTCACCCACGCTAGCCGTCTCTTCCACCACAACCGGTGGCAAAGATGAACTGTCATCATCAGCGCCTTGATAACTGATATCAGTTGACGTTTCAGTGTCTACAACTCCCTCAACACCAGTTTGTTCTGAGCCATTGTCCACTTCAAAGGTTGGAATAACAGTCTGCTCAATTGGTGCGATCAGAGATTGCGCTTTGTCATCCGGGGTCGGTTGGCTGAACATCCACCAATAACCACCACCAATTAACAACAGCAACAGGGCTACCACAATCGCGATATTGATTGGTGAGCCAATGATTGAGCGAATAATAATCCTTTTTTCCACTTTCAATTCTCCTAAAGCCATTAGCTCGCCAGGCAGAGGTTGCGCTTTGTTAAACGCACGTCGCACGCGAGTTTCAGACTCATCATCCACGTATCGAATCACCAGTGATTCAAAGAAATGTTCAGCTTCTGGTTGCGAAAGGTCATCGATCTCAAGATCGATAGGCTTGTGTTGTTGGCCGTAACTTAGACGGGTGAGTAAGGTGTCTAGGTGACCAATTTCTGAGAAAAGAACGACATTGATCGTCCATTGGGGATTAGCTTGAGCTTCCAGTACCAACATCCATAGTTCGGATACCAATCGCTCAGAGAGCCGGTGGGCATCATCGACAACGATAACCACACTACACGGCTCACCATCCAGCAACCTTGCTAGGCTATCAGATAAGGAGTCATGTTGATTAAATAGCGGATCAGAAACAATTTGGCTAAGAATAAGCGCGCGGCGTTGTTGGTCGTCTTGGCTTGGGTGACAAAGCAGTAAACACTGATTCTTTTCTGTCGCCCACGCTTCGAGATAACGCTGTGCTAACCAAGAACGGCCAGAACCAGGTTTACCAGCCACCGTTACTAGATTTGAACCAAAGTTAGTCAAAAGCTGTAAGCGCTCTAGCAGCTCAACTTGAGACTCTAACTCTAATACTCTTAATTCATGAGCCAAACTCATTGCGGATCCCTACTGATTAGATCGATCAGTAAAACGCTTCAGTTGCCTAGAGTCTAACTAGGCAACCTCACAACCAAATTTAAAGAGTACGGCAAAAATCAATTGCTTGTTTAATGATGTCCTGAGGCACATCAGCAACCACTTCAGCAGTACCAATACTTGTTGGCAATACCAGACGTAATTGACCAGACAGCACTTTTTTATCACGCATCATGTGCGTCATAAAATCTTCAAAAGACATGCTTTCTGGCGCATGAACTGGCAGTTTCGCATTCTTGAGTATAGAAATAATTCGCTCAAGCTGCTGCTGAGTGATCAGTCCCTGTAACTGAGCAGTTTTCGCTGCCATTACAGTGCCTGACGACACAGCTTCACCATGTAGCCAATTACCATAGCCTAGTTCTGCTTCGATCGCATGACCAAATGTATGACCTAGGTTCAATAACGCTCTGATTCCTGACTCTTTTTCATCTAGAGCAACCACTTCAGCCTTAATTGCACAACAGCGAGCAATTGCAGTAATCAGTGCTTGTTCATCAAGTTGATAAAGTTTCTCTAGATTCTGCTCCAACCAATCAAAGAAGGCTTCATCGTAAATGATGCCGTATTTGATGACTTCAGCAATGCCCGCTGCAAACTCACGCTCAGGAAGCGTTGATAAACAGTTGGTATCGATGATCACAGATTTTGGTTGGTAGAATGCACCGATCATGTTCTTACCAAGAGGATGGTTTACTGCGGTTTTACCACCAACAGAAGAGTCCACTTGAGAAAGAAGCGTTGTCGGGATTTGAATGAAATCAATACCACGCTGGTAACAAGATGCAGCAAAGCCGACCAAATCACCGATAACACCACCACCTAAAGCAATCACCACCACATCGCGGCTGTAATTTCCTTCAAGCATGTAGCTCATCACTGAATTGAACGTTTCAAGCGTTTTGTATTGCTCACCATCAGGTAACTCGAGAAGAGATGTCTGACAGCCAACTTGATCCAGTAAAGATAGAATTTTATCAGCGTAAAGAGGCGCTACTGTCACATTACTGATAACAACGACTTTCTGCTTGCCTGATAAAAAAGAAAGGTACGCCGGGTCGTCAAATAACCCGGCGCCAATAGAGATAGGGTAGCTACGCTCAGCTAGATTGACCGTAATCCGTTCCATGGGTTTGCTCTCCGAAAAAATGAACTTAACGTTCTTCTAGCATTTTTACGATCTGGTTGGCTACCACTTTTGCACTTTGGTCGTCAGTACGAACTGTGTAGTCCGCCACTTCTTCGTATAGTGCGTTGCGAGATACAGCTAGATCTTCTAGCACATCACGCGGGTTGTCTGTTTGAAGTAGAGGGCGTTTCTTGTCGCGGTTTGTGCGAGCAAGTTGCTTTTCAATTGTTGTCTCTAGGTATACAACAATGCCTCGTGCAGATAGACGGTTACGGTTTTCTTTGCTCATCACTGAACCACCGCCTGTCGCTAGAACAATACCTTGCTCTTCAGTCAGATCGTTGATTACAGATTCTTCGCGCTTACGGAAACCTTCTTCGCCCTCAACATCAAAAACCCATGCGATGTCTGCGCCAGTGCGCTCTTCAATCACAGTGTCAGAGTCTAGAAACTCCATATGAAGTTGGGAAGCTAGGTGTCTACCAATTGTACTTTTGCCGGCGCCCATTGGGCCAACAAGAAAAATATTGCGTTTCTCAGCCATGTTTTTAGCAGTAATTTACAACGTTAATTCAATGACATCGCCACAAGGTAGGTCAGTACAAGTACTGAAATTAAAAGGCCCGTGGCACCGATTCCTCACAGATAATTCGTGATAAGACCCGAAATTATCAAGGTTAGGTGCCACTAATGCAACTTTATTTTTAATCTAATTGTACGTTACTGAATCACAACTTTAGGTGTAACAAAGATAAGCAGTTCACTTTTACCCACATTTTCGTAGCTGCGACGGAACAATGCACCCAATAAAGGAAGGTCTCCCAACAGAGGAACTTTATCGACTGTACTACTGACACTGTGTTGAAATATTCCACCAAGAACGACGGTTTCACCATTATTAACAAGCACTTGCGTACCTATCCTTTGGGTATCTATCGCGACCGCTTCCCCGGTTCCAGTTTTCACCACTTGCCCAGGCCTATCTTGAGTCACACTCAAATCCAGAACCAAGCGATTGTCTGGTGTGATTTGAGGGGTAACTTTCAAACTCAACACAGCTTTCTTAAATGCGACGGACGTTGCACCACTCGAAGAGGACTCTAAGTAAGGAATTTCAGTACCTTGCTCAATGTAAGCCGGCTTTTTATTTGTGGTAATTAAGCGTGGGCTAGAGATGATCTCCGCCTTAGACTCTTGTTGCAGTGCAGATAGCTCAAGATCGAGCAGCGTATCTGAGCCAAGCTTGGCCACCTGAAAGGCAATGCTCGATGCATTTGGCGATGTCGCAGCCAAATTCACGTTAAGGTAGTCATCAATCACGCTGCTGCCACCATCGTCGTCATAAGGTGTAATGGCTGAAGGGTGATTACCCTCGATAGAACCACCAACCGTGAAGCTTCCGTTGGTCGATGAAACGCCCCAGCGCACGCCGAGTTCATCAAGGTTACCTTCGGTGACGGTAACAATGCGCGCCTCTATCTGCACTTGCTTCACTGGAATATCTAACGACTCAATAATGCCGCGTATTACCGCAATGTTCTCTTCCAGCTCGCGAATCAGCAGAGAGTTCGTGCGTTCATCTATGGTAATCGAGCCACGATCAGACAACATGCTCACCGCCCCTTCACCGCCAATCATGTCGGCAATGTCGGTGGCTTTGGCAAAGTTAATCTTAATGATTTCTGACTTAAGCTCTCCAAGCTCCTCTTCTAGGCGTGATTTTTCGAGCGCTTGCTGTTCTCTAAGATCCAGTTCAGCTTTGGGAGCGACCAAGATAACGTTGCCATCGACGCGCTTATCTAAGCCTTTAACTTGCAAGATAATGTCGAGAACTTGCTGCCAAGGGACGCCATCCAAGCGTAATGTCAGATTACCCGCGACCGAGTCGGATACCACCAAGTTGAACTCATTGTAGTCAGCAATCAACTGCAGCACATTTCGAACTGGGATATCTTGGAAGTTAATCGATATCAGTTTGCCCTCTTTCTCAAGTACGCTTTTCTCTGTCGCCACTTCTTCAATCGTGGGCTTGCTGATCACCACCTCGATGAAGCGCCCCTTAAGGTCATATTCGTATTGGTAGTCATTGCTGATGGTCGCCAGTAACCTTGTGCTTGGCGCCTCTTTGTATACTTCAATCCCCTCAACCAAAGTCGCGAAATCTTTAACGTCCAAAAGGTAGAGCTTGTCATCATCCACTTCTGTATTGATGAGTTCGATGCTCAAGCCTTCTTGTGCCCGCTGAACATCAACCACCGCGCTGCTGGTTGCTAGCTCAATGATAATGACGGCGTCTTTATCCTTGTTAACTCTAAAATCAATATTCTCTAATTTATTGGGCGAGCCCTCTGCGTAGCCGAAGACGCTAAAAACCAACATCACAGACACAGCAAAACCTTGTAGAGCTTTGCTCACTAATCCACTTATTCCTTTATTCATATTTACATCTCATATCCACATCATGTGACATTGGTTTATTTCAGAGCCAGCCTAACGTTGCGCTTATGCCAACAACCTAAGCCATCTGGAAGAGTCTCATTAATCAGAACGTACTGGCTCGTTACCTTAGTAACTCGGCCATTGTTTAAGCCGATAAACTGGCCTTTTTTCACATTGACGACATTACCCTTGGGGGTTTGTACAAGCCCAAACACGCTGGAGCCGCTGCCCATCACTCCTTTTAAGCGCAATTTACTCAATGGGTATTTCTCCAACTTGCCGTTGCGTGCACGAGCACCAGGCTGCCAACAATCTTTCTTAACCAACGGCTGGTTTTGCACAATCGCTTCTTTAGGCAGTTCAAAGGGAGGACGAAAAGTACGCCGTTGATAGGTAGCCGCCGAAAACTCAGTTGCTGGGACAAGTTGCTCGACCTCCTTTCTCGCCTTAGCTTCTACCTGTATAACAAAGTCTTCTAATGAGTCTTGATTGGCTTTGCAGCCCGACAACGCAAGCAGCAATACGATTGAGTAAAACGTGCTATTGGGTTTCATCATTGACCTCCGATTTAAACTGGTAGGTATAAGCTCGAACCCTAAAGTGCAGAGTGCTGCTTTCTTGGCTGACTCGCTGCCAATTCACATCATCAAAGCTGATTATTCGTGGAAGCTTGGCGATAGCTGCAGAGAAGTCGCCTATCTCGTGGTAATCACCAGTCAGCTCGATATTAAGAGGTAAGCGGTATAAGAAGGCTTTGTTCTGTTTTTCACCCCAGTCGATTCGGGTAAAAGTTAGTGAGTTATCTAAGCCAAGCTCATTGACTGATGCCAACATGCTCGCCAACTCCTTTTGTACAGGCAGCTGTTCTAACAGGTAATCGTAGCGGCTGGTGAGTTCATCCAACTGCCCCTGAAGCTTAGGTAAAGCAGCAACCTTATTGGCTTTGATACGCAGTGTTGCTTTCAAGGTCTGCTCTTGCTGCTTCATCTGTTGTAGCTCATCATCCAAGGGCAGAATATAGAACCAGGTTCCCAGACCTTGAATGAGCGCCACTAGCAATAGAATCACCAATAACTGAGGCAACAATGGCCACTCGGTGATCTCATCGATATCAAGCTCTTGCAGGCTCATCATGCTTTGAAGGCTAGCCATGGTTAGCCCCCTTATCCTTTCGATGTGCAGTTGTGCTTTCTAATGACACAGGGCTGAACACGAAAGACACCTTGAAGGTCTGAAATTCTTTATTGAAGCGCTTACGGTTATGGACAATAGAGTGCATCTCGACTCCTTTGAGGGATTCAGAGCGTTCTAAGTTATCCAGCATGGTGGCGAGACGAGCGGTACTGTCACTGATGCCCGCCATTTCAATCTCTTGACCGTTCATCTTTATCTTGTCGACATACACGCCCTCAGGAATCAGCTCCGGCATCAAGTTCATAAAGTCGGTGGTTTTATTACGGCCGAGCTGCAAAGATTCCACCACATCAAGTCGAGTCAAAATGGCTTTGTGCTCTTGCTCTGCAATTTTTAGCGATTGAATCTGACGGTCGAGGTCAGCAATGTATTGATTGAGATAATTAAGACGAGCTTGCTGTTTGGCTTGTTGATCATGGAAATAATTACCGACCGCCCACTGCCCTGCGCCAGCCACTATCACACCAAGGATAACTAAATGAATAAAACGCTTTCGGTGCTGAGCACGAATCTCATCACGCCAAGGTAGCAGGTTAATTTGATGCAACATGCTTCTCTCCCTGCCATTTAAGTCCGCTCATCGCCATACCCGCAGCAATACCAAAATGTTGCCAATCCATTTGCAGGCGGCGCTTCCGGGCGACCTTATTCTCAAACAGGGATAAAGGATCCAATGATTCACAGCTCAACTGAAAATGTCGTTCCAGCTCTTCGGCCACCATTGGCGTACTGGCACCCTCGCCCATTAACCAAATACCTGAAATAGGTTGGTGAGCATTCACCGAGGAATAGAGCTGCAACTGACGTTTGAGCTTTTCAATCAAGTTAACGATAAATTGATGAGTGTCCTGAGCACTACCAAACGCAGTCTCGATATCATTGGGGTTTTCGATACTGCAAAGGTCTTGCGTACCAAAAGCGATGTCTTTATAGAAAGGGGCTGCTCCGTGAGGAATGATGCCCAGCGAGGTTTGATCAACGCCAATGTCCACCAACAGCCAATTACTTTTCTCTGGGTACAAGCGTGAGGCAAGCTGCCAAACATGAAGCAAGCCATGCGCCTGCGTATCAACGACAACAGGTTTAAAGCCAGCCTTGGTTAATGCCTCTGCTCGGCTATCGACCACTTCTTTACGAGTAGCATAAACCTGATAACTGCTCGTCGAACCTTTACCAAATCGTTTGTCTTCCAGCTTCACAAAATCTAAACTCAGCTCCTCGATGGGAAAAGGAGATTGATGGGCGAAGGTTTGGTAGATCGAAAACTCTTTCTCTCTGTCTTCGAGTTCACTCTCAATTTGCAGTACCTTGCTGATCACCGTGTTATCAGGTACCGAAATGGCGACGTTACGACAGCCGAAAGGCAGCCCTTTCCTAAGTTCTTTGAGTTTCTTAACAGTTTTCTGATACTCCAAAGTATGGTTAGCTGTAAAAATGTCGTCCGAAATCGGCAGCTCTTTGTATCCCACTAGGGCGTACAATTCCCCCACGGGTTTTAGCACCACAGCTTTGATGCTGTGGTGATTTATATCTATACCTGTAATTAATGATGAACCCATGTGACCTAGCTCCTGAAGTGCCAAGCATTTCGTTGATTATCTAGGGGTTGTGATTATTAGTTAAATAAGCGTTAATAAACGAAAGCTAGTTTTTTAGCCTAGAGTACAAGGGTTTGCTGCTTATCAGCCTTAACTAATCAGGGATTATCCGGTGAAGTTCATAAAGCGATTATTCATATTTACATTGATTTGCATGATTCTTGGAGTCAGTACAATTTTTGGGTTTTATTACTACGTAAAACCAGAGTTGCCTGATGTTGCCACTTTGCGCGACGTAGAACTCCAAACACCGATGCAGGTCTTCAGCCAAGACGGTAAATTGATCTCTCAATTTGGTGAAAAGCGTCGTATTCCAGTGACTTATGACGAGATCCCTCGCCACTTAGTTGAGGCTTTGATTGCCACCGAAGATAGCCGTTTCTACGAGCACCCTGGTATTGACCCAATCGGTATTACTCGTGCAGCGATCGTGGTTGCTATGTCGGGTTCTGCAAAACAAGGGGCGAGTACCATTACTCAGCAGCTTGCGCGTAACTTCTTCTTATCCAATGAGAAAAAGATCATGCGTAAGATTAAAGAGATCTTCATTGCGATCCATATTGAGCAACTGCTTAGCAAAGAAGAGATCATGGAGCTGTACGTAAACAAGATCTTCCTTGGTCACCGTTCGTATGGTTTCGGCGCTGCAGCACGCGTTTACTTTGGTAAAGATCTTCCGGATCTAACCCTGAGTGAACTAGCGACCCTAGCAGGTATGCCAAAAGCACCTTCAACCATGAACCCTATCTACTCTATTGAACGCGCGACCAACCGTCGTAACGTTGTATTACGTCGTATGCTCGACGAGAAATACATCACTCAAGCCGAGTTTGATGAAGCAAGCAATGAACAGCTTGTATCAAAGTACCACGGTGCAGAGATCGAACTGAGCGCACCATACGTGGCAGAAGTGGCACGTGCTTGGATGGTTGAACGCTACGGTGAAGACGCTTACACCTCTGGTATGAAAGTCTACACAACCGTTGATTCGAAGCTGCAAAAAGCGGCAAACCAAGCCGCGATTAAGAACCTGCTTGGCTACGATGAGCGTCACGGCTACCGCGGTGCTGAAAAAGTCTTATGGCAAACCGCTCAATCGGCTTGGGACCACGACAAGATCGTGAAACACCTTAAATCTCAACCAACCTACGGTGACCTAGTTCCTGCAGTAGTGACTGCTGTTGATTCGAAAAGCGCTCAAGTATGGGTGAAGAATCAAGGCGAAGGCACGATCGAATGGCAAGGTATGAACTGGGCTCGTAAGTTCCTAACAGACGACCGTCAAGGCCCTGCTCCATCTCAAGCAAAAGAGATTCTTGCGGTTGGCGAACAAGTTTGGGTTCGTCATGAAGCGATCACAGGTGACGAAGTCTCTGAGGAAGCAACAGAAGAGTCAGCAACTGCAGAATCTGATACTCCGGTAGTTTGGCGCCTAAGCCAAGTGCCGAATGCCAACACTGCATTCGTAGCAATGAATCCGAACAACGGCGCTGTGTTGTCGATGGTTGGTGGCTTTAACTTCGTACACAACAAATTCAACCGTGCGACGCAATCTATTCGTCAAGTGGGTTCTGGTATCAAGCCTTTCATTTACTCAGCAGCGATTGAGAAAGGTTTAACACTGGCTTCTCTTATCAACGATGCGCCAATCAACCAATGGGATAAGAGCCAAGGTACGGCATGGCGACCAAAGAACTCGCCACCAACTTACGTCGGCCCTACTCGTCTACGTATTGGCTTAGCTCAATCGAAAAACGTAATGGCGGTACGTGTACTGCGTGAAGTAGGCTTAGATGACACTCGTAACTACCTAACTCGCTTTGGTTTTGATATCGATGAAGTGCCTCGTTCTGAAACTATTGCGCTAGGTGCTGGTAGCTTAACGCCAATGAAAGTAGCGCAAGGTTACTCAGTATTCGCTAACGGTGGTTACTACGTTGAACCTTTCTACATCAGCCGCGTTGAGACTCCATTTGGCGAGACTGAGTTTGAAGCAACACCAAAAGTTGTCTGTAAAGAAGATTGCAAACAAACCATCACCACCGATCCAATGGCGGATGAGTTTGCCGAGCAAGATGTGGATGCGAAAGTTCAATACGCTCCTCAAGTTATCTCTGAGCAGAACGCATTCCTAGTTCGTGAAATGATGTACAGCAACATCTGGGGCGGCGGTGATTGGAGTGCTGGTACAGGTTGGAACGGTACAGGTTGGCGAGCTCAACCACTGAAACGTCGTGATATTGGCGGCAAAACAGGTACGACTAATGACTCGAAAGATACTTGGTACAGCGGCTACGGCCCAGGCATGGTTGCAACGGTATGGGTTGGCTTTGATAACCACAACCGTAACCTAGGTCGTACTAAAGCGAACTCTAACCTTGGTAAGAACCAGATTACTGGTGCGGAAGCCGGTGCTAAGACAGCAGAACCAGCATGGGTAGACTTCATGGGTACTGCACTGGCAGGTGTTCCAGCGCAACGCAAAGAGATTCCAGAAAATATCGTTCGCGTTCGTATTGACCGTGATACCGGCTTACTGACCAACAAGTACGATAGCTCATCAATGTTTGAGTACTTCGAGAAAGGTACAGAGCCAACTGAGTACATCACTGAGCGTTTCAATGATGATATCTACTCCACCTCTTCAGGTGAAACGGTAGAAGAACTGTTCTAGGTAGTTTTTTGAACCTAGTAACATGAAAAATAAAAAGGGTTGATATGAATTCATATCAACCCTTTTTTGTGTCTGCTATGCAGAGATGAAGCTAAACGACCTTTTCCAACTGAGTGCGAATCGTCTCCGCCAGTTGCTCAAAGCGCCCTTTCAATGGAGAGCCCGGACGGTACGCAACCACGATACGACGTGAAGGCGTTGGGTTGACCGCAGGCACGTAGCACACACCATCTTTCTGCTTTTCTTTTGGTACTGATAATTGAGGCAGCAAGGTAATCCCCGCGCCTGCCGCGACCATGTTACGCAGCGTCTCTAAGCTGGTCGCCTTAAAGCGCTCATCATCTTTTGCTCCCGCAGCAAAACAGAACCCTAGGGCTTGGTCTCTTAAACAGTGACCGTCACCAAGTGCTAAGACTGTCTGTCCATTGAGTTGAAGCATATCTACCGTGTCCTGCTGAGCCCACTCATGGTCACACGGAACCGCGACACTTAATGGCTCGTCATACACATCAATCTCTTTGAACACCGCCGTTTCATCAACCGCAGCCAGTACCAAGCAGTCAAGCTTGCCATCTTCCAATTGACTCACTAATTGATGAGTTTGCGCCTCATGCAGGTACAGCTCTAGTTCTGGAAAGCTCTCTTTCAGGTGAGGAACAATCTTAGGCAGGATGTAAGGACCCACGGTTGGAATGAAACCAATGTGCATTGGTCCGGTCATCGCTTCACCGTGTCCACTCGCCATATCCTTAAAAGTTTTCACTTCGTTGAGAATACGCTTGGCTTGTTCAACAAGTTGTAACCCTGATTCTGTAAATATGACCTTCCTTGGACTACGCTCGGTTAACTGAAGTCCGATTTCATCTTCTAGTTTGCGTATTTGACCGCTTAGTGTTGGCTGACTGACAAAGCACGCTTCTGCCGCTTTTCGGAAGTGTTTGTGCTCTGCGAGCGCCACCAAGTATTCAAAGTCACGAATGTTCATGATCAGTCTCTTACCTCAGGTTTAATAAGAACAAGGGTTTTCATAGCAACATTTAAAAGAAAAATGCTCTTGATAGAATTTACCTATCAAAACCATAACATCAAACGATTAGAGCTATCAAAGAATTTATCTAATAATGGGCTCAACAAAACGAAACAGAGCAACGAAAAACGTTAAGCTCTAATAGAACAAAATTAAAATATCATTTAAGGAAATCAATATGTTTGCATCTAAAGAAGGTCAATCAATCCCTCAAGTAACATTCCCGACTCGCCAAGGTGATGCATGGGTTAACGTAACGACTGAAGAGCTATTCAAAGACAAAACAGTTATCGTATTCAGCCTACCAGGCGCGTTTACTCCAACTTGTTCGTCAAGCCACCTTCCTCGTTACAACGAACTACATTCTGTGTTCAAAGAGAACGGTGTTGATGACATCCTTTGTGTTTCTGTAAACGATACGTTCGTAATGAACGCATGGAAAGCAGACCAAGAAGCAGAAAACATCACATTCATCCCAGATGGTAACGGTGATTTCACAGACGGCATGGGTATGCTAGTTGAGAAAAACGACATCGGCTTCGGCAAACGCTCATGGCGCTACAGCATGCTGGTTAAGAACGGCGTGGTAGAAAAAATGTTCATCGAAGAAGACGTACCAGGCGACCCGTTCAAGGTTTCTGATGCAGACACTATGCTGAACTACATTGCTCCAGAGCACAAAGAGCAAGAGTCAATCACAGTATTCACTAAGCCAGGCTGTCCTTTCTGTATGAAAGCGAAACAGAACCTAATCGACAAAGGTCTAAACTACGAAGAAGTAGTACTAGGTAAAGACGCTACAACAGTAAGCCTACGTGCAATCTCTGGTCGCACAACGGTTCCTCAAGTATTCATCGGTGGTAAACACATCGGTGGTAGCGAAGAACTAGAAGCTTTCCTAGGCTAATCACTGCCAAAAGGCTAACCCACTCACTTGTGGGTTAGCTAACCCTATCGGGTTGAATCAAGCTTGTGGCTCGCATTAACCACAGTCACAAGCTAAACCTAATAAAACAGAATCACAAAACAGACCCGTTATCCTGACTCTCAAAAAATCACCAGAGTTGGAGGGGTTCGTTCAAACTAAATTCAGCTATTGCGAGAAAATTATTATGAAACAAGTCAATGTAGATGTAGCAGTTATCGGGGGCGGTACGGCAGGTCTAGGTTCTTACCGCGCTGCAAAAGCACACACTGACAGTGTCGTGATGATTGAAGGCGGTCCTTACGGTACAACCTGTGCTCGCGTTGGTTGTATGCCATCTAAACTGCTTATTGCAGCTGCAGAAAGCGTACACCAAATCGAGAAAGCTCCGGCTTTTGGCGTTCACCCACAAGGCGATATCGTGATTAACGGCCGTGAAGTGATGGAACGAGTGAAGTTTGAACGTGACCGTTTTGTTGGTTTTGTTTTAGAAGGCGTTGATGAAATCCCAGAGCAAGACAAGATCTCTGGTTACGCAAAATTCTTAGACGACAACACGCTACAAATTGATGACCACACGGTTGTGACCGCTAAGCGTATTGTTATCGCGACAGGTTCGCGCCCTGCATACCCTGCCGTTTGGAATGAACTTGGCGACCGCCTAATCATTAACGACGATGTATTCAGCTGGGATGACTTACCAGAATCTGTTGCTGTATTTGGCCCTGGCGTTATTGGCCTTGAGCTTGGTCAGTCACTGCACCGCTTAGGTGTGAAGACCAAACTGTTCGGTTTAGGTGGTCAAGTTGGCCCAGTAACCGACCCAGAAATCATGGCTTACGCAGACAGAGCCTTCAATGAAGAGTTCTACCTAGATGCCGACGTGAAAATCGAAAGCATGAAGCGTATCACCACTGAAGCGGGTGAGGCTCGCGTCGAAATCCAATTCATCAATAAGCAAGGTGAGCTAGAAACTAACGTCGTTGAGTACGTACTGGCAGCAACAGGTCGTCGTCCAAACACAGATAAACTTGGCCTAGAGAATACCTCTCTAGAGCTTGATGAGCGTGGTGTTCCAATCGCTGACCACTACACGCTACAAACATCATTGCCATCAGTATTCATTGCGGGTGATGCAAGCAACCAACTGCCCCTGCTACATGAAGCAGCAGACCAAGCACGCATTGCAGGTGACAACGCAGGTCGCTTCCCTGAGATTCGTGCTGGTTTACGCCGCTCTAAAATCTCAGCGGTATTCTCTGACCCGCAAATCGCGATGGTTGGTGAAACGTACAAAGAGATCACGACCCGATTAGGCACATGTGGTTGTTTCGCGACGGGTGAAGTGTCTTTCGAGAACCAAGGTCGTTCACGAGTGATGTTACGTAACAAAGGTATTCTGCACGTTTACGGCGAGCAAGGTACAGGTCGCTTCCTTGGTGCTGAGATGATGGGACCAAACGCAGAACATTTGGCTCACTTATTAGCATGGGCACACCAAAACAAGATGACGGTTTCTGAAATGCTAGATATGCCGTTCTACCACCCAGTAATCGAAGAAGGTGTACGAACAGCGCTTCGTGACCTGAATGCGAAACTGCACCTAGGTCCAGAGATGGTGAAACACTGTCTAGACTGTGGTCCTGGTTGTTAATCTCAGTGGGTTGAGACAGAACACATAGATGAGATACTAAAAAGGAAAGCCATTGGCTTTCCTTTTTGTTTTTGGCTAAACGCATCAACGAGTCAAAATTTACCTCGTCATTCCAGAACCGAGGGACGAGGTATCTGGAATCTCTTATCACACATAAATAGAGATTCCCGATTACGCTCCTTCGTCACTTTCGGGAATGACGGTAATTTTCCTATACCGTAAATTCGAAGCTAATCAGTATAACGGTACTTTTCAAAACGTATCTAAGTTGAATCCAACCCAAGTGACATCAGTTAAACCAAAACTCAGCCCGTCATTCCAGAACCGAGGGACGAGGTATCTGGAATCTCTTGAGGTCGTTACTTATCGCTAAATACGAGAGAATTACTTCTCAGCAGCAATCACAGAGATCTCAACAAGTAGTGCTTCACGAGCCATGTCGCCAGTCACACATGCGCGAGCAGGAGCATGACCTTCTGGAACCCATGCATCCCAAACTGCGTTCATTTCTTGGAAATCTTTCATGTCTTTCAAGTAAATGGTTGCTGACAGCATGTGCTCTTTGTCGCTGCCTGCTTGCTCAAGTAACGCTTCTACTTTATCTAGCATCGTCTGTGTTTGCTCTGTAATGCCTTTTGTTGCATCCGCACAAACTTGGCCACATAGGTAGATAGTACCGTTGTGTTTAACAATACGGCTCATGCGTTGCTTGGTTTCTTGGCGCTCAATCATCGATCTTCTCTCTCTATGTCACCGTGATCCAATATCTTGTGACGTGGTATTATCAGGGCAACAAGCATAACGCGAATCAAGCCCAAGATGACATGTCTTCATTGCAATAAAAATGAAAAAATCTTCAACAAACTCGGTCGCTGCCAACGTTGTATGAATCAGCTCACTGTGTTGTCGATATTGAGTTGGGGAGTATGGTGGCTGTTTTTCCGGGAAGATCCGAAAACCATCAACGCCATCGCTTTGATAATGGCGGCTTTCGCGTTTAGTGGCTTATTGTCGCTGCATTGGATAATGAAGTTTGTGGTGCTGCCTTTAAGGAACAAAAAGCGTTAGCAGAAGTGTTTGTTGGATAGGCGACAATAGTTAGATACTAAGTTCAATTATCGAGCTCTTACCTTTCGCCAAACGGCAGATAGAAAAAAGCCCCAAAACCAATCGGTTTTGGGGCTTTCTTAGAAAATTCTAAGAAAAAGCAGTGGTACTTTAATAGACCGGGCTTTTCTTAGTTTGTTCCCAAAAAAGATCGGATTTTTGATCTTTTTTTTAGGGACCATAAAATCAATGCCTTATGCAACATTCACCTTAGCAATAATCTGCTCGACCAAGTTCACTTCCAAAGCCACTTCATCACACGCATGTTGACGAGGACACTGGTCGCAATCTTTCAGTACCTTCTCAGGTAGCAGAGATTTCGATGTTGGTAAGAAATCATGCTTCATAAAGAACTCAGGCGTACGAGTCAGTACAAACACTTTCTTAATCGCCATTTGGCGTGCTTTCTCAACCAAGTGCTGAACAATCGCGGTGCCCTGCCCTTGACCTTGCCAGCCAGCTTCGACCCCCAGTGAACGGATTTCCGCTAAACCAGAGTCATACACATAGAGCGATGCACAACCAGTCACTTCACCATGATGTTCTGCGACGGCGAAGGAGCCGATATCACGCACCAGTTCATTACGAGAACGAGGTAGGTTTTCACCCATGTTCGCCCAGTAAGCCACCATGCCTTCCAACGCTTCAATGTCAGTCAAACGAGCAGGACGAACCTTAACGATAGAGGTATCACGCTGCGCCAAACGCTTCTCAGCTTGGTCCACCGCGTAAGCCACTTGCTTCGGTGATACACCACCTAGCGCACTACGTTTTTCAAGACACGATTCAATGGTCAGGATGTCGTACACATCTTCTTCTATCACCTCAGAGAACTCTTTCATCTCTACAATGGTTAACTCTTCTAGAGCGCAGCCTTTCGCGATCGCCGCAACGACGGTTACGCCTACGATATGGTGAGCTTCACGGAAAGGAATACCTTTCGCTACTAAGTAATCAGCTAGCTCCGTAGAGTTTGCATAACCTTGCTTCGCTGCTTCAAGTGTACGCTCGCCGTTCACTTTGATGCCGTCAAAACACAACGCCGCCATTTCCATACAGTCATTCCAAGTGTCTAAAGCGTCGAACAGACCTTCTTTATCTTCTTGCATGTCTTTGTTGTAAGCCAAAGGCAGTGCTTTCACCGTCATCATCATGCCAGCAAGTGACCCGTATACACGGCCTGTTTTACCACGGATAAGCTCTAATGCATCCGGGTTTTTCTTCTGTGGCATCAGAGATGAACCTGATGTCACGGTATCCGCTAACTCGATGAAGTTTGATTCACCAGAGTTGTAGAAAATCATATCTTCCGCAAGACGCGAAAGGTGAAGCATAGAGATAGAAGCGATCGACATCAGCTCCATCACATGGTCACGGTCAGATACTGAATCTAGAGAGTTGCGCGTTGCACGACGGAAACCTAAGTTGTGAGCTAACTCTTCACGGTCCATCGGGTAAGCGGTTCCAGCAAGGGCACCAGAACCCAGCGGACATGTATCTAGACGCTTAATCGCATCATTCAAACGCGAGTAATCACGCTCAAACATTTCAACGTAAGCCAAACACCAGTGCGCAAACGTTACTGGCTGAGCACGTTGTAAGTGAGTGTAGCCAGGAAGCACAGTACCTTGATGCTGAGAAGCAACATTAACCATTTGGCTCTGCAGGCGATCAAGCGCTAGCAGCAATTGGTTACCTTGCTGACGACACCATAATTTCAGGTCTGTCGCCACTTGGTCATTACGAGAACGGCCAGTGTGAAGCTTTTTGCCCAAATCACCGACTTTGCCGATAAGTTGTTGTTCAACCCAGCTGTGAATGTCTTCTGCATCAGAACGTAGAATCTGTTCCGGATCTTCCATCACCTCAAGTTTTAGCTCATTCAGCGCTAACTCAAGCTTCTGCTGCTCTTCTTCTGTTAATACGTTGACCGACAGTAGAGCTTTAGACCAGGCAATTGAGCCCACAATGTCTTGCTCAGCCAATCGGTAATCAAAACGAAGAGAATCGTTAAAATCTTTGAACCGGGTGTCTGCTGCTTGGGTAAATCTACCGCCCCATAATGCCATTGTGTATCTCCTAATTGCACAGTGCTCACTGTTTTTGCAAATGATAATTCTGATTAAGATTCAGTATTTTTCTGATGGTTTAAACTTACGGCAATTCAAAATGAAAATAAAGTATTAATTCATTTTTTTCACATATTTATTCACCAAAAGACTCATCCATGATTCTTTACAGCCTAGAGCGCGAATTATATGCCATCCAATAGTAAAAACCGAAACTGATTTATTAGGCGATTAGAAAGTAAAAAGCCCACTCACTAATCAATAGTGAGTGGGCTTTGCATAATCATGTCTGTTTACTGGCCTTCAACATTTCAGTGAAGGCTAGCTCACTAACTGATTGTTAGTATTACTTTTGGCTATTCAAAGCACGGATACGGCTTGATAGCGAGTAAAGGCGGATGAAGCCTTCAGCATGGCTTTGGTCGTAAACTTCATCTTCACCAAAGGTTGCAAACTCTTCTGAGTATAGGCTGTTGTCAGAACGCTTCTGAGTCACCGTTGCGTGACCTTTGTATAGCTTAACAACTACCTCACCGTTAACGTCTTGCGCTAGTTCTTCTGTCGCAGCAAGGATTGACTTACACAGTGGAGTGAACCAACGACCGTCGTATACAAGATGAGAAGCTTTAACACCTAGCTCTTCACGGAATTCGAATGCCGCTTTATCAAGAACCAGTTGCTCAACTGCACGCAGTGCTTCCATCATGATGGTGCCACCCGGAGTTTCGTAACAACCACGCGACTTCATACCAACAAGACGGTTCTCTACGATATCGATACGACCAACACCGTGCTTAGCACCTTTCTCATTTAGGTAAACCAGTGCGTTGTATGGTGTCATTGTTTCACCATCAACCGCAACCACTTCACCTTTTTCAACTTTAAGCGTCACTGTTTCAGATTCGTTTGGCGCTTGCTCTGGGTCTACAGTCCAAGCCCAGCAATCTTCGTTTGGCGCATTCCATGTATCTTCTAGAACACCACCTTCTGTAGAGATGTGCCATGCGTTTGCATCACGCGAGTAAATTTTAGTAAGAGAAGCAGTACAAGGAATATTACGCTCAGCTAGGTAGTCCAAACACTCTTCACGGCTCACTAGATCCCACTCACGCCATGGTGCAATTACGTGTAGGTCTGGTGCTAGTGCAGCGAATGCGCCTTCAAAACGAACTTGGTCATTACCTTTACCCGTACAACCGTGACACAGTGCGTCTGCACCTACTTTACGCGCAACTTCAACCTGTGCTTTAGCAATGATAGGGCGAGCCATTGAAGTACCTAGTAGGTATTTACCTTCGTAGTAAGCACCAGTTTTTAGCGTTGGGAAGATGTAATCAGCAACCATCTCTTCTTTAAGGTCCGCGATGTAACACTCAGAAGCACCTGAAGCTTTTGCTTTCTCTTCAATGCCTTCTAGTTCTTCAGCACCTTGGCCAACATCCGCGACAAACGCCACTACTTCACAGTCATAGTTCTCTTTCAACCATGGGATGATTACTGATGTGTCTAGACCGCCAGAGTAGGCTACTACAACTTTCTTTACGTTAACTTTGCTCATTTTCTTTCTCCTAGTTTCCATACTGCACATGGCGGTCAGCGTTGGAAATGACTTCATAATTATATGTTTATTTAATTTGTCTAAATTCTTTAAGTAGTGACTCGCAGTGAGGCCTACTGAGGTAAAAACTGTGTTCCTATGCTTTTACCTGAAAACAGTTGTGTTAGCTTTTCTGGGTATCGCCACGTAGCGACTTCGATTGGTCGTCCAAGGTCGTTAGCAGCTTCTAGTGCGGCTTGAACCTTCACGATCATGCCGTCAGTAATCACTTTCCCTTCGATAAGCTCATCAGCTTGCTGCTGGTTAAGGCTTGGAATTAGGTGACCTTTGCCATCTAGTACGCCACTTACATCAGAAAGCAGTACCAGCTCAGCATCAAGTGCACCAGCAACGGCTACTGCTGCTTGGTCTGCATTCACATTCATCAGTTGTCCTTGCTCAGTAAGACCAATTGAACTAATAATTGGCAGTGCGCCCGCATTAAGAATCGCTTGCAGAACGGTTGAGTCGCCCGGCTCCGCTTTTCCTACCGCGCCCAGTTCAGGGTTCAGTTCGCTCACTTTGCATAAACCACCATCAGCTAAGCTCAAACCAACAGCATTGATACCGTCTTTAATCGCCTGACCTTGAAGTAGTTTGTTGGCTGTGCCCGCTAATGCACCAGCGATCACTGGGATCTGATCATAAGGAGTAACACGTAGCCCTTCTTTCTTAACGGTTTCGAGGTTCAACTTATTCATCAAGTCATCAACAAGGTAGCCGCCGCCGTGAACAATCACGATTGGTCGTTGTGCTTGTTGTTGGTAAGCAGAGATCGCACCAAATAACTTGCTAAGTGTTTCACCACAAGATAGCGCAGCGCCACCTAACTTTATGATTAATGGTTGATTATTAAGGCTCATATCTAGATTTCCTTACACTAACGCAGTTAATGGCGCAAAACCATAACGTAAATTTAAACACTGCATCGCTTGGCTAGATGCACCCTTTAATAAGTTATCAATCGCTGAAACAACGATGATGTGTTGACCTTGAACCTTCCAACCTAAATCGCAGAAAGGTGTCTGTTCTACATCTTGAATTCTTGGCAATGTCTCTTCGAGTAACCTTACGGCTGGCTTGCCTTGGTAAGCTTGTTCAAAGGCATCTTGTACCTGTTGTTCTGTCACGCCCTGAGCCAGCTTCATAGTAATGGTCGCTAAAATGCCGCGCTTAAAATTGCCTAGGTGCGGAGTGAAAATCACATCACATCCTAAATGTGCTGCCATTTCAGGTTGATGACGGTGGTTAAATACACCATAAGCTTGCAGGCTCACTTCGCAGAAGCTGTTGACCATGGTCGCCTTACGACCCGCTCCAGTAACCCCGCTGGTCGCGTTAATCACAGGCCACTGGTTCTCGTCCAGTAACTTAGCTTCAACTAAAGGCTTAATCGCCAGTTGTGATGCCGTTGGGTAACAACCTGCGACTGCAACAAGCTGAGCTTCTTTAATCTCTTGCTCATTCCATTCCGCTAAACCGTAAGCCGCTTTATCTAGCCACTGTTCATGTTGGTGTTCAAAGCCGTAAAACTCTTGGTAGAAGTTTTCGCCTTTAACTCTAAAAGCACCTGATAGGTCGAATACTTGGCAATCATTCTCTAGAAAGATAGGAGCTAGGTCATGACTCACTTCATGTGCTGTCGCTAGGAAAATCACATCAGACTGCTTTGCCACTTCTTCTGGATTCGTTAATGGCTGTACTGGCATATCAATCAAGCCCGCTAACTTACCGTGCAGTGCTGCAATAGGTTTACCTGCGTCTACACTATTGGCTGAGACATACAAACCTGATAGCGTGAGCTCAGGGTGTCTGTTTATCATTAGAGCCAGTTCTGCTCCTGTGTAGCCGCTTGCGCCAATGATCGTGGTTTTCAACATCTCAACACATCCATTTCTGAGGTAAGTTACATTTCAAAATTTGACTATTCATACTTAATTTTTAGCTTTATTTGATTTCTTATGCATTAAATATGATTTAATATGTGTTTTACCGACTTATAGTTTTCCTGTCAATAGTAGAAGTGAAGATATTATGCAATTACCGAGTTTCCTTGAGGTCTATAAAGGCCTAATTTCCACCGACTCTATTAGTTCTACGGATCCAAGCTGGGATCATGGCAACGAGAAAGTGATCGAAAAAATGGCTCAATGGTTTAAAGATCTGGGCTTTAGCGTAGAAGTCGTGGAAGTTGAGCCTGGCAAGCATAATATGATCGCAAAAATGGGCTCAGGCGAAGGCGGCTTATTGCTGGCTGGACATAGTGATACCGTGCCATTTGATGAAGGGCGTTGGAATTTCGACCCTCACGCACTGACAGAACACAACAATCGCTTCTACGGATTAGGTACTGCCGACATGAAAGGCTTTTTCGCCTTTATCTATGAAGCAGTAAGAAAGATGGATTGGAGTAAACAGGCGAAGCCACTTTATGTATTGGCAACCTGTGATGAAGAGACCACCATGCTAGGTGCGCGTCATTTCACTGAAAACACACCGTTTAAACCGGATTACTGCATCATTGGTGAACCGACCAGCCTAGTACCGATTCGCGGGCACAAAGGCCACGTGGCGAATGCAGTGCGCGTAACCGGTAAATCAGGTCACTCTTCAGATCCAGCATTAGGCGTTAACGCTATCGAAATCATGCATGAAGTGCTGTTTGCTTTGATGCAGCTGCGCGACAAATTAATTAAAGAGTACCACCACCCAGGGTTCGCTATTCCAAGCCCGACACTAAACCTAGGTCATATTCATGGTGGTGACAGCGCTAACCGTATTTGTGGTTGTTGTGAACTGCACTACGACGTGCGCCCTTTACCGGGTATCAGCTTAGACGGTTTAGATAACATGCTGCGCAGCGCACTCAAAGAAGTGGAAGCGAAGTGGCCGGGCAGAATTGAGATTACGCCACTGCACGAACCTATCCCAGGTTACGAGTGTCAGCACGACCACCCATTTATCGGCGGCATGGAATCCGTTTGCGAAACTGAATCACAAACCGTGAACTACTGTACCGAAGCACCTTTCCTTCAAGAACTTTGCCCAACCTTAGTTCTGGGTCCGGGCTCAATTGACCAAGCTCACCAACCGGATGAATTCTTAAGCTTTGATTTTATCGACCCAACGATTGACGTACTGAGTAAATCTATTCGTAAATATTGTTTCTAGTTATTGCCACCCTTGCGATACTTTTTTATAAAAGCTGCCCTAAAAGGTGGCTTTTATTCTGTTATCCCTGCCAAAGCCTGATCTTGTAATTAAATTTCACTTTATTCCGAAGTCTTGGAAAATTTACTTCTCCCGCATTTCGAAAACTAATAATTGCAAACTTAGAATGCTTTATTTGACTAGATACAGCAGTTTTCGCTAGATTGTGTACTTAACAAGGAACAATGGATGTAATTTTTTTACGAGGCAGGATGACAATGAACGAGAAATACGCCGCTCTCAAGAGTAACGTAAGCATGCTGGGACGCTTGCTAGGTAACACAATCCAAGATGCACATGGTGACGTTATCTTAGAGAAAGTGGAAACTATCCGTAAACTTTCCAAATCCGCCCGCGCAGGCAACAAAGCTGACCGTGACAGCCTAGTTGAAGAAATCAAAAACCTGCCGAACGAACAACTCACTCCTGTTGCTCGTGCATTTAACCAATTTCTCAACCTCACCAACATGGCAGAGCAATACCACACCATCTCTCGCCACTGTGAGGAGCATGTTTGCGAACCAGACGTGCTGCAATCTCTATTTTCCAAATTAAACCAAAACGACATCAGCAAGCTAGATGCAGCTCAAGCTGTTCGCGACCTGAACATTGAGCTCGTTTTGACTGCACACCCAACAGAAATCACTCGTCGCACCATGATCAACAAGCTGGTGAAGATCAACGAGTGTCTGTCTAAATTAGAATTAAGCGACCTATCACACAAAGAGCGCGTGAAAACCGAGCGTCGCCTAGAGCAACTTATCGCTCAAGGTTGGCACTCTGATGTGATTCGTCAGCAACGCCCTACGCCACTCGATGAAGCGAAATGGGGCTTTGCGGTTGTAGAAAACTCGCTATGGGAAGCCGTGCCTGATTTCCTACGTGAAATGGATGGTCGACTTAAAGGCTACCTTGGTGAAGGCCTGCCGATTGATGCACGTCCAGTTCACTTCTCATCTTGGATGGGCGGTGACCGCGATGGTAACCCATTCGTAACGCACACTATTACCAAAGAGGTTCTGCGCCTATCTCGCTGGAAAGCGGCAGACCTTTACCTAGGCGATGTTAATGAGCTGATTACCGAACTGTCGATGACTAAGTGTAATGATGCGGTTCGTGAACTAGCCGGTGATGAGCACGAAGCTTACCGTGCAATCCTGAAGAACCTACGCACTCTACTGAACAACACGCTAGAAGTGCTGGATGCAAAACTGCATGACACCGAGGTTCCGAAGAAAGAAACACTACAGAACATCGACCAACTTTGGACTCCGCTTTACGCCTGTTACCAATCGCTGCACGAATGTGGCATGGGCGTAATCGCAGACGGTTCTCTGCTTGATACTCTGCGCCGCTTAAAAGCATTCGGTGTGCACCTAGTACGTCTCGATGTTCGTCAAGAAAGTACTCGTCACTCAGATGTGCTGTCTGAACTGACTCGCTACTTAGGCATTGGTGATTATGACCAATGGAGCGAGCAAGACAAGATTGCTTTCTTAACCAATGAATTGAGCTCTAAGCGTCCACTGCTTCCACGCGATTGGGAGCCATCTGAACAGGTCAAAGAGGTTTTAGACACCTGTAAGGTCATCGCAGCTCAACCTCGTGAAGCCTTCGGTGCTTACGTAATTTCAATGGCTCGCACTGCATCAGATGTACTAGCTGTTCACTTGCTACTGCAAGAATGTGGCTGCCCGTACCGCATGGACGTGTGTCCACTGTTCGAAACGCTAGACGACTTGAACAACTCAGAAGCAGTAATGAAGCAGCTGATGAGCATCGATTTGTACCGTGGCTTTATCCAGAATCACCAAATGGTGATGATCGGATACTCTGACTCAGCGAAAGATGCGGGTGTAATGTCTGCTGGTTGGGCTCAATACGATGCAATGGATAAGCTAGTTAAGGTTTGCGACGAAGAAGGCATTGAACTGACTCTATTCCATGGTCGTGGCGGTACGGTTGGTCGTGGTGGTGCGCCAGCGCACGCAGCTCTTCTTTCTCAGCCACCTAAGAGCTTGAAAGGCGGTTTACGTGTAACTGAGCAAGGCGAAATGATCCGCTTTAAGCTTGGCTTGCCAGATGTTGCTGTAAACAGCTTCAACCTTTACGCAAGTGCGATTCTAGAAGCGAACCTTCTGCCGCCACCAGAGCCAAAACAAGAGTGGCGTGACCTAATGGAAGTGCTGTCTCAAGTCTCTTGTGAGGCTTACCGTAACGTGGTTCGTGGCGAAGAGAAATTTGTTCCTTACTTCCGTCAAGCGACACCTGAACTGGAGCTAGGCAAACTGCCTCTTGGTTCTCGCCCTGCTAAGCGTAACCCGAACGGCGGCGTAGAAAGCCTACGTGCGATTCCATGGATCTTCTCTTGGAGCCAAAACCGTTTGGTACTTCCGGCATGGCTAGGCGCTGGTGAAGCGATTCAATACTCAGTAGACCAAGGGCATCAAGCCCTACTGGAAGAGATGTGTCGCGAGTGGCCGTTCTTCTCTACCCGTCTAGGTATGTTGGAAATGGTGTACTCGAAGTGCAACATGGAAATTGCTAAGTACTACGACCAACGTCTTGTTGACGAAGAGCTATTGCCTCTGGGTGAATTGCTGCGCGAACAGCTACAAAAAGACATCAAAGCCGTACTAAATGTAGAGAACAACGAGAACCTGATGCAGAGCGACCCTTGGGGGCTTGAGTCGATTCGCCTACGTAACATCTACGTAGAGCCATTGAACATGCTTCAAGCTGAGCTGCTGTACCGTACTCGTAAGTGCGAAACACCACCAGCTGAGTTAGAAGAGGCGCTAATGGTGACTATTGCAGGCATTGCTGCAGGCATGCGAAACACCGGTTAATTAGTGATTTCTACTATAAGATAGACAAAAGGTCGCCTCGTGCGACCTTTTTATTTCAACAAAATGACCATGGTGAGTTTTTTATCAGTTTTTTGGGTTATTTTATCCATGTATTCTACTTTATGCTTATTATTTAGATATACTACTGCTCCACTGCGGAAACACTCAAAAATCATAATCTGCAGTACTTTGACCAATAAACTGGTCGACCTAGGTGATAAACGGCTTTGTAAGGTGACATAACCAACCCATGAGTTGGTACAACTTAAACATAACCAATATAACGTGCCACTAGAAGCACACTTGATGTTTAAGTATTTGTTTACTGTTTACCATTTGGATTTCAGACATGTCATTACCACACGTAATTTTAACCGTTCTAAGTACACGCGACGCTACTGGTTACGATATCACAAAAGAATTCTCTGCAAGCATCGGTTACTTCTGGAAAGCTAGCCATCAACAAGTTTACCGTGAGCTAAATAAAATGGCTCAGAACGAACAGGTAACTTGCGTGCTTGAACCTCAAGAAGGCAAACCTGATCGTAAAGTTTACTCTATCACCGATGCTGGCCGTAGTGCTCTGGGTGAATGGTTTGAACAGCCGACTGCACACCCAACGGTTCGTGACGAATTCTCAGCTAAGCTAATGGCTTGTGCTGTACAACCTTCTGACGCGTACCGTGTACAACTTTCTGAACTTGTAGAAGAATCTCGCAAATTGGTTTCTCATTACCGTGAAATCGAAGCGGCTTACTACGCAACACCAGCAACGCTAGACAAGCAAGCTCGTCTTGAGCGTCTAACGCTTCGTCGTAACCTACTTATCCGTGAAGCATGGATTGTATGGGCTGAAGAAGTACTGCTTGAACTTGGCGCTCTAGCTTAAGTTAAGCTAGAAGCTAGAAGCTAGAAGCTAGAAGCTAGAAGCTAGAAAAGCAAAAGGCTTGAACTCTATGAGTCCAAGCCTTTTTTGTATCTATAGGATTTGAAATGTTACTGCCAGAGGCTTTTTACAAGCACTTAGGCTTTACTTCTTAGACTTTGCTTACAGCGCAGCTACTTGTGGACGAACACCTAGCGTATGGCAAAGTGCATAAGTCATTTCTGCACGGTTTAGCGTGTAGAAGTGGAAGTCTTTCACACCTTCACGGCTCAGCGTACGAACCATATCAATCGCTTGGCTAGCACCAACAAGCTGACGAGTCGTTGGATCATCATCCAAGCCTTCAAATTGCTTCGCCATCCAGCCTGGTACTTTTACGTTATTCATCGCAGCAAAGCGAGACGCTTGCTTAAAGTTAGAAACTGGTAAGATACCCGGTACAATCTCAACATCAACGCCAGCCGCTACACAGCGGTCACGAAAACGTAGGTAGCTCTCTACATCAAAGAAGAACTGAGTGATGGCACGGTTTGCACCGGCATCCACTTTACGTTTTAGGTTGATAAGATCTGATTGAGCGCTTTTCGCTTCAGGGTGAACCTCTGGGAATGCCGCCACTGAAATATCAAAGTCGTGACGAGATTTGAGTAGCTCAACAAGGTCAGATGCGTACATCTCAGGCGCTCCACCACCTGGTGGAATATCACCACGCAGCGCAACGATACTCTCAATGCCATTTGCCCAGTAATCGTCAGCAATTTGAATCAGCTCTTCGCGACTCGCATCAATACACGTTAGGTGCGGCGCAGCAACTAGACCTGTTTGGTTCTTGATTTCTTTAATGATTGAGTGGGTACGGTCACGCTCACCCGAGTTTGCACCGTAGGTCACTGATACAAATTTTGGTTGAAGCGTTTTAAGACGGTGAACAGAATTCCACAGGGTCTCTTCCATCTTTTCACTGCTTGGTGGAAAAAACTCAAATGACACATTGATGTTGTCAGAAAGCTCAGCGATATTCTGATTTAAAGCGTCGATATGACTAGCGTGTGTGTATCCCATCTTACTCTCCCTGTGGCAAAAGCAACCACTAAAATCTCAAATCCTCAAACGACGTTTAGACGTCTATATGTCCACAGAATGTATTGAATACGATTTAATGTCAACAGATCCATTATGAATTTTTTTCAAGTAGATCGTGAGTAAAACTCAAGTCGCTAGATGGGTCGCAAAGCAGAAATAAGGAAGAAAAAAGGCTGAGAAACACATCGTGCTTTCAGCCTTATTTATCTTAGTGAATAGTATGCTATTTAAGTGCCATAGCAAATGATCTGAGTATTAGAACAGGCTCGACATTCGGTTCAAATCAGACTGAATTGCACCAGCCGTCACTTCACGTCCAGCACCTGGGCCACGAATAACCAATGGGTTATCTTTGTACCATTTACTCTCAATCGCAAAGATATTGTCGCAAGGCAGCAAGTTCGCCAGAGCGTGCTCTTTCGATAACGCTTCAACACCTACGGTTGCTTTGCCGTTCTTCTCTAAACGCGCGACGTAACGTAATACCTTTTGCTGAGAATGCGCTTTCTCCAAACGCTCAGCCAACTCCTCACTCAGCACAGAAGCTTTGTCAAAGAAGTCATCCACCGATAGGTCTTGCAGCTCTTCAGGGACCAGTGATTCCACTTTTACGTTTTCAGGTTCGATATCTAAGCCCGACTCACGAGCCAGAATCACCAACTTACGCATCACGTCTGAACCATCGAGGTCAGCACGAGGGTCTGGTTCTGTCAGGCCTTGTTGCCATGCTAAATCCACCAGCTCGCTGAACGGCACCGTGCCATCAAACTGCTGGAACAACCAAGACAAAGTGCCTGAGAAGATCCCCGACAGCGCAATAATGTCATCGCCACTTTCACGCAGATCACGTACCGTGTGGTTAATTGGTAAGCCCGCACCAACGGTCGCGTTGTACAACCAGTGACGGCTGATCTTAGCAAACGCATCTTGTACCTGATGGTAATACTCGCTTGATGCGGAGCCTGCCACCTTGTTCGCCGAGATCAAGTGAATGCCTTGCTGAGCAATCTGTAGATACTTTTCTGCAAGAGCTTGGCTGGCAGTAACATCCAAAACCACAGCTTCGTCGTAGCCCTGAATAGAGCCTAAACGCTCCAGCCAGTCGTTTCCATTGTTAGCAATCGCTTCGTCATCAAAGCGCTCACCGACAGAGGTTGCATCAATACCTTGGTCGTCGAACCAATAGGTTTGGCTATCAACCACAGCAACCAATTCAAAGTTCATTCCGCGACGCTTTTCGAGCTCAGCCTTTTGCTCAGCAAACAGGCTTAACCAGCTTGAACCAATGTTACCCTTACCACACAAGGCAATCGCAACACGCTTCTGCGCTTGGAATAGTTGAGAGTGAATGCCCTTCACTAGGCTCGATGTTTCACTCTTACGAATCACTGCCACTAAACTCAGACCAGAGTTCGCTTCAGAGATAAACTCAACCGATGAACTCTTTAGCTGCTGATAAAAACCGTAGCAGTGGTTCGGGTTCTTCGTTACACCCGCACCTACAGCAGCAATAAGAGAGAAGCCCTCTTTCAGCTTAATCTCAGCTTCAATCGCGTGATCTTGCAGGTACTCTAGAGCGCCGCCAGCGATCTCTTCTGTATACGCGAGACGCAAGCAGTGTTGATCTGGTTCTAGCTCATAAGCCAGCGGCTCTAGTTGAGCACGCTTAAGCCCTTCAAGCACCTCACTTTCTAGACGGTCGAAATCGTGCCCGTGACCAAACGTCAGTTGCACAATCAGCACTTCATCCAGAGAGGTAATAATTTTTGCACCGCGACCCGATGCCAGAACACGCTCAATCTGAGTCGAACCAGATTCTGGCTGATAGCTGCAACGCAAGCTCAGATCCATCGCACTTTGCGCGACTGGCTGTAGTGTGCGGCTATGAAGCACAGGTGCGGCAAGACGAGCGAGTTCACTTGCTTCATCAAGACGAAGTAGAGGCAGTAAACACGCATCCGACACCAAGCGAGGGTCAGCACTGTATACACCTGCTACATCACTCCAAATCGTTACGCGATCCACTTCAGCTAAAGCGCCAATCACGGTTGCTGAATAGTCTGAACCATTGCGACCAAGTAATACGGTTTCACCTTCAGTGTTTTGCGCCATAAAGCCGGTAATCACCACACGACAATGGGCATGTTGCGCTAACGCTTCTTTAATCAGAGGATAAGAACGAGCACGATCCACTTCAGGCTGAGCGCCCACTTCTGCACGTAAGAAAGCACGAGCATCTTGTGCGACAGCTTGTAAATCATGTTGACACAACAAAGCAGCTAACAGACGTGAAGACCAAACTTCACCGTGACCTAGGACTTGTGCTTTTTGTGCTTCGCTTAGAGGAGCCGTTAGCTCGCCCAAAGCGGTAAATTCTTGTTGGATAGTCGCCGTAAGTTGCTCTGCAGGCTCACCTTCAAGCAGTGCTTCAATCAGTTCAAGCTGGAACTGGCGAAGGGTTTGTAGGCACTCATGAGCAATACGCCCATCTTTATCAAGCGCTTCTACAAACTCAATCAAACGGTTAGTGGTTTTGCCTGCTGCCGAAACAACCACTAAGTCTGTTGCTGATGAATACTCTCTAAGAATGTTGACCACGCGTAAGTAACACTCAGGGTCTGCTAAACTGCTACCACCAAATTTATGTAGCTGGCGAAAGGTTGCCATTGTTACCCCTCCCCTTCAGCGATAAAGCCTTGTGTTTTTTCAAACGCTTGCTTGAGGTCATCAATCAAATCTTCAGCATCTTCAAGGCCAACAGAAAGACGCAGCAACTGTTGAGAAACACCCGCTTCTGCCAGTGCTTCTTCACCCATCGCACGGTGCGTCATCGACGCAGGGTGACAAATCAAGCTTTCAACACCGCCCAGCGACTCCGCCAAAGAGAACAGCTCTAACTTATCGACAAAGTACTTAAGCGCCTCGAATGAGCCCGCAAACTCAAAACTCAGCATTGAACCAAAGCCAGACTGCTGCTTCTTCGCGATATCATGACCTGGGTGTTCAGGAAGGCTTGGGTGGTAAATAGTACCAACGAGATCTTGCTGCTGCAGAGACGCCAGAATTTCACATGAACTCTCTTCGTGAACTCGCATACGAGCACCTAACGTACGAATGCCACGTAGCGTCATGTAGCTATCAAATGGTGTGCCGGTCGCACCAATACAGTTACCCCACCATGCTAGCTCTTCAGCGTGCTCTTCTGTTTTAGTGATCACCACACCACCAATCACATCTGAATGTCCGTTGATGTATTTGGTCGTTGAGTGGATAACAAAATCCGCACCCAGCTCTAAAGGCTTTTGGAACACTGGTGTCAAAAACGTATTGTCGACAGCAACCAGAGCACCAACCTCTTTCGCTTTACGGCAAGTTTCTGCAATATCAACCACACGAACTAAAGGATTCGATGGTGTTTCAATTAAGATCAACTTTGGCTTAAGCGCGATCGCTGCATCCAGTGCCGCTTGATCCGATTGATCAACAAACAGAACTTTGAAGTCACCTTTTAGTGAGCGAGTATTAAACAAGCGATAAGTACCACCATAGCAGTCGTGTGGTGCGACAATCAGATCATCACTGCCTAAGAAAGCGGAAACCCATAAGTTAAGTGCAGAAGTACCGCAGTTAGTAACCACTGCACCTTTGCCCGACTCAAGCTCAAACAGTGCCGTTTCTAATAAACCGCGGTTTGGGTTACCTGAACGGGTGTAATCGTACTTTGGCACTTCACCAAAAGCGGGAAAACCATAGTTAGTCGAAAGATAAATAGGTGGGACAACGGCATGGTGTTGCGTGTCTGACTCGATACCAGTACGTACTGCGATTGTTGCTGGCTTCCGGCTGCTCATAGGTGCTTCCTTACAAGTTTTGCGTCTGAGAGTCACAGCTGCTTGTCGGCATTTTGCGGCTGTGTTAGATATATGTTATTCACTTTACTTTCATAAACGTGAGACGTCAACACTTCTAGACGTCTATATGTCTTTGCTTATGGCGGTAAATCCCGCTAAAATCACCACTATTAATTTAATCTAACAACTAAAGTGATGAAGGTACGCAATGGCCGACTGGAATGGTGAATACATAAGCCCATATGCTGAGCATGGAAAGAAAAGCGAACAAGTAAAGAAGATTACAGTTTCTATCCCTTTAAAAGTGCTAAAGGTGCTTACTGACGAGCGTACTCGACGCCAGATCAACAACCTGCGCCATGCAACAAACAGTGAGCTACTGTGTGAAGCTTTTCTACATGCGTACACAGGCCAACCACTGCCAACAGATGAAGACCTTCGTAAAGACCGCCCAGATGATATTCCTGCTGAAGTGAAAAAACTGATGACAGAGATGGGCATCGAGTTCGAAGCGTTTGACGAAGAATAACAATAACTCAGTCACTGCCTTCAATATTGATTCGCTTTAGCTGAATGTTCACATTACTGATTCGTCTTATCAGTATTCTGTGAATAAGAGACATAAAAAAACCGACTCCAGATGAGTCGGTTTTTTATTATTTGTGCTCTATGGAGCAACCGCTATAACAAGCGACTACGCCATATGCTGCTATGCCATGTAGTTAGCAGGCATCTCGATACGCGCAACGCCAGATTCAACGGCCGCTTCTGCTACTGCTTTCGCTACGCGAGGAAGTAGACGTGGGTCCATTGGCTTAGGAATGATGTAACCCTTACCGAACTCAAGTGACGTCTCACCCGCTGCTTTTAATACTTCCGCTGGCACTTCTTCTTTTGCCAGTTCACGAATGGCTTTAACCGCTGCTAGCTTCATTTCGTCATTGATTTCGCTTGCACGCACATCAAGTGCACCACGGAAAATGAATGGGAAACAAAGTACGTTGTTTACTTGGTTAGGGTAATCACTGCGGCCTGTACCCATAATAAGGTCAGAACGAACTTCGTGAGCAAGCTCTGGCTTGATCTCTGGATCTGGGTTTGAACATGCAAATACAACTGGCTTATCAGCCATTAATGTTAGTGCTTCTGCCGGTAGCAGGTTAGGACCTGATACGCCCAAGAATAGATCAGCACCTTCGATAACATCTTCAAGCGTACGCTTATCTGTGTTGTTTGCGAATAGCTCTTTGTATTCATTCAGGTCGTCACGACGAGTGTGGATCACACCTTTACGGTCAAGCATGTAGATCTTCTCACGCTGAGCGCCACACTTAATCAGTAGCTCCATACAAGCAACCGCCGCTGCGCCAGCACCTAAACAAACGATCTTACACTCTTCAAGCTTCTTACCTTGAAGCTCGATCGCGTTCAGCATACCTGCTGCTGTTACGATCGCTGTACCGTGTTGGTCATCGTGGAATACAGGTACATCACAACGCTCAATCAGGCGACGTTCAATTTCAAAACAGTCTGGTGCTTTGATGTCTTCTAGGTTGATACCGCCGAATGTATCTGCGATGTTCGCAACTGTATCGACAAACTCATCGATTGTGCGGTGTTTTACTTCAATATCGATAGAATCTAAACCAGCGAAACGCTTAAACAGTAGCGCTTTACCTTCCATTACTGGTTTAGAAGCAATTGGACCAAGGTTACCTAGGCCAAGAATCGCTGTACCGTTAGAGATAACTGCAACCATGTTGCCTTTACCTGTGTACTTGTAAACGTTATCTACGTTCTGTGCGATCTCACGAACTGGCTCAGCCACACCTGGGCTGTAAGCAAGTGCTAGGTCTTCTGCAGAGTTTGCAGGCTTCGTCAGCTCAATGGCAATTTTGCCTGGAATTGGGAACTCATGATAATCAAGAGCTTGCTGACGGAATTGTTCTTGAGGTGATAATTCTTGAGAGGATTGATCTTGGCGGCTGTCTTCAGACATAGGTGTAGGTTCCTAGGATATTATTATTTGGGGGATCTTGTTCATGTTAATGGATGTACTTCAAAGTTCCTAGGTGGTAAAGGCCTCTGTCTCATTAAAAAACGAGATTTCACTACTAATAAGACCAGTGAGCAGTTGAAATTACTATCGCTTGTTGAACTTTCGTGCGGATTTACAGTGGTGAGCGATAAGCCAAGAATGACCCGATAATATTCAGTTAAGCGACTTACTGTTGAAGAGAGTAAAAGCTTGAAGGGAAAGTTTGTATTTTCTCGAATTTCAGGCAACAAAAAAGGACACCGAAGTGTCCTTTTTATGTCTAAATAGCGAGAATTACTTCTTGCTAGAAAGAGCACCGAAACGCTTGTTGAAGCGATCAACACGGCCGCCTGTATCTACGATACGTTGCTTACCAGTGTAGAACGGGTGACATTTGTCACATACGTCTAGGTGGATTGATTCTTTTGCTAGCGTTGAGTTGAACTCAAAAGTGTTGCCGCAAGAACAAGTAGCAGTAACTGCTTTGTATTCTGGGTGGATTCCAGCTTTCATGGGATAACCTCAAGTAGGCCGTGTCGCTATACGATTCTAAGCCGCACACCACACGTAGTTTAAAAAAGAAATAAAGACACCGCTCATCACTAAAGCGCGACGAAGCCATACCTTTAAGGCGCAGTATAGTAATGAATCTGTGAAGTAGGATCAACTGATTTGATACATTTTTCGCCAATATCGGCATTATTTCCTTTGCTGACTGTGATTCTTGGCTTGGCCCCAACCTCACCCGCTTCTCTGTCACATCACATTCAAACTGCTTCTCGAATTTAACCGCCTTATCCTTTAGACTGTTCGCTCTCGTCAATTCAGATAAAGCCGTCCCTTTATGCGTCCAATGATTGCCCGTGTGGCACTGCCTGTTCCACTCGACAAGCAGTTCGATTACAAGATTCCAAACCACTTATTTCCGATAATTGGTGGACGAGTCTCTGTGCCTTTTGGACGACAAACCTTAACTGGAATAGTGACGGCTCTGGTTAATGAATCCGAATTCGAGCTAGACAAGCTCAAGCCAATTAAAGCGCTTTTAGATAACCAACCAGTTTGGCCTGAATCAGTCTACTCACTATTAACCTGGTGCAGTCAGTTCTATCAATACCCATTAGGCGAAACCTTTGCTAATGCCCTGCCGAGTGCTTTACGCAAAGGCAAAGCGGCAGACTTCGCGACGCTGGTTGAGTGGCAGTTAACGCCATCAGGCAGAGATCAGCTGATGCAAGGCTTTGGTCGCGCCGTTAAGCAAGCCAAAGTGATGCACATGCTTGAGCACGGCCCCGTTCCTCATCAAGAGTTCATAGATGAAGAGGTGGGCAGCGCAGTACTCAAGACGTTAGAAGAAAAAGGCTGGATTGAATCGGTAGAGAAAAAGCCAAAGCGCCAACCTTGGCCTGCCGAGATCGAAAACGACCAAGACAAACCTAAGCTCAATGAAGAGCAAGCCATAGCGATTGCAACAGTAAATAGTCAAAACAACTTTGGTTGCTTCCTTCTCGAAGGTGTCACAGGTTCAGGCAAGACCGAGGTCTACCTGAATATGATTAAGCCGATTCTTGACCAAGGTAAACAAGCGTTAGTGCTAGTGCCAGAGATCGGCCTAACACCGCAAACCATTAACCGCTTTAAGCGACGCTTTAATGTGCCTGTTGAGGTTATCCACTCTGGTTTAAACGATTCAGAGCGACTGAACGCTTGGCTATCGGCTCGCGATAAGATTGCAGGCATTGTGATTGGTACTCGTTCGGCTTTGTTCACACCGTTTGCAGATTTGGGCATTATTATTGTCGATGAAGAGCACGACGCCTCTTACAAACAACAAGATAGCCTGCGCTATCATGCGAGAGATGTGGCGATCATGCGTGCGCACAAAGCGCAGATTCCAGTAGTATTAGGCTCAGCAACACCAGCCTTCGAAACCCTGCACAACGCGCAAATAGGTAAGTACAGTCACCTGACTCTGACTTCACGTGCGGGTGTCGCGTTGCCAACCACCAATAAAGTGTTGGATGTGAAAGGCGAATATCTGGAAAGTGGTTTGTCTGCGTCACTCATTGCCGAGATGCAACGCCACTTAAAATCAGGTAACCAGGTAATGCTGTTCCTCAACCGCCGCGGCTTTTCTCCAGCATTAATGTGTCACGATTGCGGTTGGACAGCCGAGTGTAAGCGCTGCGACGCCTACTACACCTATCACCAATACAGCAATGAAATGCGCTGCCACCACTGTGGCTCGCAGCAGCATATTGTGCATAACTGCCAAGGCTGTGGTTCAGCAAACTTGGTAACGGTTGGTGTGGGTACAGAACAGTTAGAAGCACAACTTGGTCAGCTATTCCCGGAATACAAAACCATTCGTATTGACCGAGACAGCACTCGCCGTAAAGGCAGCTTAGAGAGCGCGCTTGAATCGATTCGCAAAGGTGAATACCAGATTCTTATCGGCACCCAGATGTTAGCTAAAGGCCACCACTTCCCTGACGTGACACTCGTGGCGTTATTGGATGTCGATGGCTCTTTATACAGCAGTGACTTCCGAGCCTCTGAACGCCTTGCTCAGCTATTCATTCAAGTGGCGGGGCGCGCAGGTCGTGCAAGCAAGCCTGGTGAGGTGATCTTACAAACGCACCACCCGGAACACGGCTTACTGCAGGCGCTACTGCATAAAGACTATCACCACTTTGCTCAAACGGCCTTAGCAGAGCGCAAACAGGCGATGTTGCCGCCTTACACCTTTATGACGCTGTTCAGAGCAGAAGCGAACGACACGCGCTTAGTGGAAGAGTTCTTACGTCAGGTACGTCATACACTGGAATCTCATCCACTGTTTGACCAATATTGCATGGTATTAGGGCCAACTCCTGCACCATTGGCTAAGCGAGCGGGTAAAGCTCGATGGCAGTTAATTCTACAAACACAGACTCGCTCATTAATGCAGAAGCTATTAATGAGTGCCAAGCCAGCAATTAATATGTTACCCGCTGCGAAAAAAGTTCGTTGGTCACTCGATATAGAGCCGCAGGATTTGAGCTAAACCCCTTTGGGTTAAAACTAATGATAAGTTTGTTCACAAATATTTCATATTTCTCGTGAGCAAGTTCACACGAGTCATGCGATTTTTGTTAATCTAGCCGTAACTTTACGCAGATGAAACGAATAAAATATTGCAATAAAAAAAGTGTTAGCAACACTTTCATAATATCTATTCGATTACATTTATTATTCACGCCTTAGATACTTAGGCAACAAAGGAACTTAAAAGAGGGTTTAATTTATGGCGACAATGAAGGATGTTGCCCAGCTAGCAGGCGTCTCAACGGCTACCGTATCACGAGCTTTGATGAATCCTGAGAAAGTCTCAGTTTCGACTCGCAAACGAGTGGAAACAGCCGTACTTGAAGCTGGATACTCACCTAATACATTAGCTAGAAATTTACGTCGCAACGAATCAAAAACCATCATTACTATCGTTCCTGATATCTGTGACCCGTATTTCGCGGAAATCATTCGTGGTATCGAAGATGCTGCTGTCGAAAATGATTACCTTGTTCTACTGGGTGACAGCGGTCAACAGAAGAAACGTGAGTCTTCGTTTGTTAATCTCGTCTTCACCAAACAAGCGGACGGCATGCTACTACTAGGCACCGACCACCCATTCGATGTCAGTAAGTCTGAACAAAAGAACCTGCCTCCTATGGTAATGGCATGTGAGTTCGCTCCAGAACTTGAACTGCCTACTGTACACATCGATAACCTGACTTCTGCATTCGAAGCCGTGAACTACCTTGCTCAATTGGGTCATAAGCGTATCGCTCAAATCTCCGGCCCAATGTCAGCAACCCTATGTAAGTTCCGTCAGCAAGGTTACCAACAAGCGCTGCGCCGTGCGGGCGTGTCAATGAACCCAGCCTACAGCACCGTCGGTGATTTTACGTTTGAAGCGGGAGCTCAAGCGGTTCGTCAACTGTTAGCGCTACCAGAGCAGCCAACCGCTATCTTCTGCCATAACGATGCAATGGCCATTGGTGCGATTCAAGAAGCGAAAAAACTCGGCTTACGAGTGCCTCAAGATCTATCCGTTGTTGGCTTTGATGATATCCAATTCGCGCAATACTGCGATCCACCGCTAACCACCATTTCTCAACCTCGTTATGAGATTGGACGCCAAGCAATGTTGATGATGCTAGACCTACTAAAAGGCAACGATGTGCAAGCAGGTTCGCGTCTACTAGAAGCCAGCTTAGTGGTTCGAGGCAGTACTGCACCACCTCGAATGTAAGTCTTCGAAATACCCATATAAATCTGCGGCACATTTTGATGTGCCGCTTCCATTTCTACACTATTATCCTCGCGCAATCTGGATTACCATGAGAGCAGAATTACCAACTACTGAATTGTCTTGTGGCTAATAGAGATTATGTGAAGCGTGGTCGTGGCACGAAAAAACCGACCAAAAAACAAGCCCCTCGCCGTAAACCATGGCGTAGTGGTCTTTTGGCGATCCTCCTTGTTGGCGGGTTTGGTTATGGACTTTACCTATTGAGTAATGATCCTGAGCCACCAGCACCGGCTCCAGTAGTGAGTAAACCAACACCGAAGCCAAAACCAGCCAAAGTGATTCCACCACCTCCAGAAGAGAAATGGGACTACGTTGAAACGCTGCCAAGTCGCGAAATCGAAGTAAAAGCCAAAGAGCAAGAGATCTCTAAGATCCCTTACATCATGCAATGTGGCGCTTACAAAACGTCAGCACAGGCAGAAGCACGTAAGTTGGATATCGCCTTCCAAGGTATCTCGAGTGAAATCCGTAAGAAAGATGGCAGCAGCTGGTACCGCGTGGTACTAGGGCCATACAAGCTTAAGCGTGATGCAGAGCGAGACCGCCACAAGCTGCAGCGTGCTAAAATCGAGCCTTGCGCTATCTGGAAAGACACCGAATAATTCCAGTAAAGCAGTCGCAAAAAAGACAAATAACGAAAGCCTCCCATTGTGGAGGCTTTCTTTTATTCATCGCTTTTTCTATCTTCTTTCAAACTTACACCGATAAGTTGCACGACATCACTCGCGCTTCCTTGAATTATCCGAGCACCATCCTCATATACTTTTTATACCCAAAGATAAGAACATTAAGAGGCCCTACTCGTGACTACCATAGTATCTGTACGTCGTAATAATAAAGTCGTCATCGCGGGTGATGGACAAGTATCTCTAGGCAACACGGTAATGAAGGGCAATGCCCGTAAAGTGCGTCGCCTATACAATGATAAAGTACTGGCTGGTTTTGCTGGCGGTACCGCTGATGCTTTCACGCTATTCGAAAAATTTGAAAGCAAGCTGCAAATGCACCAAGGCCATCTGACCAAAGCTGCCGTTGAGCTAGCGAAGGATTGGCGTAGTGACCGTGCTCTACGTAAATTAGAAGCACTACTAGCGGTAGCTGACGAAACCGCTTCACTGATCATCACAGGTAACGGTGATGTTGTTCAACCAGAGAACGACCTAATCGCTATCGGTTCAGGCGGTAACTTCGCTCAAGCAGCGGCTACGGCACTATTAGAAAATACTGATTTAGATGCACGTGAAATCGCAGAAAAGTCGCTGAATATTGCTGGCGATATCTGTGTGTTCACCAACCATCACCACACTGTTGAAGAGCTAGAAAGCACTGTTGAACTGCCAAAGCCAGAATAACAAACGCTTCTACCCAAAACTTGTATCAACAGTGATTAAAGAATTAAGGAAAAACCATGTCTGAGATGACTCCTCGCGAAATTGTTCACGAACTCAATCGCCACATTATCGGTCAAGACAACGCTAAGCGTTCAGTTGCTATCGCACTGCGTAACCGCTGGCGTCGTATGCAGCTTGAAGAGAGCCTGCGTGTTGAAGTATCACCAAAAAATATTCTAATGATCGGCCCTACGGGTGTTGGTAAAACAGAGATTGCTCGCCGCCTAGCGAAGCTAGCAAATGCACCGTTCATCAAAGTAGAAGCGACTAAGTTCACCGAAGTTGGCTACGTAGGTAAAGAAGTTGAGACCATCATCCGCGACCTAACGGACGTTGCGATCAAAATGACGCACCAGCAAGCGATGAAGAAAGTGCAATTCCGCGCTGAAGAGCAAGCGGAAGAGCGCATTCTTGATGCCCTACTACCACCAGCTCGTGATGCTTGGGGTCAGAATGAGCAATCAAGCGAAGACACAACCTCTTCTAACACTCGCCAAATTTTCCGCAAAAAATTGCGCGAAGGTAAGCTAGACGACAAAGAGATCGAAGTCGATGTAGCTGCACCACAAATGGGGGTTGAAATCATGTCACCTCCAGGCATGGAAGAGATGACGAACCAGCTACAGGGCATGTTCCAAAACCTAGCTGGCGACACCAAGAAAAAGCGTAAGATGAAAATCAAAGACGCATTCAAAGCCCTAACTGAAGAAGAAGCCGCTAAGCTTGTGAACCAGGAAGAGCTGAAAGAGAACGCGATCTTCAACGCTGAAAACAACGGTATCGTATTCATCGATGAGATCGACAAAATCTGTAAGCGTGGCGACAGCTCAGGCCCAGACGTATCTCGTGAAGGCGTTCAACGTGACCTACTGCCTCTTATCGAGGGCAGCACAGTATCAACTAAGCACGGTATGGTGAAAACGGACCACATCCTATTCATCACATCAGGTGCATTCCAAGTGGCTAAGCCATCGGACTTAATCCCTGAACTACAAGGTCGTCTACCAATTCGTGTAGAACTTGAAGCGCTTTCAGCGAATGACTTCAAACGCATCCTAACTGAGCCAAAAGCGTCTCTGACAGAGCAATACATTGCCCTAATGAAGACAGAAGATGTGAACATTGAGTTTACTGAAGACGGCATCAACCAGATCGCTGATGCAGCATGGCGCGTAAACGAAACCACTGAGAACATCGGTGCACGTCGTCTACACACTGTGATGGAACGCCTGATGGATGAGATTTCATTCGATGCAACAGACAAAGCAGGCAGCACGCTCGTGATCGACCAAGCTTACGTAAACTCGAAGCTGGGTGAATTCGTTGAAGACGAAGACCTAAGCCGCTTCATCCTGTAGCACACGAAACTCCAACTTATTGCTCTATCTCAAAGAAATAGCAGCTAATAAGCGAATTCAAGGCCCACTTTCGAGTGGGCTTTTTATTACCTGAAAAATGGGCGTATACTCAAATCACCGCATGAAACCAATACTTACAATATAGGCGCCCTGCTAATCAAGGTGTCCTTACAACGAAATAGACTTACGATGAAACAATCTCTAATGATTTGGCTTGATGCCGCACGACCAAAAACTCTGCCTCTCGCACTCGTCTCTATTCTTACAGGAAGTAGTTTAGCGTTCGCCAACGATCAGTTCTCTTTATCGATCGCTCTGTTGGCCTTTTTAACCGCCACCCTATTACAGATTTTGTCGAACTTGGCGAATGACTACGGTGACGCAGTAAAAGGCACAGACAATGAAAACCGCTTAGGCCCAATGCGCGCCATGCAATCCGGTGCAGTAACCGCCAAAACCATGAAGCAGGCGATCATCCTCAACATCGTGTTTACTGTGATTGCTGGTCTGATTCTGATTTTTCATGCCTTAACCTCGATTGAAAGCATTCTTTCTTTCATTGCGTTAGGTGTATTGGCCATTGTTGCCGCTATCGCTTACACCGTGGGTAATAAGCCTTATGGCTATATCGGCCTTGGCGACTTATCGGTATTTATCTTCTTTGGCTTATTAGGCGTTTCAGGTACTTACTTCCTACACACTGGCCATGTGGAACCAAGCCTCTTCCTTCCTGCGTTAGGCTGTGGATTGATGGCGGTTGCAGTACTTAATATCAACAACATGCGTGATATTGAAAACGACAGTGAATGTGGCAAACGCACAATGGCGGTTCGCCTTGGACAACGCAAAGCCAAACATTACCACTTTGCGCTACTTGGGTTAGCACTGGTCTCTTTTGCTATCTACCTACTGATTCAAGAGAAACCGGTCTGGATCAGCCTGCCATTTTTGTTGAGCATTGTGATTGTCTACAAGCATGGCAAGGCCGTTTGGGAAACCGAAAAACCAGCTCAAATAGCACCTATGATGCCTGTGATTGTGAAATGCTCGCTGGTTACTAACCTATTGTTTGCAGGGGTTGTCGTAGCTCAAACTCTATTGAGTTAATTAAGACTAATCATTGCAAAGGGGTCAAGCACCGATATACTCAAAGTAAGCTCATTGTTCAAAAGGTATACTAATGGAATACAACACTTCAGCACTGTGCGACATATATTTGGATCAAGTTGATGTCGTGGAGCCAATGTTCAGCAACTTTGGTGGACGTGCCTCTTTCGCAGGACAAATCACGACATTAAAGTGCTTTGAAGACAACGCTCTGATCCGCTCGGTATTAGAGCAAGATGGTCTAGGGCGTGTGTTGTTAATCGATGGCGGCGGCTCACTGCGTAAAGCGCTGATCGATGCTGAAATGGCCCTACTTGCCGAAGACAATGAGTGGGAAGGTATTGTGGTGTATGGCTGCGTTCGCGAAGTCGATGAGCTGGAAGACATGAACCTAGGCATTCAAGCACTGGCTTCTATTCCTGTTGGAGCAAGCCAAGATGGTGTCGGTGAGCTAGACGTACCTGTTAATTTTGGTAGCGTGACCTTCTTACCGGAAGATTACCTCTACGCCGATAACACGGGCATTATTCTTTCAGCCGAACCTTTGGATGTTGAACTTGATCTCGATGCTGATGAAGAAGAGATCGAGTAGTTCTAGCTCTTCATAAATCACCCACATTAACCACGAACACAAACAAAAACGCCCGCTACTGAGTAGCGGGCGTTTTTTTAAATCTGAAGAGTGAATTACTCTACTTCATCCATTTTACCAAGAAGGTTACGGATGCGATCTTGCCATGCAGAGTGCTCTTCTTGCATCTGCTGAGTTTTTTGCTCTAACTCGTGACGGCTTGCTTTAAGCTCACCAGCTTCAGTTGCTAGTGCTTGTTTCTCTTCTTTAAGCTCTTCCACTTCCATTTGAAGAAGTGCAATCGTATCTACTGCTGTTTGAATTTTTGCTTCTAGTTGCTCTAGTACTTCAAAAGACATTCTGGCCTACCTTTAAGTTATCCATTTGATGGTGAAGGTTCACTCCACTTATTTCCCCATTCTACTCAGCAGAGCAAGGATAAACACTCAATATATTCGATATTTTGCGCCATTCGATGAAAAAAACAGCGCTTTTTACCGAATATTGACGTTAATTCTTACAGTCACACTCGCAAACCAATTATTTTGATGAATATTAGTGGTTTTTCACTGCTCATTGATCAAAAGCAATCTCCAAAAAGCAAAAAGGCAAACGTTTCCTTTTGGATATGGTAAAATCCGCCGCGAAATTTCTATTCCCCCTTTGAAAATTTTGGAGTCCGCATGAAACGCGATTTAGCAATGTCATTCTCTCGTGTCACAGAAGGTGCAGCACTGGCTGGTTACAAGTGGCTTGGCCGTGGCGACAAAAACGCTGCAGATGGCGCTGCTGTAGAAGTCATGCGTAGCCTACTAAACAAAACCGAAATCAGCGGTGAAATTGTTATTGGTGAAGGCGAAATCGATGATGCACCTATGCTATATATCGGTGAAAACGTAGGTGTAGGCGGCGACGCTGTCGACATCGCAGTTGACCCAATTGAAGGGACACGCATGACAGCAATGGGCCAATCAAATGCATTAGCAGTATTGGCTGCAGGCGAAAAAGGCAGCTTCCTAAAAGCGCCTGATATGTACATGGAAAAATTAGTAGTTGGTCCTGGTGCTAAAGGCGCTATCGACTTAGCTCTACCGTTAAAAGAAAACCTAGTAAACATTGCTAAGGCTCTGGGTAAAACACTCGACACGCTAGTAGTCACCACACTGGCTAAGCCACGTCACGACCAAGTGATTGCAGAGATGCAAGCGATGGGCGTTCGTGTATTCGCAGTGCCAGACGGTGATGTAGCAGCATCAATCCTAACCTGTATGCCAGACAGCGAAGTCGACGTAATGTACTGCATCGGCGGCGCACCTGAAGGTGTAGTTTCTGCCGCAGTAATTCGCGCGCTGGACGGTGACATGCATGGTCGTCTACTGCCTCGTCACGAAGTGAAAGGCGATACAGAAGAGAACCGTAAACACGGTGAACTTGAGTTAGAGCGTTGTGCTGAAATGGGCGTAACCGCTGGTATCGTATTGAAGATGGAAGACATGGCGCGCAGCGACAACGTTGTATTCTCAGCAACGGGCATCACTAAGGGTGACCTGCTAGAAGGCATTTCTCGTCAAGGCAATATCGCTACAACAGAAACGCTACTTATCCGTGGCCGATGCCGTACGATTCGCCGCATCAAATCAATCCACTACCTAGAGCGTAAAGACCCAGAAGTGGTTGGTCACATCCTGTAATCCTCATATCGAGTGAAACAGAATATTCAAAGGCTGATACCAAGTATCAGCCTTTTGCTTTATTGCCCTGTAAGGTTCTCACCATTGCGATTGATAGGTCAGTAACTGTCAAAATAGTAAATGGTTTGCTTTATAAACACCTTGCCTCATAATAGTAAGGTTCATGAGGTAGGGATAGTATGAAAACAAGCGACAAAATCTTACAGACCATTAAGCGTCAAGGCGCGGTAACGGCCAAACAGCTGTCAGAAGAGTTTGGCATGACGACAATGGGTGCAAGGCAACATCTGCAAAGCCTGGAAGATGATGGCATTCTCGCGTTTCATGATGTCAAAGTGAAAGTCGGTCGTCCGACTCGTCACTGGTCTCTTACTCAGCACGGCCATAGTCAGTTTTCAGACCGTCATGGTGAACTTACGATTCAAGTCATTGATGCCGTAGAGAATCTATTCGGAAAAGAAGGCTTAGCTAAAGTCGCTGCCGAGCGTGAACAACACACCTTAAAACAGTATCAATCTGCCCTGTCTGATTGTGAAAATCTAATCAGTAAGCTGGAAAAGCTCACCCAACTTCGTGAAGAAGAGGGCTACATGGCAGAACTGAAAGAACACGACGATCACTACATCTTGATTGAAAACCACTGCCCTATTTGTAAGGCTGCGACTCGTTGCCCGAGCTTGTGTCAATCTGAGCTCAACGTGTTCACCGAGCTACTAAAAGATGAGTGCTACGTCAGCCGAACTGAGCATATTATTGCTGGCGAACGACGCTGTACCTACACCCTAGTACCTGTCGCCACTGCTTAACGCTAAGTGATTGATCTTGTCTCAATATTGAGAAATCAAAAGATAGAACAAAATTTATACAGAAATCTTTCTTAAGCTTAAAGCATATGAAACATGCTTAATGCTAAGGAAGGAATGATGGCACATCCACAACCAGAGCAGAAACTACCTCCTTTTGATGAACTGGTTCAACTTGCTCAAAACGATCCCAAAGCATTCAACCAATTCAAACACGATATGTGTGAACAGATGATCTGCTCCGCTTCTGAAAGTATGCAAGGCAGACTTCGAGCTCAGCAAAGCCATCTCGATTTAGTCGTCAGCCGTTGTAAAAATCCTCACCACGTCAATGTCGTGTTGATGCAAGAGCTGCGCTGCCAGGTTTGCAAGTTCCAAGACGCGCTCCAAGGGCGCTGTACCTTAGAAGAGCCTCAGCCTGAAAATGTGGTTCCATTCAGACCTAACACTGAACCCAAAATGTACTAGATCAGACAGCTCCAGAAAGCAAAAAGGGAGCCTAATGCTCCCTTTATATTAACTGCTGAAAACTCTTATACTGGATCTTCACCGTAATCGTTGCGGCCTTCTGTGCCTTTCAACAAACCACATTCAATCAAAATCCATAAACCACACACTAATGCTGCAACCGTTGCCACCATGTGCATTGGTGATACCGAGTCCGCCGATGTTGCAGCGACAGGCGAAGCTAAACGCCCTAATACTAGCGGTACATTCAGTAGTAACCAGTAGTTAGACTTGTTACGGTCATGCCAACGCTTAGCGGTCACCGCTAAGTCTGGGATTACGAGTAGCAACAAGAAGATTGGCAGTAAAATATAGGAGTAGGCAGGAAACAGTACCGAAATCCCAGACGCAAAACCCGTGATCGCGACATAGTAGAAAATGTTCCACATCCAGTAAGTCTTGCGACCAATTCTCCCTTTGAAAGAGAGCAGTAAATCTTTCATCGACATCTAAAAATACTCAAAAAATTAATACACTACCAAAAAGTTAGCAGTAAATACTTTATTACACGAATCAGTTAATCACTTTCTGAAAACAACTTTTGTCCATATCTCGAATATTAACCGTTAGGCTTCGAACATGGCTCGCCTGTTCTTGTAAGATTTGCATTAACGAACGTGACAATTCCCGTTTCTGTTCTTCGGTACGCCCAGAAAGTAATTCAAAGCTGATATGAATAAAGTCCACACTGTCCTCTTCATCACCCACTAGCCAGTTATGACAACGTAGAGAGCGTGATTTCACAGACGGAATATCAAACAAGCCACAGTTTAATGTAACTTGATGAAGATCTTCTAGTAAACCTTGGATATTCACTCGCTCGTCCACTGAATTTGAGTACTCTAGAACTAGATTTGGCATTATTACTTCCTATTGTTAACGCAAACGTTTGTCCCTTAATACCAACTAACGATGAAAAATCCGAGAAGTTAGCTATTATTCTGTCTGTCGGATCACTGATATAAGAGCGTTATCTACTCTGACCAATCGATAAGATCCCATAAAGACATGACCACAATCATGATCTAACGCGTTTTATCTGTTATATTCTTACGAAGATTTTTTACATTAATTGATTAAATACGGAGATATTCCTATGCGTCGTCCTGTAGTGATGGGTAACTGGAAACTTAACGGTAGCAAAGCAATGGTAACTGAGCTGCTAACTGGTCTTAACGCTGAACTTGAAGGCGTTGAAGGTGTAGACGTAGCAGTAGCTCCACCAGCACTTTACATCGATCTAGCTGAGCGTCTAATCGCTGAAGGCGGTAACAAAATCATCCTAGGTGCTCAAAACACTGACCTAAACAACAGCGGTGCTTTCACTGGCGACATGTCTCCAGAAATGCTGAAAGACTTCGGTGCAACTCACATCATCATCGGTCACTCTGAGCGTCGTGAATACCACAACGAATCAGACGAGTTCGTAGCTAAGAAATTCAAATTCCTACAAGAGAACGGCCTGAAGCCAGTTTTCTGTATCGGTGAATCTGACGAGCAAAACGAAGCAGGCGAAACTGAAGCAGTATGTGCACGTCAAATCAACGCAGTTATCGACGCTTACGGTGTTGAAGCTCTAAACGGCGCAATCATCGCTTACGAACCAATCTGGGCTATCGGTACTGGTAAAGCAGCAACAGCTGAAGATGCACAACGCATCCACGCTTCTATCCGTGCAATGATCGCTGAAAAAGACGCAGCGGTAGCTGAGCAAGTAATCATCCAATACGGTGGTTCTGTTAAGCCTGAAAACGCTGAAGCTTACTTCGCACAACCAGACATCGATGGTGCTCTAGTTGGCGGCGCAGCTCTAAACGCAGCTGGTTTCGCAGCTATCGCTAAAGCAGCAGCTAAAGCAAAAGCTTAATTTAGACATCACGGTTTAAATTGAATGAAAGGTCAACTTAGGTTGGCCTTTTTTATTGTCTGTCATTTCTCAAGCCCAATAAGCAGGCATAAAAAAACCGCTGATAAATCAGCGGTTTTTAAATTCTTTAAGCTTACGCTAGGCGTTGCTTAGAATAACTCTTCTGCTACGCGGAACAGCTCAGAACGGTCTGGGTTCTGCATGTTCTCGATACAGTCGATGATGTCGTGGTGAACAAGCTCTTCTTTCTCGATACCAACACAACGACCACCGTGGCCTTCTTGTAGAAGATGAACAGCGTAGTTACCCATGCGAGAAGCAAGGACACGGTCAAACGCAGTAGGACGACCACCACGTTGGATGTGACCAAGAACCGTTGCACGAGTTTCACGACCCGTTGCAGCTTCGATCTCTTTCGCCAGTTCGTTCGCGTCCATCATTAGCTCAGTTAGAGCGATGATTGCGTGCTTCTTGCCTTTAGCAATGCCATCTTGGATGTTGCCGATTAGCTGCTCTTTATCTAGGCCAGTCTCTGGAGTGATGATGTACTCACAGCCACCTGCGATTGCTGACATAAGCGTAAGGTCACCACAGTGACGGCCCATGATTTCAACAATAGAAATACGTTGGTGAGAAGAAGACGTGTCACGTAGACGGTCGATTGAATCGATAACAGTGTTAAGCGCTGTTAGGTAACCGATTGTGTAGTCAGTACCTGCGATATCGTTATCAATTGTGCCTGGAAGACCGATACATGGGTAACCCATTTCAGTCAGCTTCTTAGCACCCATGTAAGAACCGTCACCACCGATAACAACAAGTGCTTCGATACCGTGCTCTTTAAGGTTCTCGATGCCTTTCTCACGAACAGCAACGTCTTTGAATTCAGGGAAACGTGCAGAACCTAAGAAAGTACCACCACGGTTGATCACATCAGATACGCTTGAACGGTCAAGCTTCTCGATACGGTTTTCAACAAGGCCTTGGTAGCCATCGTAAATACCGTAAACTTCAATGCCAACTGATAACGCGGTACGAACTACGCCGCGAACTGCTGCGTTCATGCCCGGAGCGTCACCACCACTGGTCAAAACACCGATCTTCTTAATCATGCTCACCCTCGATTTTTGGGAATCTATTATTCAATTCTTATTCTTGCTGATTGTATATCAACAAGATTTTAAATCTATATTTGTGCGTTATGTTACATTTCCTCAACAGGAATAGCACTTAAATCGCGAAAAATTATGTAACATTTCTACTTCTGTAAGAGTATTACAGTTTTACTCAGTAACTTTGTTGATTCACATCAGAATCAACATTAATTGTTACTAAGGTGGTTTTTGAATCACCAAAGCGTTCGCAATTTCTACTCACTCTAGTTCAAAAGCCATCCACTTACCATTTGCTGCCTAGTTTTCGTGCTCATTACCACGAATGAAACTTTTGTTGTTTCTCTGGCCCAAACACCACCGAATACGGATCTTGATGAATTAATACATCAGCATCAGGGAACACAGAGATAAGCTTAGCCTCTACTTCATCAGAAATGCGATGCGCTTCAATAAGTGGCATCTCATCTTCAAGTTCTAAGTGCAATTGAATGAAGCGAATTGGCCCCGAACGACGCGTTCGTAATTGATGTACACCCAACACGCCTTCGATGCTCAACGATGCCTCTTTAATCTGTTTTAGCTCTTCATCCGGTAGCTTATGATCAAGCAGAGATTGAATCGCTTCCATCGCCATTTGATAAGCACTGTAAAGAATGTAGATACCGATACCCACCGCGAATACAGAGTCCGCTTGGCCAATGCCAAACCAGCTCAATGCTAGGGCCAGCATGATGGCCGCGTTCATGTAAAGGTCAGATTGATAGTGTAGTGAATCAGCGGCAATCGCCTGGCTGCCTGTTTTCTTGACCACGTGTTTTTGGAATCGAACTAGGCCAAACGTCATCACTATCGCAAACAAGCTGACGTAAATACCGATTTCCGGCGAGTTGAGCTCATGAGGTCTAAAGAAACGCTCGACACCATTAAGAATGAGGAAACAAGCCGAGCCTGAGATAAACATCGCTTGTGCTAATGCAGCGAGTGATTCTGCCTTACCATGACCAAAGGTATGTTCTTTGTCGGCAGGCTGAAGAGAATAGCGAACAACCAATAAGTTAACGACCGAAGCGGCGATATCCAACATTGAATCGACTACGGAAGCCAACAGACTCACCGAACCTGTCACCCACCAAGCTGCGACTTTTACTATCAACAAAATAGTGGCGATGGTGGTCGCTGCCCAAGCGGCCAGCGTAACTAAACGTGCGTATTCTTGTTTCATAACTTGGCTATAAAGTGACTAATAGCACAAAGTATAACCTGCAAATAATCAATTGAATATGACAGCCATGATGTAAGACATTCATTTTAAGAGATCAAAAAAAGCGGCACACGGCCGCTTTTTTCTAAATACTTTCATTCAAAGCTGCTTAATCAAGCTCGAATTACTTGTCTTTGTTCATGCGTTTTTCCATTTTTTCAGCACACTTAGTCATGCGCTCTTGTTGGATTTCTTTCAGTTGAGTTTTTTGCTCAGGCGTTAGCACGCTCATCATTTCGTGTTGCTTCTTAAGCATTGCCACGCGTCGCTCAGTTTGCTTCTCAACCATTTGGCTTGCTAGGTCGTTCGCTGCTGCTTCATCGAAGTTTTCAGCTAATACCAATGCTTGAACTTTCTCATGGTGCGCTTTCATTTGCGCCATTTTGTCTGACTTGTTGCCCGCGTGTTTTGCTTTCATCTCAGCACGGTTCGCTTCACGCATCTCTTTTAACTGTTCTTTTTGTGCATCAGTTAGTTCTAGTTGACGCATCACTTTCTTGTCGAAGCCACCACATTTACCGTGCATGCCTTTGTGGTCGCCCTTGTCACCGCCGCCAAATGCATACGCACTTGCTGTACCTAACATAAGTGGAAGTGCCGCAGCTGCTAGTACAAGTTTCTTCGTCATTTTCATAATTGTTGCCTCAATTCGGTATAATAAGTCATGTATTGCGTCTGTATCTCAGCGCTTGAATATAGATTAGTCTTTCCCTCGTAAAGTGACGTTTAGAAAGCGTAAAGAATCGTAAAGAGTGAAAGCTGACGAATAATTAGCAGTATTATTAACCTGTAACTAACCGATTAAGGCTTTCCCATGGCGAACATTCTTCTTATTGATGACGACACCGAGCTAACGAGCTTACTTAAAGACATTCTTAGCTTTGAGGGCTTCACTGTTTCTGAAGCCAATGATGGCTACGCAGGGCTCGAAGCGATCAATGATGAGATTGACCTGATTCTTTTGGATGTGATGATGCCGCGCCTGAACGGCATGGAAACACTCAAGAAGTTAAGAGAACATTGGGAAACGCCAGTGCTAATGCTGACGGCGAAAGGGGAAGAGATCGACCGTGTGATCGGCCTGGAGCTTGGTGCAGATGATTACTTACCAAAGCCGTTTAGCGACCGCGAGTTACTCGCTCGTATTCGCGCCATCTTGCGCCGTACGCAAACCACGAGTACTCCAAAAGCCGCCAGCGATAGGATCCAATATCAAGACATTGAGGTCTTCCCGGGTAAGCAAGAAGCTTACTGTAATGGTCAGCTCATCGACCTTACTACCACCGAGTTTGCTCTATTGAGTCATCTGATTCAAAACCCGGGTCAAGTAATCACCAAGGAAGCGTTAAGCTTAGATGTATTGGGCAAAAGGCTTGCAGCATTTGACCGTGCGATAGACATGCACATCTCTAACCTACGTAAAAAGATTCCAGAACGTAGCGATGGTAAATCACGCATCAAAACCTTACGTGGTCGTGGCTACCTATTGGTAGAGGAGGATTAATGCGCATTCCTAAAATCACTAGCTTATATGGACGTATCTTTGCCATCTTTTGGTTCACCATGTTACTGGTGCTTTTATCCGTACTCTCACTACCACATCTAGACCCGCGAGTAGCGCGTGATGTGCCCGCCGATCACCTCAATAAATTAGAACGTATCGCCAAGGCTACAGAGAAACGCTACGCCAAAGAGCCTAATCTCGGCAAAATTGTCTTTCAACTTGAAGCACCACGCAGCCGCAAAGACTCTCGTGCACGTCTCTATCTGACCGATCTTGAAGGTGCAGTCCTAACCTCCAAAAGACATTCAGACTACAAACTTAAGGCGATTCGCAACTTTGTAACCTCAATTGATAACCCAGAAGTACCAAAGCAGAAGCTTTACGGGCACTACATGGTTGCTGGTCCTGTACCAATCAAGCTGGCAGGTGAAGAACTACTTATGTACGCCGGAGTAAAGTGGAACCAGCCGCCGCCGTTCTTACTGCGACTATTTGATAGACCACTGCAGCTGTTGCTTGCCGTGATGCTAGCCAGTACCCCACTATTACTTTGGTTAGCTTGGGCACTCAGCCAGCCAGCTCGCCGACTTGAACGTGCTGCACAACGTGTAGCGAAAGGCGAATTCGAAGTCGATCCAACACTTGAAAAAGGCACATCAGAATTCAGACAAGCGGGTGAAAGCTTTAACCAAATGGTTGAGGCCGTAAACCAGATGATCTCAGGGCAACAGCGCTTGCTTTCTGATATCTCACACGAGCTACGTTCGCCTTTAACACGGCTTCGCATGGCCAATGCACTGGCGATTCGTAAGCAAGGAGAGAGTCCAGAACTCGAGCGTATTGATACAGAAGCGCAACGCTTGGAACAGATGATCAGTGAACTACTGACCCTCTCGCGCATGCAGGTTGATAGCCACATTACTCGTGAAGTTCAGCCGATATCGAGCTTGTGGGAAGAGATCTTAAAAGACGCGCAGTTTGAAGCCGAACAGATGGGTAAAGAGCTGACATTCTCAGAAATCCCTGAGCGTTCAATTTCAGGTAATCCTAAGCTACTGATGAGTGCCTTAGACAACATTACGCGCAACGCCATTTACTACGGAAAAGACCAAGTCGATGTGCAATTCCACGTAGTGCAAGATCAGCTGACTATTTGCGTCAATGACAACGGTGATGGTGTGCCTGATGATGAACTCGATTCTATCTTCAGACCTTTCTACCGTGTTTCTACCGCTCGTGACCGTAATTCTGGTGGCACCGGGCTTGGGCTGACTATTACCGAGAGTGCGATTCGCCAACATAGCGGAACGATTACCGCGAGCCGCAGTAAACTCGGTGGATTACAGCTCGAAATTACTCTGCCTATCCTGCCACTGTAATACCCCCACAAAGATCGCAGTTGATAATGATTGTTATTATCATTATGGTAAATCCTCTAATTAAGGAGGATTTACCATGTCTCACATTTTCCCTGAGCTGCCCTACGCCTACGATGCTCTAGAACCCTACATCGATGCAAAAACGATGGAAGTGCACTACAGCAAGCACCATAGAACCTATTACGATAAGTTTGTTGCTGCGGTGTCTGGTAGCGAGCTTGAACAGCAATCTCTCACTGAAATCTTCGCTAATATTTCTCAGCACAGCCCAGCAGTTCGTAACAATGGTGGCGGCTACTACAACCATATTTTGTATTGGAACTGTATGTCTCAAGACGGTGGCGGAGAGCCGACAGGCGAGCTTGGTCAAGCGATTAAAAGCACATTCGGAGATTTCACAACATTCCAAGATCAGTTCGCTCAAGCCGCTATTAATACCTTCGGTTCTGGCTTTGCTTGGTTAGTAGTAGAAAAAGGACAACTGAAGATCATCTCAACCTCAAACCAAGACAACCCTTGGATGGATACAGTTGCCAGTAATGGTGAGCCGATTCTGGCGCTCGATGTTTGGGAGCACGCCTACTACATCAGCTACCAAAACCGCCGTCCTGATTACATCAACGCATGGTGGAACGTAGTGAATTGGAATGCGGTTTCTGAAAACTACGCACAAGCACTCACGAATAAAGCATAAGCTAATGGTGGTGAACTGTACTCACTCAGCTTGCCACCGTATACTCTGGCTATCTTTGATTATTCTTGTGAACCAACATGTTTGATATCGCTCTATACGAACCTGAAATTGCACCCAATACGGGTAACATCATCCGCCTATGTGCTAACTGCGGCGCAAACCTGCATTTAATTGAACCACTTGGCTTTGATTTTGAAGAGAAGAAAGTTCGTCGTGCTGGCTTGGATTACCACGACCTAGCGCGTGTTAAACGTCACAAGAACCTAGAAGCTTTTCTTGAGTATCTAGAAAATGAACGCGAGGGTGACTTCCGCATCTTTGCCTGCACCACTAAAACCACAGGTCACCACGTCGATGCCAAGTTCCAACAAGGCGATGTATTGATGTTTGGCCCAGAAACACGCGGCCTGCCCGCTGAGTTCATCGAAAGTATGCCAATGGAGCAACGTATTCGCATTCCGATGATGCCAGACGCACGCAGCCTGAACCTATCCAATGCTGTAGCAATCATCGCGTTTGAAGCATGGCGACAAATGGGCTTTGAAGGCGCGGTATAACCAACCCCTTAAACACCTATTATCCGTAATCGCTAATACGCAATAAAAAAGGCTCTTACCATTATCTCTTTCTTACGAAGGATAAAGGTAAGAGCCTTTTCAGTTGTTGTCTTTCTATCTAAGTAAAAAGGTTAGTTTAAGCGGTTACGATCGTTATCGTCGTCTTTCTTCTCAAACTCACCTTCAAAGGTGTTGCCGCCTTTTGATTGGTCAAATGGGTCGCGGTTAAATGGATCATCTCCAAATGGACTCTGACCAAAACCAGCTTGTCCGCCAGCGTGGAAACCGCCAGACATGTTTTTAACCACCATTTTTTCCATCATTTTCTTAGCAATCATGGCTCTTGGTGCTGGCAACAATACCAACATACCCAGAGCGTCTGTCATAAAGCCTGGAGTCAACAGCAGTACGCCAGCCACCGCCAGCATCACACCTTCAAGGATCTGCTGTGCCGGCATCTCGCCTTGTTGCAAGCGACCTTGAACAGACATCAGTGTTTGAATGCCTTGGCTACGAACCAGTGAGGCACCAACAAATGCAGTAATCAACACTAACGCAATAGTTGGCCACAATCCTAAGAAGCCACCAACTTGAATAAATAGCCCAATCTCAATGATGGGTACGAAGATAAATAGTAATAATAAGATAGGAAACACACGCCCTCCTTTGTTGCTTTCAGTTTACGCTGAAAGGTCTACCAATCTCAAATTTATCCTGTAAATAAGCGTGTTTATTGACCCAAATTAACTTTGCGAAATATTGACTAAACAAAAGCGAAAAAGGTGATCAACTTACTATTTTTATGCGCTAGGTACAGTATCATGTGCCACATAAGTCAGGACGGATTTATCAGCCCAATATTCTAGCGAACGGAGTATTTGCACACAGAATAGGCTAATAACTAACTATATAATCAGAATTATTCTCTAAGGATCCTGTTATGGCTACTCTATCAGAAGCACAAGTTGATGCTCCTCAAGCTACTCGTCTCGAAGAAGATCTTTTAGGTCAACGTCATGTTCCGGCTGATGCTTACTACGGCATCCACACCCTACGCGCAGTTGAAAACTTCAACATCTCAAATGTAACGATCTCAGATGTACCTGAATTCGTTCGCGGTATGGTGATGACAAAGAAAGCTGCGGCTTTAGCAAACAAAGAGTTAGGTGTAATTCCTAGCGAAGTGGCTAAATACATCATCCAAGCTTGTGACCTCATTCTAGACACTGGTAAGTGCATGGATCAGTTCCCATCAGACGTTTTCCAAGGTGGTGCTGGTACTTCTGTAAACATGAACGCGAACGAAGTGGTTGCGAACGTGGCACTTGAGCTTATGGGCAAAGAAAAAGGCCAATATGAGTTCATCAACCCGAACGACCATGTAAACCGCAGCCAATCAACTAACTGTGCTTACCCAACTGGCTTCCGTATCTCTGTTTACAACAGCGTACTAAAACTGATCGATGCGATTGAATACCTAAAAGGCGCATTCGAGCTTAAAAGCCAAGAATTCAACAACATTTTGAAGATGGGTCGTACTCAACTTCAAGATGCAGTTCCAATGACGGTTGGCCAAGAGTTCCACGCTTGGGCGGTAACCATCAATGAAGAAATCAAAAACCTAGAATACACATCTAAGCTACTGCTTGAAGTTAACCTAGGTGCGACAGCTATCGGTACTGGTCTGAACGCAGCACCTGGTTACCAAGGCCTAGCAGTGAAACACCTAGCTGAAGTAACTGGTCTAGAGTGTGTTCCTGCAGAAGACCTAATCGAAGCAACGTCTGACTGTGGCGCATACGTAATGACGCACGGCGCACTTAAGCGTCTAGCAGTTAAGCTGTCTAAGATCTGTAACGACTTGCGTCTGCTTTCTTCAGGTCCACGTACTGGTTTGAACGAGCTAAACCTACCTGAACTGCAAGCAGGTTCTTCAATCATGCCTGCTAAAGTAAACCCAGTTGTACCTGAAGTAGTAAACCAAGTTTGCTTCAAAGTTCTAGGTAACGACAACACGGTTTCTTTCGCTGCGGAAGGTGGTCAACTTCAACTAAACGTAATGGAACCTGTTATTGCACAAAGCATGTTTGAGTCGCTAGACATTCTAACAAACGCTTGTGTGAACCTGCGCGATAAGTGTGTAGACGGCATTACGGTAAACAAAGAAGTATGTGAAGCACACGTATTTAACTCTATCGGTATCGTCACTTACCTAAACCCATACATTGGCCACCATGAGGGTGACATTGTTGGTAAAATCTGTGCAGAAACAGGTAAGAGTGTTCGTGATGTGGTTCTAGAGCGCGGTTTATTGACCGAAGAAGAACTTGATGACATTTTCTCTGTTGAAAATTTGAAGCATCCTCAGTATAAAGCGAAACGCTACGAGTAAAACTCGCGAGACAGGGCTCCAAACGGAGCCCTTTTTTAGGCTCCAATACGGTTAACCCTGTTTATTCTGTGGTTTTCTGTGTGTTGCACTTTTGCTTAATTGAATCTAAACCATAGAACTATTATCTGAACATTCGAACAACGAGTGGTCACATAATAAAATCTAAATGAGGTGTTAATTATGATTGCAGTAGAACTGTTTATCGTCCTGCTCTTTATCTTCTTAGGGGCCAGAATTGGCGGCATCGGTATCGGCTTTGCCGGTGGTGCTGGTGTTATTGCTCTTTCACTTATTCTTGGCGTTCCAACAAGCCAATCTTTCATCCCAATCGATGTCATCTTGATCATCATGTCAGTTATCACTGCAATCGCTGCAATGCAGGTTGCTGGCGGTATGGACTGGTTGGTACAAATTGCAGAAAACTTTTTGCGTAAACACCCAGAACGCATCACCTTTTACGCGCCAATCGTGACCTTTTTAATGACACTAATGGCGGGTACTGGCCACACAGCATTCTCAACTCTGCCAGTTATTGCGGAAGTAGCGAAAGGCCAAGGTGTGCGTCCTTCTCGTCCACTGTCTATCGCTGTTGTTGCGTCTCAAATTGCGATCACAGCTTCGCCAATCTCAGCAGCGGTTGTAGCTTTCGCAGCAATGCTTGCACCATTCGGTGTTGATTACCTAACACTATTGATGGTTTGTATCCCAACAACCTTCATCGCTTGTATGGTTGGCGCGATTGTCGCGAATTACATGGGTAGCGAGCTGAAAGACGATCCTATTTACCAAGAACGTCTAGAGAAAGGCCTAATCAAACTAGCGACAGATGAGAAACGCGAGATCCTGCCAACAGCGAAGAAAGCAACTTACATCTTCCTAGCAGCAATTGGCTTCGTGGTTTGTTACGCAGCGGCTATCTCTAGCTCTGTTGGCCTAATCGAAAACCCTGCACTAGGTCGTAACGAAGCGATCATGTCGGTAATGTTGGCAGCAGCAGCGGCAATCGTAATGTTCACTAAAATCGATGCAGCGAAAATTTCTTCAGCACCGACATTCCGCTCTGGTATGACGGCGTGTGTCTGTGTACTTGGTGTGGCTTGGTTAGGTTCTACGTTTGTAAACGCACACGTTGCTGAAATCAAAGACGTTGCAGGTGCACTACTGGCTGACTACCCATGGATGCTGGCTCTTGTTCTGTTCTTCGCTTCTATGCTTCTTTACTCTCAAGGCGCAACAACGGTTGCATTAATGCCTGCAGCACTAGCAATTGGCGTAGCACCACTAACAGCCGTTGCTTCTTTCGCTGCGGTAAGTGCACTGTTCGTTCTTCCAACTTACCCTACGCTACTGGCTGCGGTTGAGATGGATGACACAGGCTCAACGCGTATCGGTAACCTAGTATTCAACCACCCGTTCTTCATTCCAGGTGTGGTTACAATCAGTACTGCCGTAGCACTAGGCTTCGCATTCGGTGGTCTATTTATCTAAAAACCACTGATGATATGACTCTAAAAGGAAGCTTCGGCTTCCTTTTTTGTTTGTGGCTTAATTTGATTTTTGATGCCCGTCAAATAACCATGACAAACTTTAAAACTCGCTCAAAAATAAAGTTTGAATAAAATTCCAAGACTATCCAACCCATTCACCATCAATACCTATCAAATCAACCCTCCCCTACTTACCAACTAACCAAACCGAATATTAATCCGAGCTAATTAACCAAAAAACCTTACGATTTTTCTCACATTTTTTAGCCCTTTTACTGGCCACTATTTTTGTGAACAGCACCAAACTTAAATGATTAAGTAAAGAATAAAATAACCGCAGCTAAATTAAATACAACTTCATCTGGATTAGTAAATATCAAATAACTTTAATTTAAATCCCGCAAATCTATATCGTTGGGTAATTTATAAGTGTCAGTGTATTTACAGTCTATAAATCATTAGTCGCTAATTCACATCACTTTTATTTAAGATGATGTAAGGAGATAGCCATGACAACTCAAACGATACCAAGCGAGAAAAAAAAGGGCGGCTTCTTTGCCAACTTTAAATTCCCTTCTGCTTATACCATTCTATTTATTTTAATTGCATTCGTTGCTCTACTGACCTGGATTGTTCCAGCGGGCCAATACGACCGAGCAATGAATGAAGAATTAGGCCGAGAAGTGCCGGTAACCGGAACCTATCAAGCAGTTGAAGGTAACCCTCAGGGCGTGATTGACGTACTGCTAGCGCCGATTGACGGCTTCTACGACCACAATAGCTATGAAGCGGCTGCAATTGACGTTTCTCTGTTCATTCTGATCATTGGTGGCTTCTTAGGGCTAGTTACCAAGACTGGTGCAATTGATGCTGGTATAGAACGCGTCACCGCGCGCCTCGAAGGGCGAGAAGAGTTGATGATACCAATACTGATGGCACTGTTTGCCGCTGGCGGTACTGTCTATGGCATGGCGGAAGAGTCACTCCCATTCTATACGCTTCTTGTACCTGTCATGATGGCGGCTCGCTTTGACCCTCTAGTGGCAGCAGCGACTGTACTTCTAGGCGCGGGCATAGGGGTGCTAGGCTCCACCATTAACCCATTCGCAACGGTTATCGCTGCTAACGCCTCTGGCATCCCATTTACCGACGGTATCGTGCTGCGTGTAGCAATGCTGATTATTGGTTGGGGGATCTGTGTCGCTTACGTCATGCGTTACGCAAGAATGGTGCAAGCTGATCCAAGCAAGTCGATTGTGTATGACAAGTACGAAGAAAACAAAGCGCACTTCCTTGGTAACTCAAGCGGAGAAAAACTGGAATTCACTGCAACTCGTAAGCTGATTCTGACTATTTTTGGTGGCTCATTCGCAGTAATGATTTACGGTGTATCCGTTGCAGGATGGTGGATGGCAGAGATCTCTGCAATGTTCCTAGCGGCGACCATCATTGTCGGTATTGTGGCTCGCATGAGCGAAGAAGAGTTTACCTCAAGCTTCATTGACGGTGCACGTGACCTGCTCGGTGTAGCGCTAATCATAGGTATTGCGCGTGGTATTGTGGTGGTGATGGACCGCGGTATGATCACCGATACGATTCTGTTCTCTGCAGAGCAGATGGTCACCGGGCTCTCATCCGTTATCTTTATTAACGTGATGTTCTTCCTAGAGATTCTACTGTCATTCTTAGTGCCATCGACATCTGGCCTAGCGGTACTGACCATGCCTATCATGGCGCCATTGGCTGACTTTGCAGGCGTTGGCAGAGACCTTGTTATCACCGCTTACCAATCGGCTTCAGGCTTAGTAAACCTCATTACCCCAACCTCTGCTGTGGTAATGGGTGGCTTGGCGATAGCTCGTGTACCTTACGTACGCTGGGTGAAGTGGGTCATGCCATTAGTTGGTATCTTAACGGTGTTCTGCATCATCGTACTGAGTATTGGTGCGCTTATCTAGGCATCTCTTCAACAAACATACTCCCATTCAAAGCCGCTTCCATAGCGGCTTTTTTAGCTCTATCGCTCGCTCAGCCAGTTTTGTCATCACAGCAGACCATAGCGAACTCACCAATTCCCTAGAAGCCCCATATCAACACTCCAACTCATCTGTAAACATCAGAGGCGGAGCTAACAATACAGCGCATTATTTACCAAAGTGATATATGGCAAAATATTTAGTCATTTATTAGCGCTAATTATATTTAACGTTTTATCAAAAGTAACAGTAAAAGATAAGCAAACGCCTAAAACTAATTAAAAAACCCCTCATAAGTCCTATTTTAAAATGTGACCTCAATAACTTTATACGAATTTAATTTGTTAACAGATAATTAATTCCACATTCAAAATTAAATATATAAATAAAAACACTGCATACTTCCACTTTAAGCTCACTTTTATCAATTAAAGTATATTGCATATAAACCCCTACTATTTGGAGTTTACTAATCTGGATTAGAAAAACATGAATAATGTTCCCAAAGAATTCACTATTTAGAAGCAATAGATGATAGCCCAAAGTGCATAAAATTTGTTAAAACCCTTATTTTTAAAGGGCTGCGGGATAAAAAATGATTTGTGATAGATCTCTAAGAATACCTGAGCAGCAGGCGTAATATTAATTCCAGACAAGAGATATGAATAAATAATTCATTATTCTCAACTGAAAATAAATAATTACTTTTAGCAATAAAAGTAATTCAAATATATAAGAGAGAGACGATCATGAGTAAGTTCTATGTAGGTTCTGAAATAGGTCAATTGCGTCGTGTTCTAGTTCATCGCCCAAGACGCGCACTGACTCACTTAACACCATCTAACTGTCACGATTTGCTGTTTGATGACGTACTGGCTGTTGAGCGTGCAGGTAAAGAGCATGACGTATTCACTCAAACACTGCGTGATCAGGGTGTTGAAGTTCTTCTTCTTACTGACCTACTAGCAGATACGCTAGCCGTGCCAGAAGCGAAAGATTGGCTACTGAACTGCCAAGTGTCTGATTACCGCTTGGGTAAAACTTTTGCTAACGACGTACGCTGCTACTTGGGTGACTTACCAAACCTAGAGCTTGCAAAAATCCTAACCGGCGGTCTGTCTTACGCTGAAATGCCTATGAAGTCTTCTTCAATGATGCAAGGCATGTTCACACCAACCGACTTCATTATTGAGCCTTTACCAAACCACCTATTTACTCGCGACACCTCTTGCTGGGTTTACGGTGGTGTATCGATCAACCCAATGGCGAAACCAGCACGTCAACGCGAAACCAACCACGTGCGTGCGATTTACCGTTGGCACCCAACTTTCGCAGGCCAAGACTTCATTAAATACTTCGGCGATGAAGAGAGCATCAACTACGACAACTCAACGATTGAAGGTGGTGACGTTCTGGTTATTGGCCGCGGCACAGTGCTTATCGGTATGTCGGAGCGTACCACGCCACAAGGTGTCGAGCACTTAGCGTCGAGCCTGTTCAAACACGGTCAAGCGAAGCAAGTTATCGCTATGCAGCTACCAAAACACCGCTCTTGCATGCACCTAGACACGGTAATGACACATATGAACGAAGATACGTTCTCTGTTTACCCTGAAGTGGTGAGTAAAGATGTGAAGTGCTGGAACCTAACCGGCGATGAGTCTGGTGCCGTGAAAGTGAAAGAAGAAGGCTACTTCGTTACCGCTATCGAAAAAGCACTGGGCGTAGACAAGCTAAACCTGATCACCACTGGTGGTGACAACTTCCATGCAGAACGTGAGCAGTGGAACGATGCAAACAACGTACTGACCGTTAAACCTGGTGTCGTTGTTGGCTACGAAGGTAACACCTACACCAACGAGAAATACGACAAAGCTGGCATCACAGTACTGCCAATTCCTGGAGACGAGCTTGGTCGTGGCCGCGGTGGCGCACGTTGCATGAGCTGTCCAATCGAGCGTGATGGTATCTAATCACTAAGACGAAACGGCCAAGTTGGCGAAAGCAAATTACCTCAACTTGGCCACAATGAGAGAACACAATTATGACTAAACAAACTGTTGTTGTTGCACTCGGTGGTAACGCCCTACTTCGTCGCGGTGAGCCGTTAGAAGCTGACGTTCAGCGCCGCAATATTGAAACGGCGGTGAAAACCATCTCTGAAATCGCCAAAGAGTACAACGTGGTGTTAGTGCACGGTAATGGCCCACAAGTTGGCTTACTTGCTCTGCAAGGTTTGGAATACAAGAAAGTAAATCCATACCCACTGGATGTACTAGGCAGCGAAACGCAAGGCATGATCGGTTACATGCTGATGCAAGAGTTCAAAAACTATCTGCCAAACCGCAACATCTCATGCATGTTGACCCAAATGACGGTTGATCCAAATGACCCTGCATTTGCCGATCCAACCAAACCGATTGGCCCAATCTACGAAGAAGCAGAAGCGCGTGAATTGGCAGAAAAATTCCACTGGGTCGTAAAACCAGACGGCCAACACTTCCGTCGCGTTGTGCCAAGCCCAAGACCAACCGGCATCGTTGAACATGAAGCGATCACCCAGCTTATCGAAGCGGGTCACCTAGTAATCTGTACTGGCGGTGGCGGCATTCCAGTGAAAAAAGAGCATGGCAAATTGGTTGGTGTCGAAGCGGTTATCGACAAAGACATGTCTGCCGCTTTCCTAGCGAAACAATTGAATGCCGATGCGCTACTGATTCTGACCGACGCAGACGCGGTTTACCTAGATTGGGGCAAGCCGACTCAACACGCACTGCGCAGCACTACACCAGGTGAACTAGCGAAGTTTGAATTTGATGCCGGCTCGATGGGACCAAAAATTGAAGCATCGTGCGAATTCATCCAACAAGGCGGCAAAGTCGTCGGTATCGGTGCGCTCGAAGATGGTTTGCAAATTCTGCAAGGCCAAGCGGGTACCAACATCACCAAAGATTAACCCACTCGCGAGCTTTTCAAAGCTTGCGAGAAAACTGAATCACCGTTTGAACTGAAATTAATACACAAAAATTGAATCGCGCTTTCTTGAATTTTCTTTCCCTGTAACAGGAAAGCGCCTAAATCTAAGAAGGAATACATCATGGCTTTTAACCTACGCAATCGTAACTTCCTAAAACTACTAGATTTCACTCCACGCGAAATTCAACACTTGTTAGATCTTTCAATGGAGCTTAAAAAAGCGAAGTACAACGGTTACGAACAGCCAAAACTAACTGGCAAAAACATCGCACTTATCTTTGAGAAAACCTCAACTCGTACTCGCTGTGCGTTCGAAGTAGCAGCATTCGACCAAGGTGCTCGCGTCTCTTACTTAGGCCCATCTGGTTCTCAAATTGGCCACAAAGAATCGATGAAAGATACCGCTCGCGTTCTTGGCCGTATGTACGATGGCATTGAATACCGCGGCTTCGGTCAAGAGATTGTTGAAGAGTTAGGCGCTTACGCTGGTGTACCTGTATGGAATGGTCTGACTGACGAGTTCCACCCAACTCAAATCTTGGCAGACTTCCTGACCATGACCGAATACGGCCGTGGCAAACAGCTGCATGAAATCAAGTTTGCTTATCTAGGCGATGCTCGCAACAACATGGGTAACTCTCTAATGGTTGGCGCAGCGAAAATGGGCATGGACATTCGCCTTGTTGCTCCTAAGCAATTCTGGCCAGAAGAAGGACTATTGGCTCAATGTCGTGAAATCGCAGAGCACACTGGCGGCAAAATCACCCTAACTGAAGATGTTCAAGAAGGCGTGCAAGGTTGTGACTTCCTATACACCGACGTTTGGGTATCGATGGGTGAAGCGAAAGAAGCGTGGGCTGAGCGCATTAACCTAATGATGCCTTACCAAGTGAACATGGAAATGCTAAAGGCAACGGGCAACCCACACGTTAAATTCATGCACTGTCTGCCAGCTTTCCATGGCGAAGATACCACGGTAGGCAAACAGCTTGCGGCTGAATATCCACAGCTAAAAGACGGTGTGGAAGTGACTGATGAAGTGGTCGAGTCTGAATACTCTATCGTGTTCGATGAAGCTGAAAACCGCATGCACACCATCAAAGCTGTGATGGTTGCTACGCTAGGCAGTTAACAAACGAAACAGTTAATAAAACATAGAAGCAGAGCACTCTCTTATTTACAAACAAGTCGATAAGTTGAGTGCAATAACAGGGAAATGCGGGTGGCGTGCATGGGAGTTTTCCCTTGGATAAAACCCGCATTTTTTTTCATTCGTTTGAAAAGATTATTGCCGAAAAAAGTCGAAGTTCTTCAGCCCCAACAAAGGCTTAAAAAGAAGTGAAAACGCAGGCCAATTTGGCATAAATATCCATAAAATGAATACTTTACATAAACTATTGCGTGCTGTTTTTATCTGAGTATAATCCTCCGCAATTTGTCTAAAGAGAGCAAAAAATGAACCGCAGTTTTGTCGCACATGATTGTCAAACTACACGCCAAAGAGTGGCGTTGGTGTCATTTTTATTTTGTTCTATTGATCGTTTCGAAGCCTCCTATTTTTAGGGGGCTTTTTTTTGTCCGCAATTTGACTGTATGCATAGAAGGAAGACCCGTTATGGCGCATTCGTTATTTAATAAGCACATCATCTCCATTCCTGAGCTCTCTCGTGATGAACTGGAGCTTATCGTCGATACCGCAGCAAGGCTCAAGGCTGAACCAAATCCAGAGTTGCTGAAAAATAAAGTCGTTGCGAGCTGCTTCTTTGAGCCTTCAACTCGAACTCGTCTCTCATTCGAAACCGCAGTTCAACGCCTGGGTGGCACAGTCATCGGTTTTGATAATGGCGGTAACACATCGCTGGCTAAGAAAGGTGAAACACTTGCCGATTCAGTGCAGGTGATTTCATCTTACGTTGATGCCTTTGTGATGCGTCACCCACAAGAAGGGGCAGCACGCTTGGCGTCTGAGTTCTCTAACGGTGTTCCAGTGGTGAATGGCGGTGATGGTGCAAACCAACATCCAACTCAAACCCTACTTGACCTGTTCTCGATTTACGAAACGCAAGGCACACTCGACAACCTCAATGTGGCGTTCGTCGGCGACCTTAAATATGGCCGAACCGTGCACTCGCTGACGCAAGCACTATCAAAATTCAATAACGTACGTTTCTTCTTTATCGCACCAGAAGTATTAGCAATGCCGGATTACATCTGTGAAGAACTGGAAGAGATGGGCATTCAATACAGCACCCACAGCAGTATTGAAGAAGTGGTACCGGAACTGGATGTGCTGTACATGACTCGCGTACAGAAAGAACGCTTTGATGCGTCGGAATACGCACACATGAAATCGGCTTACATCCTCACCGCCGACACATTGAAAGAGGCTCGCCAAAACATGAAGGTGCTTCACCCACTGCCACGCGTCGACGAGATCACCACCGACGTTGATAAAACACCACACGCTTACTACTTCGAGCAAGCTGAAAATGGTGTCTACGCTCGCGAAGCCCTATTAGCCCTAGTTCTAAACGACACTTTATAAGCAGGAGACTCAGTCATGGTAAAACAAACTCAGCTACAAGTAGAAGCGATCCGCAACGGCAGCGTCATTGACCACATCCCTGCTCACCTAGGTATCAAAATCCTCAAGCTGTTCAAGATGCACAAAACCGAACAGCGCATCACCATGGGATTAAACCTGCCATCGTCCGCACTGGGGCACAAAGACCTGATCAAGATTGAGAACATCTTTCTAACCAAAGAACAGGCGAACCAATTGGCTCTGTATGCGCCACAGGCAACGGTCAATCAAATTGAAGAGTACAAGGTAGTGAACAAACTGACGCTTGTACTGCCAGAGCAAATCAACAGCGTCTTCTCATGTCCAAATAGCAACTGTATTTCACACGGTGAACCCGTTGAAAGTAGCTTTAAAGTTCAGCTAAAACAGGAAAATGTGCAGCTAAAATGCCATTACTGTGAAAAAGTATTCTCTCGCGAGATCATGAGTGAAATTCGCTAGCCCTTATCTTCATTAACACCAAGGTTAAAACCTTTCAAAATACATGGATATTTATTCCCAATGCGGAATAAATATCCACTCACCCTAAGAATAAAGCACCAAAATATAAGCAAATAACCAGAATTTTGTTTGGTGATCGCCTTCAAAAAGATAACTATCCTTTAGTGGTAGACTGAATGCATAGATGATCATACATCTCGCATACCCACCCTTCTTTACTTCAGGATTCGTCGGTAAGCCCTAATTAACAAATCGTACTCTACGGCTTTGGGAGTGCGCACGACGCTATGGACAAGCGGTATCACTGTTGACCTTAAGGAGTTGTTCATGAACCCGATCACTGAGCACGGTTGCTTGTATTCAGCTGAAGATAAAACACTGACTGCAGCGTGCAAACGCTTACTACAACAACAAAGCTTCTCAACCCAAAACCAACTGCGCGAAAAGCTAGTCGAGATCGGCTATACCGGCATTAGCCAGTCGACGGTATCTCGTATTTTGTCACAGCTCGGCGTAGTCAAAATTCAGAATGCCTGTGGTAAAAAGGTCTACTGCATTACGGTTGAAAGCGCGCCTGTACGTGTCGATGCATCCATCTCTTCGCAAATCGAATTAATCACTCATAACCAAGCAATGGTGATAGTTAAAACCCACCCAGGTTGTGCGCAGTTAGTTGCAAGATTAGTCGATATCGACCCGCATACTGAGATTATCGGTACTGTTGGCGGCAACGACACCGTGTTAATCATTCCAAAAGACACAACCAATATCGATGCTTGCGAGCAAGTAGTAAAAGCACGCTTAGGTGTGGCTTAAATGGGTTACTGGCAAGGGCTCCCTATGCCTGCTGCAAGGCTGACCCTATCTCGATTACCTAAGAAAGTGGATTTCCCGCCCTAAGGGATATTTGCTAGCCAATGAAACTAATAGCAAACTATTACGGTCTGATTGAGTTAAGATACCCATAACTCCATTAAATGACTAAATAGTATGCGACGACTTGCCACATTACTTTTTGTTTGTATTTCCCTGTTCACCCAGCCTGCGTGGGCGCTTTTTGGAAATGACAACGCCGAGCCAAGCTTCGGAGGCAATAACAACGGTTTTGTTCCTGTAGACCAAGCTTTCCCTTTCAATTACTACCAGCAAGATGGCAAGGTGCTTCTCGACTGGCAGGTAAAAGAAGGCTACTACCTCTATCAACATAGCCTCTCTTTTAGCGGCCAAAATCTCGCTATCGGTAATGTTGAGTTAGAAGATGGTAAGCCACATCAAGATGAATTCTTTGGTGAGGTGAGTGTTTATACTCAGCCGCTATTCGTACAAGTTCCCCTACAAAGTTACCAAGATGGCTCGCAGCTGATCGTTAAGTATCAAGGCTGTGCTGAGGCTGGCTTCTGCTACCCCCCAGAAACTCGCGTCATCGACATTGCACCGTTTGAAGCGGCGGGTTCAAGCGACACTGCTACCGACACTACCAGTAACCAAGCGAACAGCTCACCACAAGTTGCTTCTCCAAAAGCAGATGTGGCCAATAACACAGCACCACAATCAAGCGCACCCGTTTCAAAAGAAGCAAGCCTAGCCGATAAACTCGGTGACAGTTGGTGGACCCCATTACTGTTCTTGGCGCTCGGTGTTGGCTTAGCCTTCACACCGTGTGTTCTGCCTATGTATCCAATCCTAACGGGCATCGTGTTAGGTGGTGGCAAGCTCAGCCAAGGTCGCGCGTTGATGTTGTCCTTCATCTATGTTCAAGGTATGGCGCTCACCTACACCCTATTAGGTTTAGTGGTTGCATCTGCGGGTATGCAGTTCCAAGCTGCAATGCAACATCCTTACGTGTTGATTGCGTTGAGCGTTCTATTCGTAGCGTTAGCGATGTCGATGTTTGGCGTGTATAACCTACAACTGCCGAGCAGTGTCCAAACCTGGCTCAACAACCAAAGCAACAAACAGCAAGGCGGCAATACCTTGGGCGTATTCGCGATGGGTGCTATCTCTGGCTTGGTGTGTTCACCTTGTACTACGGCACCACTGTCGGGTGCGCTGCTGTATGTGGCTCAAAGTGGCGACCTATTTACAGGCGCGATTGCTCTGTATGCATTAGCTATGGGTATGGGCATTCCGCTAATCTTGGTTGCGGTATTTGGCAATAAGCTACTGCCAAAAGCAGGCAGCTGGATGGATAAAGTGAAGGTCGTATTCGGCTTTATCTTGTTGGCAGCACCAATCTTCCTACTAGAACGCATCATCCCAGAACTATGGGCAACCGTGCTTTGGTCTGCCCTTGGCTTCATCGCCTTCGGTTGGTTGTATCACAGCAAGAACGCACTGCCATTTGGTGGTTGGAAGCAGAGCGCTGTGGGCATCATCGCAATGCTTGGTCTGTTTGCTTCTGCTCAACCTGCACTAAATTACTGGTTTGCAGAAAAGAGCGTTGTAGTAGAACAACAGATCCAGTTTGCTCGAATCAACACCGTTGAAGAGCTTGAAATCCAGCTCATCGAAGCGAAGAAACTGGGTAAACCAGTGATGCTCGATTTCTACGCCGACTGGTGTGTGGCGTGTAAAGAGTTTGAGAAGTACACCTTCCATCAAGCAGACGTCGAGAACAAGCTGTCTGACTTCGTGTTACTTCAAGCAGACGTGACGCGAAACATGCCTCAAGACATTGAATTACTTAAACAACTGCAAGTACTTGGCTTACCAACCATTGAGTTCTGGGATAGTGAGGGTAACCATGTTCCAAATGCTCGTGTGACTGGTTTTATGCCTGCCGATGTATTCTTAAAACACATGCAAGACCACCAGCTATAACGGCAACATTGGTCTGAATGTAACACCAGACAAAGCCGCACCGCCCCTCATAACGAGATGGCAGTGCGGCTTTTTTGTTATAGCAAGAAACGCTTTCTTAGAAAGGGGATAAAAGTCGATATGGTTCAGACTTTTAATGCATAGATATTGTCCACATACTCAATCAGGATGATAATAAATATTAACTAAATTGTTAAAAGTATGGACGTCATGGACTCGACCTACACCATCATCATTGCAGATGACCACCCTCTCTTCCGCAACGCCCTATTTCAGTCGGTTCATATGGCGATCAGCGGTGCGAACCTACTTGAGGCCGACTCTCTCGACGCGTTACTGTCTCTACTTAAAAAAGAAGATGAACCCGACCTACTACTTCTCGATCTAAAAATGCCGGGAGCCAATGGAATGTCAGGTCTGATTCAGCTTCGTGCAGAATACCCAGATCTACCGATTGTCGTGATCTCGGCAAGTGAGGACGCTAGCGTGGTCACTCAAGTGAAAAGTCATGGTGCGTTTGGTTTTATTCCAAAGTCGAGTGACATGCGTGAATTGGTGAGTGCACTGAATCAAGTGCTGAATGGCGACCCATTCTTCCCTGAAGGGCTGATAACAAACAATGCGGCTTGTAGCGACCTTGCGGAAAAAATTGCCACACTGACGCCACAACAATACAAGGTGCTAGGGATGCTTTCCGACGGCCTGCTGAACAAACAAATCGCCTATGAATTGAATGTTTCGGAAGCGACCATCAAGGCGCACATGACAGCCATCTTCCGAAAACTGGACGTAAAAAACCGAACTCAAGCGGTTATCTTACTGCAAGAAGTCCATAATTAAGCGCCGCTGATATCCTCTTCTAAAGTCGTCTTAGGCAAACATAAACCTAGCTTGACGACTTTATGATCTTCTATCTCTGCAACCACCCAATTGATGTCATGCCACTCGAAGCTATCACCCAATACTGGATGAGGGCCGAGTTCGCGTTCAGCCAGTTGTTTTAGCGTCATCTCACGCTCTTCTTCAGAACCAAGCTCGATGCCATAACAGTCACTCACCGCAGCAATCGACAAGCCAACCTCAAGGAAGAAATCGCCAAAGAATCGTGCAGCCTCTTCAGCCTCCGGCGCCTCACTGAACAGCTCACTTAAGCTGTCTAGGTCTTTGTCTTGACCAAGCACACAAAGAATATCGTTCGCTTCTAACACTGTGCTACCCGATGGGTGAAGCAAAGCGTCTTGTCGAAACAGTGCAGTAATACGTGTGCCTTCTGGCATCGACAAGCGCTTAAGCGGCTCACCGACACACCACTTCTCTTCTTTCAGCTTGTAGACAAACATCTCCCACTCACTGGTCGGGTAAATCTCGATACCAGTGCGTGAAACCGGTGTCGGCGTTGGAGGCAGCGTCACTTGAGCCAATCTCGCGACTTTCATTAAGCTGCCGCCTTGAACAATCAGCGACACCATAACCACGAAGAAGGCGATATTGAAATACAGCTGAGCATTAGGCAGACCAGCCATCATCGGGAACACCGCCAAAATGATCGGCACCGCACCACGTAACCCAACCCAAGAAACAAACCAACGCTCCTTGGTGGTAAAGCTTCTAAACGGTAGCAAGCCCAACCAAACAGACAGTGGACGTGCAAACAAAATCATACCGAAAGCCAATGCTAGCGCAGGCAGAGCAATGTCCATCAGTGTCGATGGCGTCACCAGTAAACCCAACACCAAGAACATCACGATTTGGCTTAACCAGGTCATCCCATCAAGAACATTGAGAATCGAGTGTCGAGAGCGTGTTGGACGATTACCAATAAACAAGCCCACCAAGTAAATCGATAGGATGCCACTGCCGCCAAGCATGTTAGAGAAAGCAAACAGAGCCACACCGCCGCTCAGTACCAGAATCGAATAAAGACCATCAGCCAGCTGCACTCGGTTGATGAGGCTCCACAGAACCCAACCACCACCAAGGCCGATAAGCGTGCCAACACCAAATTGCATCGCGAAACTTTTCAGCAGGAAGTTCATCCCCATCTCGGCATCTGGGGTGCCAAGTAGTGCGATTAAGGTCACCGTTAAGAAGACCGCCATAGGGTCGTTGGTACCCGATTCGATCTCTAGAGTTGAGCCAACACGCTCGTTGAGGCTCTGCCCTTTGAGCAGAGAAAATACCGCCGCTGCATCGGTTGAGCCCACAATAGCGCCCACTAGAATGCCTTGCATCAGTGATAGATCGAATAGCCAAGCCGCCATTAAGCCGGTGAGAGTGGCAGTACAAGCCACACCTATCGTGGCTAACGACAGCGAAGGCCAAAACGCAACCTTGAAACTCGCCACCTTGGTGCGCATACCGCCATCCAGTAAGATCACAGCAAGTGCAAGGTTACTTACCAAGTAAGTTAATGAATAATCATCAAAATTGATGCCGCCGGGACCATCTTCACCCGCCAACATACCAACAAACAAAAAGATCAAAAGAATCGGAACGCCCAATCGTGAGGACACTTGTGAGAAAAGCACACTGATGGCGATGAGCACGGCACCAGTTAAAAATAAGTGATTAATAGTTATTGCGTCCAATTCATTCCCCCAAAGAATAAAACTCGTGATTTAAGCATGTCGAATTTCTGCCATTAAGCAAGAAAAGGGCTCTAAAAGCAGCGTAATTACTATAACAAACTTATATTTCCCTTAGTGTCATAAGCAGGACTAAATACTGGTTATCTGTCATTTAGTTGTTAAATTTTATTACTCACTCATTAATTCACCCCTTTTTGTTAGACCTTTGGCTAATTTAACAACCTTGTAACATCACATTTTTATATGGTTTTGTCTCCCGACTCCCATATTTCAGTGGATTAGGGCTAAAACTGTCCCGACTAAAGTTGCACAGATCCCTTGACTTATCCTTGCTACATTTCAAATCGTAACATTACGTTAACACAACGACATTCTACGGAAACGGAATAAAGGAGAAGGCAATGGCGTTCGAATCTACGGAACATGCTCAAGCCTACTGGAAGGAAAACTTGGGAATTATGGGAACACTGCTCGCGATCTGGTTCGCAGTGTCTTACGGCGCAGGCATCTTATTTGTTGATGCCCTTAACACCGTTCAGTTTGGCGGGTTTAAGCTAGGCTTTTGGTTCGCTCAACAAGGTTCGATATACACCTTCGTGGCGCTGATATTCATTTACGTTGTCCGCATGAATGCGCTCGACAAAAAATACAACGTACAGGAAGACTAGAGGCTAGAACATGGATATTCAAACTTGGACGTTTATTCTCGTCGGTATCACTTTCGCACTGTATATCGGCATCGCAATCTGGGCTCGCGCAGGGTCTACCAGTGAATTCTACGTTGCGGGCGGTGGTGTACACCCAGTAGCAAACGGTATGGCGACAGCCGCTGACTGGATGTCGGCAGCGTCATTCATATCAATGGCAGGTATCATCTCATTCGTTGGTTACGACGGTGCGGTTTACCTAATGGGCTGGACAGGTGGTTATGTACTACTTGCGCTATGTTTAGCACCTTACCTACGTAAGTTCGGTCAGTTTACGGTTCCTGATTTTATCGGCGAACGTTACTACTCGAAAACAGCACGTATGGTAGCGGTATTCTGTGCAATCTTCGTATCATTCACATACGTTGCAGGTCAAATGCGTGGTGTGGGCGTAGTATTCTCTCGTTTCCTAGAGGTCGACATTAACCTAGGTATCATCATTGGTATGGGTATTGTGTTCTTCTACGCAGTACTTGGTGGCATGAAAGGCATCACTTATACGCAGGTAGCTCAATTCTGTGTCCTCATTTTCGCCTTCCTTGTTCCAGCAATCTTCACGTCAATCATGATGACAGGTAACCCGCTTCCACAAGTTGGTATGGGTTCAACGATTTCAGGCACAGACGTTTACCTACTCGATAAACTGGATGGACTGACTGAAGAGCTCGGATTTACCGCCTATACCGAAGGTAACAAGAGCATGGTGGATGTATTCTTCATCTGTGCAGCTCTAATGGTGGGTACTGCAGGTCTTCCACACGTAATCATCCGTTTCTTCACAGTACCGAAAGTACGTGATGCTCGTATCTCAGCAGGTTGGGCACTACTGTTCATCTCATTGCTATACACAACAGCACCAGGCGTTGCAGCATTCGCTCGTGTAAACATGATTGAAACGATTAACGGCCCAGACATGCAAGGTGTCGCAGCAGCAGACGCACCTAGCTGGTACAAAAACTGGGAAAGCACTGGTCTAGTCGGTTGGGAAGATAAGAACGGCGATGGCAAAATGTTCTACTCGGGCGATGAGCGCAACGAGATGAAGATTAACCGTGACATCATCGTACTGGCTTCTCCAGAACTAGCAAAACTACCAAACTGGGTTGTAGCGCTACTGGCAGCCGGTGGCCTAGCAGCCGCACTATCAACAGCCGCTGGTCTACTATTGGTTATCTCAACATCGATTTCACATGACTTGTTGAAGAAAGGCTTCAGACCAAACATGACCGACAAGCAGGAGCTACTAGCCGCTCGTTTGGCAGCAATGGTCGCGATTATCGGTGCAGGTTACTTGGGTATTAACCCTCCAGGCTTCGTAGCTCAGGTAGTAGCGTTTGCCTTCGGCTTAGCCGCAGCATCCTTCTTCCCAGCAATTATCCTAGGCATCTTCTACAAGAAGATGAACAAGGAAGGTGCGATTGCAGGTATGTTGACAGGTATTGCCTTCACAGCAAGCTACATCATCTACTTCAAGTTCGTTAACCCAGCAGCAAGCACACCTGAAAACTGGTGGTTTGGTATCAGCCCAGAAGGCATCGGTACGCTAGGTATGTGTCTAAACTTCGTAGTTTCAATTGCGGTAAACAAGGTAACTGCTGAAGTACCACAAGACGTACAAGAGATGGTTGAAAACATCCGTTACCCGAAAGGTGCAGGTGAAGCTCACGACCACTAAGCATGACCACTAAACAAAGATGTTTAGCAAAAAAATGAATCAGTACTTACATTGTAGGGATTAGGTACTGAATCTCAGAAAGCCGATACGTTATGTATCGGCTTTTTTCTTTTGCCTACCGTTTTATAAAAACAGAAACAAAGGGTTGTTTTTAAACTCTTGTTTAATAATAATTATCATTAACATCCAATAAAGAGATGAAAATGATGATGAAAGAGCAGCAGGTTCTCTATTCGAGGTTCTACAAAGCGCAGGATCGCTTTACCTCATCAGAGCAAGTTCACGGGCACGAGCCGTTTGTAATTAGAGACTACATCGAGTGTGCACAAACGCTTGCCGCATACTATGAAAAACACGCCGCCCAAGAAAACATCTTGCTGTGCGAGCTGTACCTGCGCCAAGTTTTCTTCCATCTGATTGAAGCGATTGAGTCACCTGAGCGCAGTTTTACCTTTCGTCATATCTGCCTAGACTCAATTCACTCACCACTATTTTATCTAAAACGCCACTACTGCCAGCAACCACATGGCCAAGCGCGTTTTTTGAATCTCAGCCAGACACTACAACAAGTCCAAGCCCCACTTGGCTAACAAGGATAGAAGATGACCCTACAATATCGAATTGAAAAAGACAGCATGGGGGAAGTAAAAGTCCCTGCTGATGCGCTATACCAAGCACAAACTCAACGTGCCGCAGATAATTTCGCGTTTAGCTCCCACAAGATGCCCACCAGCTTTATTCAAGCACTGGCACTAATCAAACAAGCAGCTGCTGATACCAACTCTCAGTTGGGGTTATTGGAGGGCGATATTGCCAATGCGATCGCTGATGCGAGCCAAGAGATCATTGATGGCAAACATCTCGATCAATTCCCGATCGATGTTTATCAAACCGGCTCAGGTACTAGCTCCAACATGAACGCCAACGAAGTGATTGCGACACTCGCTTCAAGAAGTTTGCAAGGCGACGTGAACCCGAACGATCACGTCAATATGGGCCAAAGCAGTAACGATGTGGTGCCAACCGCGATCCAAGTCAGCGTCGCACTCACTGCTGAAAACAAGCTGCTACCAGCACTAAGCCACCTGTCTGAAGTGCTGAGCGTTAAACAGCAAGAGCTTGCTGAAGTAGTGAAAACCGGCCGTACTCACCTAATGGATGCGATGCCGATTACCTTTGCTCAAGAATTAGGTGGCTGGAAGTTCCAGATTGAACACGCTAAGCAAGCGATTGAAAGCACCCTGCCCGCTATTAAAGCGCTTGCTCAAGGTGGAACGGCGGTAGGTACAGGCATCAATGCTGACCCTCGCTTTGCCGATAAGTTTGCAAGTAACCTGTCGCAGTCGACAAAGATCAGCTTTAACTCGAGTGAAAACTTCTTTTTCAACCTCAGCAGTCAAGACGCGATCGTTGCCTTTTCGGGTCAGCTCAAAACTGCAGCAGTTGCGATCATGAAGATCGCAAACGATCTTCGCTGGATGAACTCTGGTCCATTAGCTGGCTTAGGAGAAATTGAATTGCAGGCGCTACAACCAGGCTCATCTATCATGCCGGGCAAAGTGAACCCTGTGATTCCAGAAGCCGCAGCAATGGCGGCAGCGCAGGTGATTGGTAACGACACCACCATTACGGTAGCGGGCCAATCTGGCAACTTCCAACTGAATGTGATGCTACCAGTGATTGCTCATAACGTATTAGAAAGTATCGAGCTTTTAGCTAACAGTTCAGTCGCGCTAGCAGATAAAGCGGTTGCAACCTTCACGGTGCGCCAAGACAATCTGGATTTAGCGCTTTCAAAGAATCCAATTCTGGTGACTGCACTTAACCCTGTGATTGGTTACCTAAAGGCAGCAGATATTGCCAAGAAAGCCTACAAAGAGGGTTTGCCAATCCTTGATGTTGCCGAGCGAGAAACCGATCTAAGCCGAGAAGAACTCAGCAAGTTGCTTGACCCAACCGCGCTCACTCAAGGTGGTATCGCAGGTTAAAACCAGTAACTCATAAAAAGTCTACCGGATCGAAAAAGGCCTCATCAGAGGCCTTATTAGGATCTAATAATGACTTAAATTAACTCACACGATTCAACACTGCTCTGAGTTTTAGTGGTTTCACTGGCTTGGCAATAAAGCTAAAGCTGTTGGCCTTTATCGCCGCCAACATGTCATCGGTTCTATCGGCACTAATGATGACCCCTTCAAAGGAATCTCCAAGGCGCAAGCGACACTGTTGCAACACCTCAAGCCCTGTTCGCCCATTATCGAGACGATAGTCCGAGAAGATCACGTCCGGCTGCCAGTCATTGTCTAGACACTTCAAGCTTTCGACCAGATCAACTGCCGTTTTAACCTCACAACCCCAGCGACCAATCAGGTTCTCCATACCCACTAAAATCTCTCGTTCATTATCAACACACAAGATTTTAAGGTGCTCGATGTCACTGCTCGCCACTGGCGCAGCAGCTTGCACAACCGGAGCCACTTGTTCCGCTCTTGCTAAGGTTATAGAGAAAACACTGCCTTGCTCCGGCCATGAGCGCATCGATATTTGATGACCAAGCACATGAGCAATACCTTTAGAAATCGCAAGGCCAAGCCCTAAGCCTTGATCGGAACGCACTTGGCTACCACGAGTAAACTCTTCGAAGATCTCTTGTTGCTTGTCCTCATCAATACCGGTTCCGTTATCCCACACATCGATTCGCACCTGCCCGTTGACTCGTCTTGCTCCCAGTACCACTTTCCCTTCAGGGTTATAGCGGAACGCATTGGTCAAAAAGTTCTGAATCACACGCCTTAACAGCTTAGGGTCAGAATGAATAAACAGGGATGATGGGATCATCTTGAAATCAATTTTTTGCTGCGTCGCTAAGGCGCTAAATTCAGCATTCAAGTTAGCGAGCACATCATGCACCGCAATGGCGTGAATGTTGGTTTCCAGCTTGCCGGACTCTAATCGTGAGATATCCAACAAATCACCAATCAAGTCCTCTGCCGCACCCAGTGCACTTTCAATATGGGATGAAAGCTGCTTCACCTCTTGCTCTTTTGCTACCTCCGAAAGTGACGAAGCAAACAAGCGCGCCGCATTCAGTGGCTGCATCAAATCGTGGCTTACTGCCGCCAAGAAACGACTCTTAGATTGCGATTCTTGATCAGAAATTTGTGTCGCCTTGACCAAGCGATGATTGAGTTTTTCGAGTTCTTGAGTTCGTTCGTGCACTCTTGATTCCAAGCTTTCATTCGCGTCTTTTAGCGCCTGTTCTGCTTGTCTGAATACCGTGATATCGGTAAAGCTCATCACAAAGCCGCCGCTTGGCATTGGATTACCTTGCACCTCAATCACGCGACCATCAGGACGAATGCGAGAAGAGGTGTGTCGTGTGCCTTGCTCCAAGTGATAAACACGGCGACGCACATGATCTTCAGGGTCACCCGGACCACACAAACCTTGCTGAGCATTATGGCGAATCACATCGGAGATCGGCCTGCCCACTTGTATCAACCCAGCAGGGAATTCAAACAGTTCTAAGTAACGCTGATTCCATGCCACCAGCCTCATCTGTTTATCAACCACTGCAATACCTTGACCAATATGCTCAATCGCACCTTGTAGCAAGCCACGGCTGAAATCGTACAACTCAGAGGCTTCATCAACAATGGTCGCCACTTCTTCAAGCTGCATATTTCTGCCCTGTAGAGCAGAAGTGAGTACCAACTTAGCAGAGGAAGCTCCAAACACACCCGCCAGTACACGCTCAGCATGTCGAATCAAGCTTGCTGGCGCTTGTTGATTAGGAAGCAGCGGTTGACCGTGTTGCTGCCAGTAACTTTGGATAGCGCTTTTCGCTCGCTTTCGACCGACAAACCGAGATGCCAACATCTCTAGTTCAGCCACGGTTACACGGCTTTGATAAAGGCTAATGTTCTCATTTTCAGGCAGCGGCGTACCAACAAATGCCGCCGATTGTAAGCGCTCACTTAGGCTTGGCCTGGTCGAAATAGAAACCACGGCATAACACAAAGTATTGAGCACAATACTCAGCACTATCCCCCAGTTTGAACTGCTAATATCCCAACTACTGAGTAACTCTGGTGGTGTGATGATCCACAACAGCAAGTTACTTTGACTGTCGCCAGCCAACATACTGGTTTGACTCATCAAGGTAATGAGCCAAATCACCGAGCCAACCATTAAACCGACATAAACACCCTTGCGATTACCCGGGCGCCAGTACAAACCACCAATCAGTGCCGGAGCAAATTGAGCAATCGCCGCAAATGAAAGGAAGCCAATCGCAGACAAGGAATGAATGGTATCGAGTGCCTGATAGAACAACCAAGCACCAAGTAGAAGCAATAAAATAAGCCCGCGACGAATCACCAATAGCAACCCAGAGAAATGACGATGAGTCCTTTGGGTGAGTCGCATACGGCGCAGCAATAGCGGCATCACTAAATCGTTCGACACCATAATCGCCAACGCGATGGTCGACACAATTACCATACCACTAGCAGCAGACGTACCACCAAGGAACGCAAGCAAGGCAATATGATTGGCGCCTTCAGCCATCGGCAGACTGATCACATACGTATCTGCAGGCATGCTCGGAAGCAGTCCTTGCCCCGCCCATGCAATTGGCAGAACAAACAGCCCCATCAAAATAAGATAAAGCGGAAATAACCAACGAGCGGTGTGCAGATCTTGAGGACGTTCATTCTCAACAACCATGGTATGAAACTGGCGCGGTAGACAGACAATCGCCAACATGGTCAAAACAGTATGGATAATTAAGGTCGGAATATTCGGCGACTCATAAGTGCTCGCTGCAACGTCTAGCAGGTCAATCTTGTCGCTGCTCATCGCCAGATACATGATAAATAGGCCAACAATCAAAAATGCCGCCAGCTTAACGATCGACTCAAACGCCACCGCCATCATCATGCCACGGTGATGCTCCGTGTTATCAATGTGCCTTGTACCAAACAACATGGTAAAAATAGCTAGCGCACCGACCACAAACCAAGAAACATGGTAATCCTGATAGCCAAAATCTTGCGCCAGACTAGGTGCGACAATATCTAGCCCCATGGTGATGCCACGCAGTTGTAAGGCGATATAAGGAAGAATGCCGATCACAGCGATAACCGTCACCGCTACCGCTAAACCTTGAGATTTACCATAACGAGCCGCAATGAAATCGGCAATTGAGGTGATATGTTCCCGCTTCGCGATCAGAATCAGTCGCGCTAAGATCCGCCACCCAAGGGTGAAGACCAAAATCGGTGCAAGATAGATGGGTAAGAAAGACCAAGGGTTATTGCTCGCCTGACCCACCGTTCCATAGAAGGTCCACGAGGTACAATACACCGCAATAGAAAGGCTATAGATCCACGGTCGCCAACGCGATAGCCAACGAACCTGCCTGTCTCCATACCAAGCGATCAGAAATAACACGCCCAAGTAGGCTAAAGAGACTGGAATTACTACCCATCCTTGCATTGAAAACCCTTTCTTCATCCATAAAAAAACCTCTCCATAAGGGAGAGGTTTCATTTAACTAAGGATGAGTCATTAACTCAATCGCATCGCTTAAATTCTGTGCTTTAGACTCTAATAATCACGATTGGTTATCAGCTATGAACTTCTGACTCAGGTTGATTAACTTCAACCACAGAGCTTCTTTCATCAAGCTTGATAAACAGGGCAATTGCACCCATCGCAGCCATTCCCCAGAAGATATTCGCACCCCACAATTCGTAGCCCCAGCCACTTAGGGTCGTCATTAATGCGATAAAGGCGCCAAGTGGTATCGCATTGTACAGAGCCTGCAATGCCACCATTTTGTTCGACTCTTGAGATTGGATGTATTGAATCGCAGCGATGTGTGCCATGGCGAATGTCACGCCGTGCAACAGCTGAGCCACTATCAATACTGGAATCGCAGTCGTTGATGCGGTGATCCCCCAACGAGCCATTACTCCGATACCAGCAATCACAAACAAAGTGCGTAACGATAATCCAGCAAACAGTCGCTTACTCAGAGCAAATACTGCCACCTCAGCAACCACAGCCAAGCTCCACAGATAACCGATGATCGCCTCAGAGTGCCCCGCCTCTTTCCAGTAAATCGCACTAAAGCTGTAATACGCAGCGTGGCTTCCTTGAAGCAGTGCCATCAATGCAAGAAACTTCACTACCGATGACTCACGTAATAGTTGACCAAGTTTAGGTCTTTCAGCCACTTGCTCTGATTCTGTCACCGGCATTACGTTCGGGTTTCTCATCGCGAACAATAAAGACACTAACACCCCTGCCAGTGCAGTATACAAAATCATATCCGTACCAAATTCAGCCACCAGATAACCAACCACGGTAGAACCCGCAATAAATGCCACTGAACCCCACAAGCGTGTACGTCCGTAGTCGAGCATCTTGAGACGGCTGTAATGGTTCGCCATTGCATCAGAAAGCGGAATAATCGGTCCATAGCAGAGGTTGAACATTACCGTTGCTAGCAGCATCAATAAAAAGCTACCACCAGTAAAGAAATGGAAACCAACGAATAATAGCGCTACAAAACTGAGGCAACGCAATGCTGGCATTAAATGCTCAACTTTATAGATACGTGGTGTTATTACAAAGTTGGCAACACAACGCGTAGCCAAACCCACACCAATCAATACGCCAATGTCCCCTGCAGACACACCTTGCTCTTCAAACCACAGCGCCCAAAATGGCAAATAAACGCCATAGGCAAAAAAGAAACCAAGAAAATACTGGGATATCCAGCCATAAGGGGAAGGATTAAACATAGGCGACCTATAAAAATGTGTGGAACAAGGAAGCGCCAATTATGCCTAGGTCACAAAAGATGAAAAAGGGAATTATTGCGGGGATAGCATTCCCATATTCAATAAATATCTCTGTCGTATTTAACTCAAAAATCCAACGTGCAAAAGTCGCAACTCTCTCATTTAGACTAAAGTCGTCTGGAGCTTCGCTGGTAATTTGTCACACTAAAAAGAGACTCTCACTCCCTTGCGATTGCTTATGCCTGACAAATTTAATATGCAGCACCCGCCCTTCGATAGCTTGTCTGAAGCGGAACAGTTAACGCTACGCTCAGCTTTAGATGTGGTTTACTACCGAGCACACGAAGTGATATTGGAGGCCGACCGCCCGAGCCGCCACCTGCATATTCTGATTAAAGGGGCCGTCGAAGAGCGCGCTAGCAGTGACGGAGAGATCTATGCGCACTATGCCAATGACGATATTTTCGATGTGCGCAGCCAGTTTGAGCCTCATACCAAACATCAATATATCGCATTAGAAGATACCTTAAGTTACCTATTGCCAAACGACGTTTTTCTTGAGCTATACCACGCCAACGGCCAGTTTGCCGCTTACTTCGATAGTAACCTCTCGACCCGAAAAGCATTGATTGAAGCCGCTCAGCAACAGCAGAATCTTGCTGAGTTCATACTGACCAAAGTCGACGACTCGATTTACCACCCACCCCTGATACTTGAACCTGACCAACCTATCAATCAAGTCACTCAAACCCTTAAAGAACAAGGCTTAGACTCGGCCTTGGTTCATTTGGAACATGATGATCCAAAAGCTTTTAGATCATCATGTTCCTTTCCGTACGGAATCGTCACACGGACCAATTTATTACACGCGGTGATGCTTGATGATCGCCCGCTCGATACACCTGTCGGCGAGATAGCAACCTACCCTGTTTTGCATGTTAATCATGGTGACTTCTTATTTAACGCCATGATCACCATGACAAGGAATCGTGTAAAAAGGCTGATGGTTTGTGATGGGTTAAATGCGGTCGGCATGGTGGATATGACGCAAATACTCAGTGCGTTCTCCACTCACTCGCATGTTCTTACTTTGCGTATCGCTCGAGCCACCAGCATTGAAGAATTGGCCCTGGCCTCCAACAAGCAACGTCAATTGGTCGAAAGCCTGCTCAATAATGGTATTCGTACACGTTTCATCATGGAGCTAATTTCTGCCGTCAATGAACAGATTATTGAAAAGGCATTTGAACTGGTTATTCCCCCTGCACTACACAACCATTGCTGCCTCATCGTGTTAGGCTCAGAAGGTCGCGGAGAACAGATACTCAAAACCGATCAAGACAATGCGTTGATCATTCAAGACGGATTAGAGTGGCACCAATGCCAAAACGCCATGAATGTTCTCACTCATACGTTGCAACAGTTAGGTTATCCACTGTGTCCTGGCAACGTCATGGTCAACAACCCGAAGTGGGTTCACTCAGAACAAGAATGGAAACAAACTCTCACCAGTTGGGTAAGAAAAGCGACGCCAGATACGGTGATGGATATTGCCATCATGGCGGACGCACATGCTGTTGCAGGCAATAGAGACCTGTTACTCCCCGTTAAGCAGCACTTGAGTGATTTGATGCTCGGACAGGAATTGATTCTGACCGAGTTCTGCCGCCCTGCCCTAAACTTCTCAGTTCCCCTGACCCTGTTTGGTAACGTGAAACAGTCCAAGTCCGGACTCGACATCAAACAAGGTGGTATTTTCCCTATAGTGCACGGTGTCAGAGCACTGAGCCTTGAACACGGCGTGACGGTCAATAACACCTTTGAACGCATTGAGCATCTCGTGAGTAAGAAGGTACTAGAGCAAAGCACCGCGGATAACCTCAGTGAAGCGCTCAAGCAGTTTTTTAAGTGGCGTTTATCACAACGCCTGTCGCAACAGCACAGCAGCAATAAAATCGACGTCAAACTAATGGAGCGAGCAGATCGAGACCTGCTTCGTCATAGCCTGCACGTGGTTAAGAAATTCAAGCAATGGCTCGGCTACCACTATCAGATAAGGGACTAGGCGATTGCACGATGAATAGACTGGTTCGCTATTACTGGCATCACAAGCTCAAAGGCTCTCCCTATCAGCCTCTGTTTACTGCGCCTGTTCATCAAGAATATGTCTCACTCGATTGTGAAACCACCAGCCTCGACCCTAATCAGGCTGAACTGGTGACCATTGCCGCGACCAAGATCATCGGTAACCGCATCATCACCAGTAAGCCCTTCGAAGTTAGATTACGAGCCCCTCAATCGCTCGACTGCAATTCAATAAAAATCCACCGCATCCGCCATCAAGACCTCAAACACGGAATCGAAGAGAAACAAGCCCTAATTGAACTGCTAAGCTTCATTGGTAATCGTCCTTTAGTCGGCTATCACATCCGCTATGACAAAAAAATTCTCGACCGCGCCTGTTTAAAACAACTCGGATTTCCGCTGCCTAACCGATTAATCGAAGTGAGCCAACTCTACCAAGACAAACTCGAAAGACAGCTGCCCAATGCCTATTTCGACCTCAGCATGGATGCGATTTGTCGCCAGCTCGACTTACCAATTCCAGTCAATAAACATGATGCATTACAAGATGCTATCTCTGCTGCGCTGATCTTTGTCCGCCTGAAACATGGTGATCTGCCCCGCTTCAACTCTTCGTACACCTAATTCAACCCTTGCAGCTCGACATAGAGAGCAACATCTCAAAAATGAACTTAACTCGCTATTTTGTAAGTGAAAAGCGGCGTCTCATCCTAAAGTCTAATTGTGGAAATCGCCGTCCTAGCCGAGAGTGATAACACAAAGACGGTTCTGTAATAGACCTAGAAACTGAACACAAAGGAAGTTGCCAGTTCATTAGGAATGTAGGCACAAGGAGAGATGCAATGAGTGAAGCCCACGTTTATCCGGTAAAAGAAAATATTAAATCAACCACACACGCGGATAATGACACTTACCTAGCCATGTACCAACAATCTGTTTCTGACCCAGAAAGCTTTTGGGGTGAACACGGAAAAATCGTGGATTGGATTAAACCTTTCACACAAGTAAAAAATACCTCTTTCGACCCAGGCCACATCGATATTCGCTGGTTTGAAGATGGCACATTGAATGTGTCGGCGAACTGTATTGACCGCCACCTTGCTGAGCGCGGTGATGAAGTCGCAATCATCTGGGAAGGCGATGACCCTGCTGATGATAAAACCCTAACTTTTAATGAACTGCACAAAGAAGTATGTCTGTTCTCTAACGCTCTAAAAGAGCAAGGCGTACGTAAAGGCGATGTGGTTTGTTTATACATGCCTATGGTTCCTGAAGCTGCAGTTGCTATGCTGGCGTGTACTCGTATTGGTGCGGTTCATACCGTGGTATTTGGTGGTTTCTCACCAGAAGCACTGTCAGGTCGTATTATCGATTCGAATGCTAAAGTCGTGATCACAGCGGATGAAGGCGTGCGTGGCGGCCGAGCTGTCCCTCTTAAGAAAAACGTCGACGAAGCACTGACCAACCCAGAAGTGAAAACCATCGAAAAAGTGATGGTGCTTAAGCGTACTGGCGGTGAGGTTGCATGGCATGAGCACCGTGATATTTGGTGGCATGAGGCGACAGCAAACGTGTCAGCAGACTGCCCACCAGAAGAGATGAATGCGGAAGACCCACTATTCATCCTTTATACATCAGGCTCAACAGGCAAACCGAAAGGTGTAATGCACACTACCGGTGGTTACCTTGTTTACGCAGCGATGACCTTTAAATACGTATTTGATTACCAAGAAGGCGAAACCTTCTGGTGTACTGCAGATGTGGGTTGGATTACTGGCCACACATACCTTATATACGGACCACTGGCTAACGGCGCTAAGACAATCCTGTTTGAAGGTGTACCAAACTACCCGAACACAAGTCGAATGAGTGAAGTGGTGGATAAGCATCAAGTCAACATACTTTACACTGCACCAACGGCTATTCGTGCATTGATGGCGAAAGGCAATGAAGCGGTTGAAGGCACCTCTCGTGACAGTTTGAGAATCATGGGCTCGGTAGGTGAGCCTATTAACCCAGAAGCGTGGGAGTGGTACTACAAAACGATTGGTAACGAGCAGTCTCCTATTGTTGATACATGGTGGCAAACCGAAACGGGCGGTATCCTAATTGCTCCACTACCAGGCGCTACCGACCTAAAACCGGGGTCAGCGACTCGTCCATTCTTCGGTGTACAACCTGCGCTAGTAGATAACATGGGTAACATCATTGAAGGCGCAACCGACGGCAACCTGGTCATTCTAGACTCGTGGCCAGGTCAAATGCGTACTGTTCATGGCGACCATGACCGTTTTGAGCAGACATATTTCTCTACTTTCAAAGGTATGTACTTCACCAGTGATGGCGCTCGTCGTGATGAAGACGGCTACTACTGGATTACTGGTCGTGTTGATGACGTGCTGAACGTATCTGGTCACCGTATGGGTACTGCAGAGATTGAGTCAGCGCTCGTTGCATTCGATAAGATTGCAGAGGCTGCGATTGTCGGTATTCCTCACGACATCAAAGGCCAAGCGATTTACGCTTACATCACGCTTAATGATGGCGAGTTCCCAACCGCAGAGCTTCATAAAGAAGTGAAAGACTGGGTGCGTAAAGAGATAGGCCCTATTGCGACACCAGACGTGCTGCACTGGACCGATTCATTACCGAAAACACGTTCAGGTAAGATCATGCGTCGTATCCTGCGTAAGATCGCAACGGGCGATACTGGCAACCTTGGTGATACTTCAACGCTAGCAGACCCAAGTGTGGTTGATAAGCTGATTGCAGAGAAAGCTGAATTGGCATAATAGCTATCACACCAGAACCACTGTTTAAAACAGATCATTTCCAAACCGTCACCTATGTGGCGGTTTTTTTATGGCTGATCTTCCTCTCAAATATCCACACCACAATTAAGGTAATAACGCTTTTTTGTTAAGTTGGTAACAATTTCACTTGCTATCAATAGGAGATTAGACCAGTAAATTGCTGCGATTTGCGCTGAATTAGCTATAATCTGGTTCTAATTTTTAAATTTGGGTTTTTCTCACTGGAAATTAACCCCAAATTTTCAATAAAATGGCAACATTCACGGTCGTAATCACGATAAAGGAAGATAGCCCCACGATGTCTACAAAGTTTCGCATTCTAGTTTTAAATGGCCCAAACCTTAACCTGTTAGGCCTAAGAGAACCGGCACACTACGGCTCTCAAACACTTGACCAGATTATTAGCTCACTAACAGAGCAAGCGAAAACACAAGATGTTGCGCTATCTCACTTACAGTCAAATCGTGAGTATGAACTGATCGAAGCTATCCATAGTGCATATCAAGATATTGATTTCATTATCATCAACCCAGCGGCCTTTACACATACCAGTGTGGCGTTGCGTGATGCACTACTTGGCGTAGCGATCCCATTTATTGAAGTGCACCTATCGAATGTTCACGCACGTGAACCTTTTAGGCACCACTCTTACCTCTCAGATAAAGCCGAAGGGGTAATCTGTGGCTTAGGCGCACAAGGCTACCAATTTGCTTTGACTGCTGCGATTCACAAGTTGCAGTCAAAATAACGAACATAACCGAACTAATAGACACCAGCTCTAGTCATAGAGCATGGTTAATTAACAAAAGAGAAAGAAACGATGGATATTCGCAAAATCAAAAAGCTAATCGAATTGGTTGAAGAGTCTGGTATCGCAGAACTAGAAATCTCTGAAGGTGAAGAGTCAGTACGCATCAGCCGCAACGGCACTGCACCTGTAGCAGCACCAATTCAATACGCAGCAGCTCCGGCTCCAGCAGCGGCACCAGCTCCTGCAGCAGCACCAGCTCAAGCGGCAGCTCCAGAAGCAGCAGAAGCTCCAGCAGCACCTGCAGGTCACCAAGTTCTTTCTCCAATGGTTGGTACGTTCTACGGCGCACCAAGCCCAGACGCAAAACCATTCGTAAAAGTTGGTCAACAAGTTAACGCTGGCGACACACTATGTATCGTTGAAGCAATGAAGATGATGAACCAAATTGAAGCTGATAAGTCTGGTGTTGTAACTGCAATCCTTGTTGAAGACGGCCAACCAGTTGAGTTCGATCAAGCTCTAGTAATTATCGAATAATAGAGAAGCCTCATTATGTTAGATAAATTAGTAATCGCGAACCGTGGTGAGATTGCACTACGTATTCTGCGAGCATGTAAAGAGCTAGGCATTAAAACGGTTGCTGTTCACTCAACAGCTGACCGTGACCTTAAGCACGTACTGCTAGCAGATGAAACCATTTGTATCGGCCCTGCTCGTGGTATCGATAGCTACCTAAACATCCCTCGTATCATCAGTGCAGCTGAAGTTACAGGCGCTGTTGCTATCCACCCTGGCTACGGCTTCCTATCTGAAAACGCAGACTTCGCTGAACAAGTTGAACAAAGCGGTTTCATTTTCGTTGGTCCTAAAGCAGAAACTATCCGCATCATGGGTGACAAAGTTTCAGCAATCACGGCAATGAAGAAAGCAGGTGTACCTTGTGTACCTGGTTCTGACGGCCCGCTAAATGACGACGAAGCAGCAAACAAAGCACATGCTAAGCGCATTGGCTACCCAGTTATCATCAAGGCGTCTGGCGGCGGCGGTGGTCGTGGTATGCGTGTTGTTCGCACTGAAGGTGAACTAACAGAAGCAATCGCAATGACACGTGCTGAAGCGAAAGCATGTTTCAACAACGACATGGTTTACATGGAGAAATTCCTAGAAAACCCACGTCACGTTGAAGTACAAGTAATTGCTGACGGTCAAGGCGGTGCTATCCACCTTGGTGAGCGTGACTGTTCAATGCAGCGTCGCCACCAGAAAGTGGTTGAAGAAGCGCCAGCTCCAGGTATCACTGAAGAGATGCGTAAATACATCGGTGAACGTTGTACTCGCGCATGTCTAGAAATCGGCTACCGCGGTGCAGGTACATTTGAATTCCTATACGAAAATGGCGAATTCTACTTCATCGAAATGAACACTCGTATTCAAGTAGAGCACCCAGTAACAGAGATGGTAACTGGCGTTGACCTAATCAAAGAGCAACTACGTGTTGCTGCTGGTCAACCTCTATCTTTCACGCAAGACGATATCAAGATCAAAGGTCACGCGATCGAATGTCGTATCAACGCGGAAGATCCAGAGAAGTTCCTACCTTCACCAGGTAAGATTGAGCGCTTCCACGCTCCTGGTGGTATGGGCGTTCGTTGGGATTCTCACATCTACACGGGTTACACAGTTCCACCACACTACGATTCAATGATCGGTAAGCTAATCACTTACGGTGAGAACCGTGATGTTGCGATTTCTCGTATGAAGAACGCACTAGGTGAGATGATTGTAGAAGGCATCAAAGTAAACATCTCTCTACAAGAAGCAATCATGAACGACGAGAACTTCCAACACGGTGGTGCAAACATCCACTACCTTGAGAAGAAGCTTGGTCTTCAATAGAAATTAGCCTCGTGTAATTTGTTCTTAAATGAACAAAATAAAATGCTCACTTTGGTGGGCATTTTTTGTTTTTAAGCGTCCAAAAAACGCAATCAATATTCCCCATCATATTCCTTGGGGTTTTGGTGAATTTGCTCATATTTTCTGCTAGACTCGCCATCCAATTTTTCTCATATAGAAGATTCAGCCATGCCTTGGATTCAAATCAAGCTTAATGCTACCAATGAAAATGCCGAACAAATCGGCGATATGTTAATGGAAGAGACTGGTGCTCTTTCTGTAACTTTCCTGGATGCACAAGATACCCCTGTATTTGAGCCTCTGCCGGGTGAAACTCGCCTTTGGGGTGACACTGACATTCTTGCGCTTTACGACGCTGAGATTGATACAGGTGTCGTTCTAGCGCAGATTAAAGCAAGCAACATGTTCCCTGCAGACTTTGCTCATAAAGTTGAGCAAATTGAAGACAAGGATTGGGAACGTGAATGGATGGACAACTTCCACCCAATGAAGTTTGGTGAGCGTTTATGGATCTGCCCTAGCTGGCGCGATATCCCTGAACCTGACGCGGTAAACGTAATGCTAGACCCTGGCCTTGCATTCGGTACCGGTACTCACCCAACAACAGCATTGTGTCTTGAGTGGCTTGAGGGATTAGATCTTACAGGCAAAACCGTCATCGACTTCGGTTGTGGCTCAGGCATCCTAGCGATCGCAGCGATCAAACTAGGCGCAGAAAAAGTTATCGGGATCGATATTGATCCTCAAGCACTACTTGCATCAAAAGATAACGCAGAGCGCAATGGCGTTGCTGAGCAACTTGAGGTGTTCTTACCACAAGATCAGCCTGAAGGTTTGCTAGCAGACGTTGTTGTTGCCAACATTCTTGCCGGTCCATTGCGCGATCTTTCAGGCATCATTAAAGGCTTAGTTAAGCCAAATGGTGTGCTGGCGATGTCGGGTGTTTTAGATACACAAGCGGAAGATGTTGCGACTTATTATCGTGATGAGCTTCACATTGATCCGATTATCGAGCAGCAAGAGTGGTGTCGAATCTCTGGTCGCAAGCAAGGCTAGACAAGACTTTGGGCGCTAATTGATTGAATTTTATGCAAATTACAAAAACAAATTGTAAATGCTCAAATATTAGTCTTTTCACGCAGCGAAAAAATGCGTAAAATGCGCGCCCTTGCTGGTACAGAACTGTGATGACGTTTTGAAAATCGGAAATTATCAACTTAAGAACAATCTAATCGTCGCTCCAATGGCTGGCGTAACGGATAGACCATTCCGTGAGTTGTGTCTTCGCTACGGTGCGGGGATGGCAGTCAGTGAAATGATGTCCTCCAATCCAAAGGTTTGGAAAACGTCGAAGTCTCAGCAGCGTATGGTACATGAAGGCGAATCGGGCATTCGTTCAGTACAAATCGCTGGTGCAGATCCACAGCTTATGGCCGAGGCTGCGCAATTCAATGTCGATAACGGTGCGCAAATCATCGATATCAATATGGGTTGTCCAGCCAAAAAAGTGAATAAGAAGCTTGCGGGCTCTGCCCTACTTCAGTATCCAGACCTCATTGAAGAGATCTTGAAAGCTGTGGTAAACGCAGTCGACGTTCCAGTAACGTTAAAGACTCGTACAGGCTGGGATACAGATAACAGAAACTGTGTCCAAATCGCTAAAATAGCCGAAGACTGCGGCATACAGGCACTTGCCCTTCACGGGAGAACTCGCGCTTGTATGTACAAAGGTGAGGCAGAATACAAACACATTAAAGCGGCGAAACAAGCTGTATCTATTCCGGTTATTGCTAACGGTGATATCGATAGCCCGGAAAAAGCTAAGTTTGTGCTGGAGTACACCGGCGCTGACGCTTTGATGATTGGTCGTCCTGCCCAAGGTCGTCCATGGATTTTTAACGAAATCCTACACTATTTGGAAAACGGCACCACGATGGATCCACTCCCGGTTTCGGAAGTGAAAGACATCATGCTTGGCCATGTTCACGCTCTACATGAATTTTATGGAGAGTTTTTAGGCCCTCGCATCGCTCGTAAGCATGTGGGTTGGTACCTAAAAGAGCATGAGCAAGCGAGTGAGTTTCGCCGTACCTTCAACGCACTCGAAGCAGGTGATCTGCAGCTTGAGGCGCTAGAAGGTTATTTTGATAACGTTGCACCATAATTACGAGAAGAGCTAGACCGAATATGTTCGAACAAAATCTGACTTCAGAAGCATTGACAGTGACTACAGTAACATCACAAGACCAAATCACGCAGAAACCACTACGTGATTCAGTGAAAGCATCATTGAAAAACTACCTTGCTCAATTAAACGGTCAAGAAGTCAGCGAGTTATACGAACTAGTATTAGCTGAAGTTGAACAGCCACTACTAGACACCATCATGCAGTACACTCGCGGTAACCAAACTCGCGCAGCAACTATGATGGGTATCAACCGCGGTACTCTTCGCAAGAAACTTAAAAAATACGGCATGAACTAATCGTTCTTTCGTAATTAATTGAATTGAAAGCCAAGCTCATTGATTGAGTTTGGCTTTTTTTTGGTTCATCGCGGATTAGCGGGAACTAAAAACAAAAACGGTAGTAAGTGATATGGTTTAGTCGCCAAACAAAAATCATACACAAACTACCGTTTTCATGCCGAA
>NZ_VTYC01000011.1:0-132429 GCF_013114115.1 Vibrio sp. 070316B | reverse complement strand
AATTCAGGAGCATGTTTAATTCGTGTTTTCTTAGTTGTCATTGTTCACCTCGTTAGTGATTGTACTCACTTAACTCAGTGTCCAAAACTTCTGGTGCGGATCAGGCAGATGGTGAATTGATGCCCATTCTGAACTTTTGCTCAGCACCGGGTGGTTTTCTCTCGCTACTAGACAAAGCTCAACTTCTTCTAGAGTGTGGCTGTATATTTCCTGAGGTAGCGGGTAGCCTTCAAAGTGAATTAAGTAGTCAATGCTACCGTTAAGCACTTCTGCCAGTGAGTGTTCCTGCCAGTAAACCATGCTGAAGTTAGCATTTGGAAATTGACCACGTAACACGTTAAAAATACCTTCTCCGTGCAGCTCTAAAAAGAAAATATTCATGGCAATTTTAACGTCGCCATTAAACCCCACTGGATCAAAGTTCTGGTAAGACTCGACTACCTTGATTAACGGCCTTAACATCAAGTCGCTCGCTTCCGCCAACTTCTCAGCTAATTCGGAAGGCTCAACCCCATGTGCTTTACGAATAAACAGCTGTTCACCAAACACATCACGAAGCTTTGCTAGGCCACGACTCACACTGGTTTGTGAAATCCCTAGCTTGTCTGCTGCGGCGTGAGTATTACGTGTTTCCACCACAGTTTTAAGCAGTTTCAATAAGTTTAAGTCAAGCTCTTGCAGTTTGTTCTTCATACTAGTTTCACTATGCAGATAAAGTCTGATCAAAAAATGTTTGGACAGTTTGATGCAAATATTGGCTAAAAGGACTACCTCGGCGAGTTTGAAGGTAAGCGCCATTGATGTCGAGTACATTGTATTGATGAGATAACGGGGGGAGCGGGTAACAGGCAAGCTCTGGGGCAATTTGACGAACATAATCACTCGAGTAAATGATAGCATCACTGTTTTTAACCAGTTCTACGACCGTCCTAACACTGTGTGTGGTCAGCAAAAAGTTAGCTTGGTAACCTTGCTGCTCATATACTCGCTCCAATATTCCTCTTCTAGGATTAATGCCGTCAAGATAGAGTCGAACAATCGGTAGATTATGGATAGAACACCACTCACTTCCTTGAGAAAGAGAGGGGTGATCTTTTCTCGCTAAAATTACGTTTTCCATTGTTGCAAGGTTACGACAGTACATATCTTGGGGCATATCGTAGGATTCAAATTGAATCACATAGTCGATATTCCCTTGCAATACCTCATAGAGTGAGTCTTTTTGCCATTGAGATATGTTGAACGTTGCGTTAGGGAAAGCAGCATACAATGCAAGAATCAATCGTGGTCCAAAAAATTCTAGCAAGAAGGTATTGGCTAATATATTGACACTTCCTGAATATTGTTTGGGATCAAAGGCCGAATAATCTTCAATTACTCTTTCAACGGGATGCAGCATCTGAGTAGAAGCTTCAGCTAGCATGACTGCTAACTCAGATGGCTCCACTCCATGTGCTTTTCGGATAAATAGCTGTTCACCAAAGTTCTCTTTAAGCTTTGCCATTGCTCGGCTAACACTGGTTTGTGATATCCCTAGTTTTTCTGCAGCGGCATGTGAGTTCTGAGTTTCAACTACAGCACGTAAAATTCGAAGAAGATTTAGATCTAACTCTTTGATATTAATAGCACACATCCTTATGTTGTTACTGTCCTAAACATTAGCAGAGAAACACCAAAGCCAATTCGTTTCTTTACTAAAATGAGAGTTGCTACTCTCTTTCAATTAAGAGCTTATCTTTCAAAAATGAATTTCTCTAATTCATACAGTAGTTCAATTAATTTATTTATATTACGTTCATCGCAGCAAGGAGTGCTTTTATATCAAACTGTATAGGTGACAACATGAAATCACGAAATCTTATTCTTTCTTATATTGCAGCAAGCTTATTTAGTGCAGGTGTAATGGCGAACGCAGATAAAAATGCGCTAACTCTCTCTTCTCAACCAATACCTTTAACGACGGCTGTGAGCCCCGAGTTTTACGAGTTTTCGAAAAACTTTCCGGCAGCTAATGTTGAAGCATTGCAAGAAAACTTACCTAAAACTGAGTCTGAGTGGCGTTCTGTTGTTGAATCACGAGATAAAGCTGCCATAGAGCGAACTGAGTTTATTGCTCATACTTTAGAAGTCACCATAGAGAAAGCTTCAATTGCAGGTGTTGACGTCTATTGGGTTACGCCAAAAACAGTAGCACCAAAGTTAAAAGATAAACTGTTTGTGGCAATACAAGGGGGGGCTTACATGCTCAATAGTGGTTTAGCTTCTGCAGCAGAGGCATCTATTATTGCAGCGAAAATGCAAATACCAGTGATTGCTATCGATTACACTAAATCGATCGACGCACCTGCTCCAGCTGCACGAAATGACATCATTACAGTCTGGAACGAGCTATTAAAAAGTCATTCCGCTGAATCAATTGTTATGGGAGGCTCGTCTGCTGGCGGCTCACTAACTCTCGCAGTAACTCAAGAGCTGAATAAGCAAGCATTGCCGATACCAAGCGCACTATATGTCGGAACACCAAGTGTTGATATGACAATGGCAGGAGACACCCGCTATATTAACGAAGGACTCGATCATATCCTAGGAGCTTGGCGCGGAATGGCCTCGGCTATGGTTGACGTATATGTTGGGGACATAGAGCCGAGCGATCCGGTTGTATCTGTAATCAACGGTAGCTTTAACAACTTTCCGCCAACATATCTAATTACTGGTACTCGCGATTTGTTATTGAGTGATACTGTTCGAGTACATCGTGAACTTAGAAGAGTGGGTGTACCGGCAGAGCTAAATGTCTACGAAGGTCAGTCACATGGAGATTACGCCGCCGCTTTTGGTACGCCTGAATCAAATGAACATTATCAGGCATTGAGTGAGTTTCTTTATGGATATCTGGTGAAGTAACTTTAAGTTAAATATAACTAATATTCACTCCTTCTAATATAATCATGCCACCTATGTGGCATGATATCCGTTGTGAAGAGCTGGCATATTGGATAACGGGGGAGATATGAAGGCCGCAATATTACGTAACCAGAGGGAACGAATTAAAAGCAACACCTCGTGCTTCTCTCGAGTGGTATCGTGGGTGGCGATAATTATTAACTCATCACAACCTTCACACATCAGGTTGTCTAATCAGTATTCCAGATATTGAAAGGAAACGAAGGATTACACCCGCCCCCCCATTCCATACTTTACCCATTCGAGCATTACAAATTAGAGTAAAATTACTAACAAACTTCTGTCCAAAAACGAGTTGAGCGAAGCCGCTCGGCGACTGTGACCCGACTACTAGCTAACCCTGTTTAAAGTCCGTCAATTTTAGCAAACCTTCATAATCACTGAGTTGATTTTTCATATACGACAGAAACGAAAAATGTCGCATCCATGCGACATTTCTCTTTTGGCGGCCAAACCAGTTTTGCTATATCCATTCTAAAACGAAACTCATTAGGAATTTATTCAGAATGTACCTTTAAGACGCTGTTAATCTTGATTAGTTCCCTTTAAGCTGCATTTTTTTCCGAATTATTTTCTAAGTCGAATGACGCTGCGATGAGTTTCTTGGTGTAGTCGTTTTTCGGCGCATTAAAAATCTCTTCTGCAGACCCTTCTTCCATCACTTCACCTTTTTGCATCACAAGTACACGATCTGAAAGTGCCTTCACGACCGAAAGGTCATGGCTGATGAATAGGAAGCCGATATTGTGCTTAGTTTGGATGTCTTTGAGCAGGTCAATCACGGTTAGCTGCACTGAGCGATCGAGAGCTGAAGTTGGTTCATCCAATAGTATGAAAGAGGGCTCAAGAATCAACGCACGAGCAATCGCGATACGCTGTCTTTGTCCGCCAGAGAACTCATGCGGGTAGCGGTTGATTGAGTTTGGCTCCAGACGAACCTCAATCAGTGCTTTACGAGCTCTTTCTAAACGTTCTTGTTTTGACAAGTGAGGTTGATGCACCGTTAAGCCTTCGGTGATGATCTCCCCAACCGTCATACGTGGCGATAAAGAACCATAAGGGTCTTGGAATACCATTTGAACATCTTTTTTCAGGTTATGACGCTGCTTGTCGTTGAGCAAGCTGACGTCTTGTCCTTTATAAACAATACGACCTGAGCTTGGCAATAAGCCGATTAACGCACGTCCAAGGGTTGATTTACCAGAACCAGACTCGCCCACAATGCCGAGGGTTTCACCTTGTTTTAGGTTCAAAGAGATGCCTTTCACCGCTTCAAAGTATTGATTTTTTGACTTGATGAAGTGCGGTTTCACCAAGAACTTAACGCGAATATCTTCAGCAGACAGAAGCTCTGGCGCTGCGGCGCTTACCGGATCTTTCGCCCCTTTAGGTATCGAGTTAATGAGCATTCGTGTGTAGTCATGTTTAGGACTATCGAACAGAGATTGAGTCATCCCTTCTTCTACGAGTTCACCTTTACACATCACTAGCACGCGATCGGCGAAGTGTTTCACCACACCTAAGTCATGGGTGATGAACAAAATTGCCATTCCCATCTTGCCTTGGATCTCTTTGATAAGAGAAAGCACTTCAGCCTGAACCGTTACATCGAGTGCTGTTGTCGGTTCATCCGCAATCAGGATATCCGGTTCATTAATCAGCGCCATTGCGATCATGATGCGTTGCAGCTGACCACCCGAAAATTCGTGAGGGTACTTGGTGTATGACTTTTCTGGCATTGGCAAGTGCACAAGATTAAACAGCTCAATAACTCGCTGTTTGGCTTGAGACTTTGACACTTTACGGTGGCACATAATGGCTTCTGCCACTTGAATGCCGACGCGCAGGTATGGGTTCAAAGATGTCATCGGCTCTTGAAAGATCATGCCGATTCTGTCGCCACGAATCGACTGCATTTCACGCTCTGATTTTTCGAGAACAGACTCGCCTTCAAACTCAATTTGAGACTGCGGATCAATAATGGCGTTGTCTGGAAGTAGACGCATCAGTGCGTTAGAAGAGACAGATTTACCAGAACCTGATTCACCAACAATGGCCAAGGTTTCGCTGGATTTAAGGGTAAAGTTAACCTTTTTCACCGCATCAACGATTCCATCGTTGGTTTTGAAGCTAACGGAGAGGTTATTGACTTTAAGAAGAGCCCGGTCCGACATGATATATCCTTATCAATTTAAGACGTTTGGTGAAGATTGAACTTCTGACGTTGTTTTAAGTTGCCCAAAATGGTGATGAGCACGTTGAATTTGTTCTAGTTCGAGCATCCAATGCGAACTGCGTTGCGCGCTACAAAATGCGATTAAGTGGTTAAGTAGATCTTCACTCTGCTTTTCCAGTAACCCGTGGGTGCGTTGAATCAGCTCTGTGCTCTCAAGAGAGATAAATTGCATTAACGCATAAGACTGATTCAATGTATCAAAGGCTTGTTGGTGTTGCCCTAAACGGTTGAGAATCTCAGATTGAGCCACGCTTGCATCTCTGAGTCCCGCAAGTAGACAGGCAAATTGGCAAGGCTTGATATCGCTTTGGTATGCCGCATCTTGAATGTGGTGAGGAAGAGAATTGAGAACATCACCATAAAGGCGCTGTGCTTCTGGCCAGTGACCTTGCTCCATTAACTGTTCAGCTTTTAGGTAGTGCATCCAGCATCGTTCAATTTCCATATCCACATCCTCGATTTATAATATTTTAAAATGTTAATGATATTTATTATCAATTGCAAATTAAAATCATTCAGATGTTAGGTTTGGTGAATTAAATAGCTTGTTATTCGTAAAATTGCATTAAATTGTGTGTTATTTGTTCGGTTGAACAGCGATGTAGCGTAAGTCACTAAATTTATAGGCAATTACATCTACACTGAATTTATCTACACCCAAGAAATAAAGGACTAAGGAGGCGGCGATGGCGATTCAAAGACTTAATACAGAACAACTGTATCAGGTAGCAGAACTCGAAAAGCTACCATGCAAGTCGACCAAAGAACTGGCTCCAATTGACGAAATCGTCGGGCAAGAACGTGCGCAAAAAGCCGTTGAGTTCGCGATGTCAATTAAGGAAAAGGGTTACAACATTTATGCGATAGGACGCAATGGTCTGGGCAAGCGCACCATGATCTTGCGTTATCTCAACCGACACACTCATGAAGTTGAGGAGCTTTTTGACTGGTGTTACATCGCGAATTTCGAAGATATTCGCACACCTAAGGTATTGAAACTTCCGCGTGGCGTGGGCAGTAGTTTAAAGCAAGATATTGAAAAGCTGATGCGCAAACTCATCAAAGCGATGCCACTCGCGTTCGACAATGAGATGTACTTCAGCCGTGCTGATCGATTAAAGAATCAGCTAGCAGCCAAGCAACAAGCAGCGTTAGAAGCGATCAGCCAAGAAGCAAAAAAGAACGGCGTGAACCTGACGATCACCACTCAAGGTGATTACCAATTTGTGGCGATGAACGGCGACGAGCTTCATACCGAAGAGAGCTTTGACCTGCTGTCACCTGAAGAGCAAGATCAGTTTGATAAAACCATCGATGCGCTGGAAGTTGGACTGCGAACCATTTCTCGTGAACTGACGGAGCTTGAAGAGACGTATACTGAAAAGATTCAAAAGCTTAATGATGATACGGCGCGAGATGTGATAACGCACTTCATCAAGCAATTGAAGAAGGATTACAGCCAATACCCAGACATTAAAAAGTATCTAACTGCACTGCGTAAAGACATTGTCGATAACGCTGATATTTTCTTAGAAGAGAGCACTGAGCAGGCCGAAGTTGCGACGGCTTCTTTGGATAAGAAAATGCCGCGTCGTTACAAAGTGAACGTGATTGTGAGCCAGAAGGAAGACACTCTACCGATTGTGGTCGAGGAGAATCCGAACTATCACTCTCTGTTTGGTTATGTAGAAACGGCAACCTTTAAAGGCACTGTATTTACTGATTTCTCATTGATTCGTGCAGGTAGCTTACATCGAGCGAACGGTGGCGTGCTGTTGATGGACGCGGTAAAAGTGCTAGAGCAACCTTACGTATGGGAAGGCCTGAAGCGTGCGCTGCGTTCTCGTCAGTTAAGCTTCACTTCATTAGAGAAAGAGGTGACGTTAACGGGAGCGGTGTCGCTCGACCCAGAACCTATTCCTCTGGACGTTAAGATCATCTTGTTTGGTGATTACCGCACATACCAACTGCTGCAGCATTATGATGCAGAGTTTGGTGAGCTGTTCCGTGTGACGGCCGACTTTGAAGATGAGATGAAGCGTACTGCTGATTCTGAAATGCATTATGCGCGCTTCATTTCGAGCATCGTCCATGACAACAATATGCTCCACTGTGACCGCAAGGCGATTGCTCGCATCATTGAACACAGTTCTCGTCAGGCGGGTGACCAAGGTAAGTTGTCACTGCACTCAGCACACATTGCTAATCTGCTTCGTGAATCTAACTACGTGGCGAGAGGTTCGAAATCGAATCTGATTCGTGCATCGCACGTCGACCAAGCGTTATCTAACCAACAGATGCGTGTTGGACGACTGCAAGACAGCGTAATGGAAACCTTTACCAACGGCACAACTCTGATTCATGTCGATGGTGAAGCTGTAGGGCAGGTCAATGCGCTGTCGGTATTGAGCACAACGGATCACATGTTTGGTGCGCCAAACCGAATCACGGCAACCACCGCTTATGGTGACGGTGAAGTGATTGATATTGAAAGAAACGTAGACCTTGGCGGCAGCATTCACTCGAAAGGGGTGATGATCTTGTCGGCATATCTCTCTTCTGTGTTTGGTAAGACGGCTAAAGTCCCGCTTACTACTAACATCACTTTCGAGCAGTCTTATGGTGGCGTTGATGGCGATAGTGCGAGTATGGCGGAGTTCTGTGCCGTTGTATCTGCATTTTCTAAACAGCCAAACCGTCAAGACATTGCGATTACTGGCTCGATGAACCAGTTCGGTGAGTCTCAGCCAATTGGTGGTGTGAACGAGAAGATTGAAGGCTTCTTTGATGTATGTGAAATCAAAGGTCGTTCTAATGAGCAAGGGGTTATCATCCCGCGCTCTAATGTTCATAACCTGATGCTGCGTAGCGACATCGTGAAAGCAGTGGAAAAGGGCGAGTTCAATATCTGGGCGATTGATCATGTGACAGAGGCGATTGAGCTGTTCACGGGTAAAGCTGCTGGTGAACCGAGTGATGAGGGCAGTTACCCAATCGATACTATCTTTGGTATCGCTCAGGCTAAACTCAACGCACTGCGTAAATAGCTTAATGCTTTAAGTAGATTAGCTAAATAACCGTTAACCTTAAACGAAACAGCCATCGATATTATCGATGGCTGTTTTTTTGATTCTTACAATCTCTAGCGCTTAAGCGTTACGCAAACGAAGTTTGGTGCCGTCGAACTTCAGCTTACTGAGCAGGTTTTTGGCATTGGCCTTACCGATATCATCAAATTCGACACCATAACGCGCATAGTGCGTTGATCTTTGCAGATTACACACAATCCCTCGAAGTGGCGGAATCAGCGGACCATTGTAGTTCTCGGGCGTAATTTCGATAGAGACTCGGTCGGCAACTTGAATTGGACGAGAGGTTGGCGATGTGACAAAGCGACAGCCACTTTTCGAGAGGTCTCTGATCTCGCAGTTCATTCGTTGGTCATCAAAGATCACACGAGAACTGAGGTTCACTTCATAGCGTGTTTCTTTACGCAGCTGTGTCACTTGCATGGTACTTGGCGTGGAAAGCACGATGATAGGAAAGGGTTCGCCAATGGTGTGGTGAATCTGAGATCTAAAATGGATCAGAGCCCCTTCTCCTCGCAGAGAGTAGGCGCGTGCCGTCATCCAGAAGCCTTCCTGAAAGAAGAAGCGCAGGTCATCACTAGAGACTTCCGGTACCTCAATTAGGATACAGTTATCACTGTGAGTGCCGATAAATTTGGTGGTAGCGAGAAACTTGGTGCCAACAGGTGTCGATACATTTAATGTCAGCTCACTGCCATGCTCAATCATAGCCAGCGCATCGGTGCTATTAATAGTGGTGACGGTTCGATTTCGAGGGTCTTGCAGTGCCTGATTATGCTCCAAAGGCTTCTTCAGTGGTGCGTTCATTATAGGTTCTCCATGTGCCAACATGCGTCTGTTAGATATTGATAACTTGCTAACAAGGGGTTATTACGTGCTAGATTTAGTAGGTGTACTAACGCAATTTATAGAGTGCTTTTAATTGGCTCGAATTTTATTTATAACCACACGCTATAATAATATTTTCTTTGATTGTAAGTACTTAGTTTTTTTATATGCACTTGCGTTAGTCTATTACAAGGAATTCATACTTCAAACTTTAATTGTTTGTCGTATCCATTATTTGCAGGAGTTGAGAATGCAGTCAGTTAAATGGGATCAAGATGCGAACCAGATCACGGTTGAGTTAGAACCAGATCAGTTTGCGGTAGTTAAGTATAAAAAGGATGGCGATGTATTGCATATCACCTCAACTCGAATCCCTGATGAACTGCAAGGCAAGGGTTTTGGTAAGGTGATGATGGAGTCGGTACTCCCTGAAATTGAGCGTGCGGGTTACACAATTATCCCGGTATGCAGTTATGTTGTTCATTACATGAATAGACAGCCACAATGGTCACATCTTTTAGCTGATAAGGCGTAGCAACGAGTTATATGTCTCAATCAATACCTTCAAAACAGTCTGTCGAATCCGATGTTAATTCCAGTCAGCAATCTCCTGAGCTTTATCAAAAAATAGCCACGTCACTCGGTTGCCATCAAGGGTTCGATATTCACGTGATTCAGCGCTTGTGGGGCGGCTATGGCGAGTTAGTACGCTTAGTCTTCCCGGATAGTGGTGATGCTGGATTCAACAGCGTTATCGTTAAACATGTCGCGTTGCCCGATAAAACTGAACACCCGAAAGGATGGAACACTAAGCTGTCTCATCAGCGTAAAGTGCATTCCTATCAAGTAGAGACAGCGTGGTATCAATCGTTCACTCAACAATGGGATGAGCGCTGCCCCGTGCCTGTGGGTTTGCAATGCGAATTAGCTGACAACGAATGGCTTATCGTGATGCAAGACTTAGCCGATAGCGGTTTCCCATTAACCTCTCAGTTTGATGTACTGGCCGCTTCTGATGAATCAGCCTCAGGCGAGCAGCATCATGCTTATACCTTTGTTGAGGTTAAACAGCGAAATGCTTGCTTAAAATGGTTGGCTAACTTTCACGCAAAGCACATCAATGTCAGTCAAGCTCAGTTGGCATCCTTGTGGCAAGTAGGCACATACTGGCATTTAGACACACGGCCTGATGAGCTAAGTGCCTTGGCGGACTTACCTTTGAAACGACAAGCGCAACGTATCGATCGTTTATTGAAAGAGTGCCCGTATCCAACCTTAGTGCACGGCGATGCTAAGCTCGCGAACTTCTGTTTTGATCCTGAAAGTGAAAACGCGGCTGCAGTCGATTTTCAATACGTTGGTCATGGTTGTGCAATGAAAGACGTTGCCTTGTTCATGAGCAGCGCGATTAGGCCTCGAGATTGCCAAGAGTATGAAAATGAGGTGTTAGATACTTATTTTCAACACTTAAAAGAGGCGCTTGCACACTATCAGCCTCAGCTCTCATTTGAAGACGTCGAACGCGCATGGCGACCACTGTTTTATGTTGCGTGGGCTGATTTCCAACGTTTCGTAAAAGGCTGGAGTCCAGAGCATTGGAAGATTAACCCGTATACTGAGCAGCTGACCCAAGCGGTGGTTCAGCAGTTGGAAATGTCTAAGTAAGCCTCTTCAGTCAGCAAACCAAATTTAAAAACGCCCAATCATTGATTGGGCGTTTTTGATCATTGAACGACTCTCTAGTTTGTCAGGCTGCTGGGTTCCGCTGTACGGGCTGCTACAAGCTGATTAGCAAGTTTGAGCTTATTGTTAAAGCCAGCTTTGTCGATATCCCCCATGACTCGCGCTGGTTCTAACTCACCGTTAGCGGGTGAGTAAAAGAAAATAGCTGGTGGGCCAAACACATTCTTATTGTTGAGCCATGCCATTTGTTCTGGCGAGCTTTCTGTCACATCCAGTTTTATGGTCTGCCACTCTTTCAGTTTTTGGCTGATTTGTTGATCGTTAAACACGTTGGTCTCAATCACTTTACAAGAGACACACCAGTCTGCATAAAGGTCGACTAGCACCTTTTGTTCAGCATTGGCTGCAGCTTGTAATTGCTGCTCTAAGTGAGTGACTGAATCGGTTTTCTCAAAAGACGTGATGGCCATAGGTTGTGCGGACTCTCGGTTCGCAAGCGGGTTGAGAGGATCGGAATTTCCTAGGAAATAACCCACAAATAGAATCAAGCCATAGCTCAGTGGCAATAGTGCAGAAAACTTACGAGTGCGTGCCCAGCCTGGTTGTGCCGCTTCTAGCGCGCCGAAGTGTACACCCGTACCAATAGCAAGGAGCGCCCACAAAATCATAATGATTGATGGGTCAACGAAGCGGCTTAATAAGACGATAGCCACCGCGAGCAGCAGTACACCAAAGACTTGCTTAACCGATACCATCCACGCGCCACTTCTTAACAGTAAGCGTCCGCCGCTAGCACCGATCGCGATAAGAGGAACACCCATACCCAGAGCCATGACAAACAGGGTGGCACCACCAAACATCCAGTCTTGAGTGGTGGATACATAAAGCAATGCACCAGCTAGTGGTGCACTAACACAAGGTGAAACCACTAGTGCAGATATCGCGCCCATCGCGAATACGCTAGCAATTTTACCGCCGCCCAACTTGTCTGAGCCACTGTTGAGTTTCTGCTGCAGTGCGGCAGGGAGTTGAAGCTCATAGAAACCGAACATAGCTAACGCTAGTAAAACGAACACGGCGGCAAAAATGCTGAGCAACCAAGGTTGTTGCATAGCTGCTTGTAAATTGATGCCTTTTGCTAATGTGGTGACCAGAATTCCCGTCATGGCATAACTGGTCGCCATACCCAGAACGTACGAGCTAGAAAGCGCTGCACCTTTCTTGCCTGTCATCGCTTTTTCACCACCTATGATGCTGGCTAAGATAGGAATCATAGGCAGCACACACGGCGTTAGAGACAGGCCTAAGCCAAGCAAGAAGAACACAAGTAGTGCCTGTAATTTGCCTGCTTGAGAGAGAAACGACGACAAGTCATTGGTATCATCACTTATCTCACCTAGCGTTTGAACCAAAGAGTTTGATGGCTTCTCAGGAGCGACGTCTGCCAATGCCTTGAGCGTAGGTAAATCCAACACTAGCTTTTGTGGCAGGTAGCAAAGCCCTTTGTCTGCACAGCCCTGATAGCGGACGGTGAGCTTGCCACTTCCGGTGTAAGGCACGGTAACCGTAAGCGGTTCGTGAAACACCACTACATTGCCGAAGTTAGGGTCTTGTTTTTCTTCACCTGGCAGCGAGTATTGAGGATCTTGTGTCGATAATGAGGACTCTTCTTTAAACGAGAATCGTGATTGGTAAAGATAGTATCCCGGGTGTGTATCAAAGCGGATAACCGCGCCTTGGTCTATGGCTTCCCATGTAACCGGGAAGGCTTCTTCAACTGGAAGAAACTCGCTGTCTTGAGCATGCAAAAAGCTGCTAAACAATAGAATTAACGTGAGTAGGTAGTTTTTCATGAATGCAAAAACTCCGTGCTTTGGTGAATGTGTAATTGATCGTCGATGTAAATAACAGCACTCTCTTCCGGTACTGAAATGTTCGGGTTGAGCGTCAAGGAAGTGCTAAGTACACCCGCTTCCAAAGTGGAAGAAGCTATTGCCGTAACAGACAAAATCTTCTTTTCTACGTCTTGTTTCGACAAAATATGAGACGTGGTTTTATCGCCGAACTGCATCTGACGTTCACTGTGAGCAGATGTGGTCAGCGCCGCGTCGGTAATCGGAACGGCAAAAAATGGCGTCTTGTTGTCTCTTGGATCCAGAACTGCAATATTGAATGGTGAACCATCTGGCTTTGTTCCCAATGCATAGATATCGCCGCCAAAATTTGCCAACATTGAAGTTGCACCAAGTCGCTTGCCTATCTTTACTGCTTGATCGACCGCGTACTCTTTGATGACGCCACCAAAATCGAAGCGAGTGCGTGGATCAGGGATGTGTAGCCTTGTCCTTTGTAAGTCGACTTCACTTTGTAGATCGACAGTTCCTTCTCGAACCATTTTATCTTCTAGACCTATTGCCCCTTTTAGCTCCCAAGCCTGCTTACCCAGCGCGGAAGACAGGGCTTGAAAGGCATGGCTGTGTGACATCTTCGGCTTCTGTTGTAAAAGGTGTTTGATGCTGCCAACAGTGGTATCAAACGTGTCGAATGTCAGTTGGCTTAATCGGTCGAGATGCTCAAAAACTTCCGCAGACTCTGAATCGAGTTCGACTTCACTGGTTGTGCGCTGGTTAATATGTCGCGTTAGCCATGAATCATCGCTGTAGAAGTTATATTTGCCTTCTAAGCGATGTGTGTTCTGCTCTATCTCAGCAGCGATGCTTTTTGCGCACGCCTTTGGGAAGTGGGTCAAATCAAGCGATAAGATCTGTACTTCGCAAGGTACTGTCATGGCATGAAAGCGATGGATAAAGGGCAGCTTAGAATTCATAAGTTGCTCCAACCGCCCACCACTGCGCTTCAAATCCGTTGCTCTGTTCGTAGTAAGCCGCAAGCGCATTTAAACGCACGGTTTTATGGACCTTAACGCTTGCGCCAAGCTCATAAGCATTCGCAGTGAAGTTACCTAGGCGAAGGTCGGAAGTCGCGTAACCTGTCGAAGCAAAAGAAGGGTCAGCGCTGCTAGGGTCGCGATAGAAATCTGCTGCATCTTGCGTATACCAGAAATAACCGGGTGCTAAGGTTAGCCACTCACTGACACGCCAAGATAATTTGCCGCCTATTTGATGAGACATTACCCCCCAGTCATCCATGAACCATTTGTAACGTGGTCGGATTTTGATGCTATCGGACAGCGAGTAGAAGGCCTGAAGGTTAATACCGCCAGACAGTCGGGTATCTGGCCTAGAGTCTTGCCCCAAGAACACTTCGTCATCATCGATTTTGCCATCGTCGTTAATGTCGACTTCGCGAAGAACCGTCAAATAATGGTTGCTCAAGTAACCACTACGGTAGCCTGCGTAAGCGGTAAAAATGCTGTACAGATTTGGTGTAAAGGTTTGAGATAAACCTGCTTCTAAGCTGCCAGTGAAGATGTCTTCCCAGCTCTGGCTATTAGAAGAGCCAATAACGTATTTGCCAAATGCCTGAGTTTGGTCGAAAAGAGCAGAGCCCCCTAAGCTGTACGAACGGTTTTTAGCGCTATCAGCATAAATCAAGCCTTTACCATTGATACCAATGCTCTCGTAGTCTTCTTCTTGGGATACATTGCCACCAAAGGTCCATTCATTACGCAGTCTGTCACGGTAGGTGGCACTCAAGCTGAGTGCTTTTCTTGTGTCTTCTAGGCCGACTTTCTGGACCTCATAACTGTCTCGGTGAGGATCATAACCCGCACGGATGACCTCGTTAGTTTTGTCTTGAGCTTGCTGAGTTTTCAGGGCGCGATTTATTTTGTCGGCATCCGAAGCTGGAGGCGTCGTAGGGCCCCATGCTGGAGAAGCACCTGAAACACTGTCGTAGCTTATTTCTGCGTTTAGGGTCCAATCTAAGCCGATACTTTTTTCAATCGAAACCATGGTGTCCTTAGCTGAAACTCTGTCGTCATACTCTTCATAGTTCAGGTAATGCACAGAGACATGATCTTCAGCTAATGCCACATTAGCCACTGCCGCTGCACTGAGCAGCGTAATTGGTAGTTTTTTCATTTTGTTCTTATTTTGTTTTTGAAGTACTGAATATTTTTTTATTGATTGAGTGTTTTTTGTCGATTGAGTTTTTTGGGTCGATTTAATGGTTAGTTACAGCCGCAGCCGCCACCGCCAACACCGCTGCCACCCACAGAGCCTTGTTTGTAGGCAAAGACTTTTTCAGAGAACACATCGAATTCAGGCACAGGGCCGCCCGGTTTCATCTCTTTTTGAGCTAGCGTTCCTTTCTCCCAAGGTTTTACCGGCTCAATGCCAAGAAATTCATCGACAAACGCTAACGCTGAAGGCTTGTTAGTCTCTTCTGGCGCTTTCTCTTTGATAACCAGCTGCTTTGCCTTTGGCGTAACCATGTCGATGTTGCGTCTTGTTGCGCTCTTGGTAGTTTGGTTTGAGTGTGTGCCGCCACTGGAGTAAACCGTGCTCGAGATGATCTCTTCTTCTACGATGGGACCATCGCTATTAGTGCTGTTCTTACTGGTTTGCTGTTCAACGGGCTTTTTTCCTAAACCACTAAGGTCGAGTTCAAGAGCGGCGTTCGCGGTCATTGGAATAGCGAGCAATCCAACAAGGGTGGCTTTCATCAACATCACAGCTGCACTCCCATTTTCACTAGGTCATCAGTAATGACGTCGCCAATGTGGTTGATTGCGCCAAATCGAATCTTGATAACTTTGCCTTGGTAGATGTAATAAAGCGCAGGCATACCGATAGGCTTAAACTCAGCGATCAATGCTTGTTCTGGATCGTTCACTACTGGGAATTCCAATCCGAGCTGCTTTTGAAACTCAAGGCCAACTTCAACATCCTCATCGACATCAACACCTTTGAACGTCACGCCGGTGCCTTTAAGTTCTTTGTAGAGTTGGTTTACTTCTGGAAGCTCTTCTCGGCAAGAAACGCACCATTCAGCAAAGAAGTCGACAATGGTGAGCTCCTCGTTGTTGAGTTGCAGTTTCTTGATAATGTCTTGCGATAAAGCATCGCCTTCTTGATAAGCCATTGCAGGCAAAGAAAGGCACAGCGCCAATAACGCTAGGGCTCGTGTAAACATGTGTTTCTCCATATTGTTTTTAATTTATCTGTTTTAAATTCAATGCTTTAAGTTTGGTTTTTTTGAATCAAACGCTTTATTTGAATTATCGAGTGAGTCGGATGCTTGCCGAGTATTCAACCGCCAAAATGTCGGAGAAGTACTCGTTAAGTTGTGTCGTATTGGTGGCACTGAATACGCGTAAAGGATTTCCTGCACAGTTCTCGAATTGAGTAATTCGAGATGGGCTGACGCCATAGCCGATGAAATTCATTTCAATGCCGTATTGCTTGATAGCCGTAGTGCAAAAACCAGCGTTTACCAATTGATTGAACGCGTCTCCTTCGTCAGCGCCATCGGTGAATAACACCAGTTTTCTTCTAGTTTCGGGTACAGTGCTTACGTTTATTCCCCATGCTTGTTGCCAGCTTGGGATAAGCTGTCTCACTCCCCATACCAAACCTTGATAAGAGCGAGTACCGCCATTTGCAGTTAGGCTGTTTATCGAGTTTTGGACGCGGGAAAAGACGTTGGTCAAGGGCAACATTGGTGAGTCTTGATTGCAGTCGCTTAACCACTTACTTGGCGGTGTAAACTTCACAGGTCGCTCTGAATGCAGCGTCGCAAGGTTATCTACGGTCAGCGCCGCAGAGAAATCGCCATTACGATAGCTAAGTCCATCGATACAGTAGATTCCGGCCGCTTCTTTGGATAACCAAAGGGGGCGATGTGTTGCAACTCCAGAATCGAAAGGAACGATTGAAATACTTACTGAATCTAAATCGTTAGCGTTATTGCTCTGAGATTGAATCGTATTCAATGCCTTGGACAAAATAGATTTTAGTGACGACATGTTTGAGCCCATGGATCCAGATACGTCGAGCACTAGTACCAACTCTGTTGGAATCGCAGAGTGTTTGCTTTCAACCACCCCCTTAAAGCCTCCACCTGTTGCAGTCACTTTTTGGTCATCGCGTCTATAACTGAAATGAGGCAATAACGGTGTAACGGAGTAACCTAGGCTAATTCGACACTCTTGGTTTTTCGGTGTTAATCCACTTACACCTTTTAGTGTCGGGTCATAGTAATCTTGGTATGCGCGCATCATTCTCAGAGTCGCCTCATCAGCAAAAGCACAAGCTAATGCGGCAGAGTCAGCGGCTTGCGCGGCTCGATTAGAAACCATCACTTGCGCCGATATCATCAAAGTGCCGACGGCGATAAATAGTGCAGGGGTCAGCAGTGCCAAGAAGGAAAGGGTGATCGAACCTTTTTGCTGACGGGGCAGGCCGATAAACATTGAGTTAACCATAGTGCTTACCTACAACTACTGATGAGCTTTTTAAGCTTTTTGGAAGAGTGAGCCGTTCGTAGCTAAATGGTGTCTCCACGCATAAGGTCAGCTGAACCAAGGTGGACGGTCTTCCATCCAACGCAGGATCGCCGCTGCCCACAATGAGCATGTCCGTAAGCTGTTCAATCGATCGATCACTTTGGCAGTCGCTTCCCGCATACAGATGTTTGTATTCCCACGTTGAAGTAGCAATATCAAAGACACGACTTTCAAGTAAAAGTCCAATATCGCCACGGACAATGCTACTCGGCAGGTAATTTTCAGCGAGTACGATCAATGGACCTTTTAGAGTCTCGGGTAAACCATTCTTACCTTGCTCAGGTTTGAGTTGAGTTGAAGAAATCGCATTCACTAGGTTGTAGGTAACATTGTCTAACTGAGTCTGCAGGCTGAATAAGCGGTAGACAGCAACGAACCCCCACAGAATGATCATCATCGCGAGTACGACAAATGGGAATTCCACGGCTGCTGATCCCGCTTGTTTTTTGGTGTGTGTGTTATTAACCGTCATAACTCACCAATACCTTTCTTTCCAAGGTTGTCATTTGGCCGGTACGTTCTAAAAAACGAGTTGAAAGGCTAGGCAGTAGAGCGAATGAAAATGCGTAAGACACCGTGTATTCCCCCAATACTGCTTTGCTTATCGGTGCCGCTTTTCTGTTAACTAAGTCCGGTAGGTTTTCAACGTACAAAGGTTGAGACAACTTGATCTTGCTGCGTTCGATCAGTGGGAAACTGTCGATAGCGTCGATGAAAACTTGGTTTGATATGGGACCAAATGGTTGAGTTTTGACTTCTCGAGCACCTGCATGAACGGCGACATCGAAGATGATGTTGACTAGCAGCAAGCGGCAGATCTCAAAGAACCCAAGTATCAGCAATAGAAACGGTAGGGTGATCATTAGAAACTCAACGCTATTCGCACCTTTCTGACGAGAGAGCATTATTGTTCTCCTCGATCAGCGTGAGCGGCTAGGGCTTGGTAATACAAGCTATTGTTAGCGTATTCCGGTTGCGATAAGTGTTCACGAGCGATTGCTTTTGCAGACTCGCTGTCACCAGAAAGTGCGTAAGCCAAAGCAAGGTTAAGCTGGAGTTTTACGCTAGCTTCACCTCTGACAAAGATCGGGTGCAGAATACGAATCCCTTGATCTGGTTTACCATCGAGTATCCAAGCCATAGCGAGGTTGTTTCGGTATTCGTTGCTTGAAGGCATTAAGCTAAGCGCATTTGAGTAACACTCTCTGGCTTTGGAATACTGCTTATTGAGCGAGTAACTGACTCCTAAGCTATTTTGAGCAACGTCATCGGAAGCTTCTAGTCGAACAGACTCTTCAAGAGCCGAGGTCGCTTGTTCAAGCTCACCTAAAGCTAACCATGAACGGCCTAACTCACGGTAAATCGCATTGGATTGATTAAGCTCGATACCACGCTTTAAGTAATGCAGTGCTTCGTCATAACGACTGGCTTGATTAGCTGCGGAGCCCATCAACAGCAGTAACTGCGGGTCATTGGGCTTCGATACCAACATTTTTCGGTAGAGATCCATGGCGCTCTCTGGCTTACCATTCATTAACGCAACTTCTGCCACCTTCATGTTTTCGGCGGTATCTTTTTCAACGTGGTTGGTTGATTGACAGCCGAACAATATCAGCGACAAAAAGAATAACGGGATGGTTCTCATAAGCCCCCCAGAGTTTGTGTAAGAGACAACATGATTGGCACGACGATGATGCCCACCACAGGTAGCATGATGAAAACCACCAAAGGGAATGACATTTTGGCTGGTATTTTCCCCACCCACTCTTCCAGTTCTAAGAAGTGGTATTGACGGCTATCTGAAGCGATCAGTTTGAGGGCATCAGCGATAGGCGTACCGTATTGCAGCGCTTGGTTCATGGTAGTGACAACGTTGTTGATGTCAGACAGTTGGACACGTTTGTCTAAGTTGTTGAGTGCCGTTTGTGGTGAATCGAGAACAGAGATCTCAGTTGCGGTTAACAGCCATTCTCGTGACAAGGCAGGGGAGATCGAACGCATCTCTTCACCAACGCAGCGAAATACCGCTTCGAGTGTTAAGCCAGATGCAACACACACCACCATTAGGTCGACGGCATCGGGTATTACTCGGCTGATCTGCATTCGAACTTGGTTCACTCGCCATTCAAGAATGCGATCGAATAGAATGCCGACCACGATGCCGATAGCAATACACTCTGCCGCCGAATTCATCGTTAGCACTGGAATGCGAGTGGCGTACCAAGTAACAGCACCTACGGTCATGGTGATTAATCTAAGCCCTAAAAAGTACATCTCTGCATTTGGGTTAAGCCAACCAATCAGAACTAGCTTTTGACGTCGAGATTTCTCACCTTGGAAACGCCACTTACTCGACGTGTTTTTATACTTTGAGGAATAGCTTGATACGTGATTCAGTCGCTCAGCTACCACGTCTCGTTTGAACGAAGATAGGTGTGCGATCAGCGTGAGAAGCAGAGCGAATCCCAACAGCAACATGGCAACATACATCATGATGAGAACCTCTTATTGCGAGTCAGAGCATTCAAAATTAAGGTGCCGATACTGATGCTGATTAGTGCATAGGTCAGCACTCGTTGGCCCAGTTCAGTGTTAAACAGCTGCTTAATCATGTAGGGCTCAATTAAATAGATGCCACCTAGCAACCCTATGGGTAAGACAGAGAGAAATAACGCTGTGATACGAGGCTCTGAGGTTAAGCTCTTCACCTTCTTTCTCATCGCTCGGTTGTCATGCATGGTTCGGCTTAAGCTATGAAGAATGTCGCGCAGTTGACCACCATTCGATTGGTTAAGGATCAGTGCAACAGAGAAATAACGAAAGCTGCTGTAAGGAAGACGAATGCACGCATCATCGAGACTCTGGCGAAGACTAAGGCCAAGCGCGAGATTATCGCGAAGGTAAGAGAACTCGCGCCCTAACAAACCAGGTTGCGTTTGTGCCACTTGATCAATCGCTTGTGGGATAGATAACCCTGCTGAAACCGCTCTAGAAATCAATCCAAGGACGTTGATGATGTCTTTTTCAAACTCTTCTACTTGTCTCTTTCTGCGATAAAACACTATGGCACAGGTACATATGAGCCACAGCCCAACTGCTGCAATCAATCGAAGATGTACTGGAAGCTCTGGTACTAACAGGTAACCAGCAACTGGAAAGCCAACAATCATTGAGGCGATGAAATACTTATCCCAAACAGGCAGCAAGGCATTGATTCGCAGGAAGAACGCATGCAGTTTGTTGGTGCGCTGATGGCTCGACTTTTTGATAGAAACGTCTGCAGGGCTTGCTTTGTATGAACCAGATACCAAGGACAGTCGCTTATTAACAATGGCTTGTTTTGAGTTGAGCTTGATTAACCAAACCGTAGCCAGCAGCGCAGAAATAGTAAGAACAAGAATCATCCGGCTTCAAGCTCCATTGCCACCCTGAGTTGAGCGTCTAACTGGTGATATTTCGCTTTTTCGTTGAAGCTTGGTACGCACTTGGCACTCTTATATTCACCAATTAGGTTGCCTTGCTGGTCTTCCGATAGCGTTTTAAAGGCGAACAGTTCTTGAGTGACGTATTGCTCGCCCTCTAATCCTTGTACCTCGGTTATTGAAACAATGCGCCTTTTGCCATCACGCATTCGCTCTACTTGGATAACTACATCAATGGTGTCGGCGATTTGGCGACGTAGTGAAAATAGAGGCAGCGTCGCTTGGCTCATCATTAGCATGTTCTCCATTCGCACCAGTGCATCCGTTGCAGAGTTGGCGTGAAGTGTACACAGCGAACCATCGTGGCCAGTGTTCATTGCTTGCATCATCTCAAAGGCTTCATCGCCACGAACTTCGCCTAAAATGATGCGATCTGGTCGCATACGTAGGGCATTTCGTACTAACTCTCTTTGAGTAATCGGCGTTAAACCTTCTGCATTGGCTGGGCGAGTTTCTGCACGCACCACATGGGGTTGTTGAAGGCGCAGTTCAGCTGTGTCTTCAATGGTGATGATTCGCTCTTGAGGCGAGATGCTGAAAGACATCGCATTAAGCAGGGTGGTTTTACCTGCACCGGTACCACCCGCGACAAGAACATTGAGACGAGAGCGAACGATAATATCAATAAGCTTAATCATCGAATTCGACATCGCACCAAACTGTGCCAATTGGCTCAGTGTCAGCTTCTTTTCATTGAACTTACGGATAGAGATGTAAGTTCCATCAAGGGCGAGCGGCGGGATCATGACATTGACACGGCTGCCGTCGTCTAGTCTTGCATCAACTAATGGATTCGATTCATCGATTCGTCGACCTACTTTGCTCACGATGCGTCGCGCTAAGTTGAGAAGCTGCTCTTCATTACGAAATTGGACCGTGGTTTTTTGCAGTTTGCCTGAACGCTCGACGTAAACTTCACGGTAACCATTGACCATGATGTCAGTGACCGTTTGGTCTTCAATCAGAGGCTGAAGTGGCCCCAAACCTAAAAATTCATGTAATAGCTGCTCTACAGAATAAGTTACATCCTGATGGCCGAGTGGTAGCTGCTTAGAGACCACAATTTCCGATACCATTTCTGAAATTCGAGCTTCAAGATCGGACGCACTTAAACTCACAACCGCTGATGGATCGATTGCCTTGATGATCTCTTCATGAATCACATGATAATGGTCACGTAGCGAAGGAGCGGATGTTAACGTTTCATGCAACCGAGCTTGGCTGACTTCAATAGGATCAACCGTGTTTGATTTTTGACCAAACATTATGCACCTCGCTTCCAAAAACGGCGGCTGCTTTGCTGCGATTCACCTGTGATTAATTCAACTAAAGCGTTGAACGCCACTTTCACTTTTCTGTTGCCTTTGTGGGCAGGTTGACCAAGTGATGACTTGCTTAAAAAGTGGTTCGGGGAGAATGGAATGACAACGTCTACCGGTACACCTAACGACTTTTTCACATCGTTAACTGAAATCATTGAGCCTGAATCGGACTTGGTATGATTGAGCACAACAAGCGTTTGGGAGTTGGTTTGATTCTGAAGTCGTTTGATGATCTGGCCGGCATTGCGGATAGAGCCGAGTGTAGGCTCAACGACAATCACTCGGATATCGGCACTTTTCAGTGCGTCAAAGCCAACTTGATCACGCAAAGAGTAAGTTGGGATATCCACTAATAGGTAGTCTGAGTTTTGTAGGCAAAACTTAGTAAATTGGTCCAAAGCACTCTTTTGTGGCCAGAATGGTGTGGCATCTAAAGGTAGATAGCCAGTAAAGAGAGTGTGCTTTGCAGATACGCTGATCCCACTACGTTCGAATACTAACGGGTCTAGTCTCTCTGGGTATTGTAAAAGCTCGATCAATGCTGAGTTCCCTTCAACATTGAGTAGCAGATCCAAATCGCCCATTGAAAAGTCTAGGTCTAGACAAGCCACTTTCTTATCGAGCTCTGCGAGTTGTTGAGCAAGAGTTGCAGTAATGGTACTGCTGCCTGAACCGCCTTTCGCACTGACAACCGAGATGACTTTTTCATTTCGTTTTTCGCTGTTGTTTTGTAAAGCCGCGAAAGAAACGTGTTCCAGATCTTGTGGAGTCACAGGAGGCACTAGGTAATCACTCGCGCCTGATGCCAGCATGCCACGGTAGATGAAAATTTCATCTGAGTGGCCAATAGCGATAACTTGACAACCTGTACGCTTAATTAAGCGCTGTACTGCTTGTTTCGACTCAGCCAGCTCACAATTCAACACATCGAGAAATACTGTCTTAATACCATGCTTCAACACGTGTCGCACTACGTCGTCTTCTTGATTTGAAGAGACTGTGATGTTGTGGATACCAAAGTCATTCAGTGTGTGCGTAAGCGCTAGGGTATCGAGTTGCTCAGACGCTGCGATCAGTACCGTTAACTGGTGTACTTGATTCATAGCGAACCTCCTTGCGTGGTCGTCGAAGAACCATTATTTGGCTGTTGGTTTTGGGCTGGTGGAGCAAAGTAGTTATCGATACTAGAGACAGCTTTCTGCCCTTGAGCGCCACTGATCGGTTGACCGACGATAAGGTCTTTAGGGTTGGCGACCATTTGTGCAAGCGCGTTGGCATTTGCACACCCAAAATTGCGCTGAGTGCGGTAGGCGTTGAGCGTGGTTCTTGGCGTTTTACCCGCGTCACAGGCTGTGACTTTAGCGCGGTAAGATTCGACTAAAATAGTGATGTCGCCTTTACCTTCTGTTGCTTCGCCTGATACCCAAATTTGTGATGGATAGAGGCCTGATTCGATAAGGTGAAGCCTTACTTTCTCTAGCTGACGTTCACCTTTCTGAGTCGTTTTTTCGATTTTGACCATCAAGCCACTCGAGCTGCCTCGACGAGCGATAAAGTCAGAAATATCCGCCTTTTCCTGAGCCGACAGCGTTTTCCCGGCAAGCGTCAGAGAGAATTTGTTAGTCACAGACACCACATCGACCGATGGTTGCTGAGTGGTTGGCGTAGGTGCGCATCCCGCAAACACAAATAGGGCAGGGAGCAATAAGGATAATTTATTCATGATGTCCTCAGTAATAGAACCCGTTGTCACCCAGCAAGCGAGGCTTGTGGTTGTCGGTGTATGTGTCTTGGTCGTGTGTTCTTTTACGTTGAATTCTTGGCCACGCTAGAAGGCGTTCTACATCGCTTAGTGGAATGAGACCGTCGGTTGGTAGCTGCATTGAATCTGAACGAGTTGGTTGCACTAGGTAAGCCGTGACAATGATGATCAACTCTGTTTCTCGGCGAGTGAATTCAGTTGAGCGGAACAGACTTCCTAGTACAGGTATCTCCGCGATAAGCGGCACTTTTTGCAGTTGTTCAATGTCTTCTGACTTCAATAAGCCGCCCAAGGCAAAGCTCTGTCCACTGGCTAATTCGATGGTGGTCGCTGCACTACGGGTAGTAAAAGAGGGGAAGTTAGTTCCGTTTACCACTTGTTGGTTTTCGATAGAGACGTTACTGACCTCTGGGTTCACCTTTAGACTGATGCGATTTTGGCTGAGCACCGTTGGCGTAAAGTTGAGTTTTACCCCGAAGTCTTTGTACTCGATTTGAGTCGTATCAGCAGTGATCAAAGGCAATGGAACCTGACCACCCACCAGAAACTCAGCGTCTTCGCCGGACATCGCCGTCAAGTTAGGCTCAGCCAGTACAGACATCATGCCGTTTGTCGCTAATGCATCAATCAGTGCGGTAATGCTTGGTTTACCCCAGCTGCTGACATTCGGCAGTTTAGAGAATGAAAACTGTCCAACACCACCTGCGATAGAGCCCCACTTGATCCCCAATTTGTTCGAAACATTTCTCGATACTTCAGCGATTTTCACTCGAATGTTGACCTGGTTTGGCATGGTGACAACCAATTGATTGATCAGCTCATCTTCATTGGATTGCATTGGCTGATCTTTAGTGGTCGTATTGCTACTACCTGCACCGTTTTGAGTGTTTGAGCTTTCTTGTTGCTGGGTTTGGTCAAAAATAGGAGACAGGTAGCCTTTCGCTAAAGACACGATATTATGCGCCATCATAGGTGAAGGCACTTGCCCTTTTAGCCATAGCTTGCCACCCAGAGATTCCGCGTTTACGGACGCTTCTGGGAACTTGTTTTTGACCAGTTCATTGAACTCGCGGCTGTTGTGAGTCACGCGAATCTTATTGGTATAGATGACGCGTTCTTGCTCGTTCAAAACAGTGATAGTGGCAGTGCCAGCTCGCTTACCAAATACCATCACCTTGGTGTTGGTTAAGGTCTGGTAATCCGCAATATGGGTGCTAGAGATGAAAATCGACTTCGCTTTTTCTGGTAAGCGAATCATTTTTGCCTCATTGATTGTCACATCAAGCGCAGATGCTGCTGACGCAAAAGAGAGGCACAGGCTTGATAGCAGGAGAATCCCCCACCAACGACAGGTACTAGCCATTGTTATCAGCTCCGGTTTTATTGTTGATCGTTTTGTTGTCGGCTCTAAATTCCACCAAACCAACGTCAGGCAATACCTGAGTTGTGTCTGGTGAGATGGCTTTCAGCGTCGCTGAATTTGCGTGCTGAGTTTGATTTGGGTCTTCGTTTTGTCCGCGTAAGACAAGCGTTAACTTGCCCAATTGCTTAGCCAAAACAACTTGGTTTGCTTGCTCGGGTGTTACCTCTAAAGAGACACTGCTGTCGTCAGGGATACCGTTTTCATAATGATTAGATTCGCGGGCCTTTTGATAAGATTCAGCCGTTTGCTTGTCATTAAATGCCAAGACTCTCACATCATGAGCGATCGTTGTGACATACAAACCCTGCGATGAATTGCCATAACGAAGCAGCTCACCATCTTGTGAACCGAGCAGGAGAATATCTACGCGGTCGCCCGGCTCAATAAAGCCCGAATTTGATGTCACCTGATCAACAGGCACTGAGATAGCGCGATAACCTGGTTGTAGCTTTAATGAAAGCGAGTAGCCGCCTTCTGGCTCGGTAATATCCGCTTTCGACAATATCGAGTCTTTGACAAGCTTGGTACGCGCAAGCCCCGACATAGAGTGATCAGCAGAAATATCTTCTGGTGTCACATGGTCGATGTAGTTTTCCAACTCTTGTTGTGGAACCTCTTTCCATCGGAACGAGTTTGGTGTGTAGGCTTGACCTATCTCTATCGTGCGAGTTGGAACCAACACTTTGACCGTTTGCTTAACGGCTTGTTTAGAAGAAGTGGTCGCAGACTCGCTATTGGTTTGGCTCAACAGTAAAACGGATATTCCGAGCACCGAGCAAAATAACGACAGCAACATGAGTCGCTTGGCAGTCATAACTATTCCTTTAATTTGCAATAAACGGGCTTACTCTGAGGCTTGTTGTGCGTCTTTTAGTTTTTCGACTACAGTACCGTAGGCGTCACTGATAGCTTCTGTTAGCTCACCGTTCTCACCGCCAACAAAATTGAGTAGTACAACTGCCATTGCTGCTGCGAGAATGGCGTATTCGATTGCGGCTGCACCGCGTTGCTTTTTCTTGTTCAACATTTCTGATTTCCTAGATGAAAACAGCCCCAGCAGAGGCTGTTGTAGTAATTAATAAGAGATTTTGAGTGCCTATTTGGCAACGAGTCGGTATAGGTAACGGCCGTCGTAACTTTGAGTACCAACTTGGCTTTCATCCATGGTTGTCATATTCAATCCGAGGACACGACCATAAGGAGCAGGATCGCTGGTGATATAGGAACTATGGTTGGAATAACCTCCACCAGTGACTTCGTTAAACTTAAAGACATTCGCATTGATAGGAAGTAATCCATACAGCTCTGCTTTCGATGGGTAGCGCCAGTTCGCTTTGCCACACACCTTTTGTGTATTTCGTGTTGAAATTAAAGGTGTTACCTCTACGTATTTCTTGAAACGGCTGCTGTCTCCGTTGGTAAACAGTTGCCAAACGAGCTTACTGTCCGTGTCTTGTGCGCAAATTGCATTTTGGCGATCGGCTACTACGTTCCCTTGCATATCTAGGTACTGGTATGTTGTCGCTTTTTCTCTAACCAGACGTCCTAAGATGACGGCATCTTCAGTACCACCAACTTCCGAACGACGGACATCTTGGTAGTTGCGCTCAGAGCTGTAGTTTGTGATGTATTGTTTGGTGCCCTTTGTTTGATTCGACCAGTAGTAAAAAATCACGCCACCGTAATAGCTAGATTTGTCATACTCAGGATCCAGCCCTCGGTGATGAGGGAATGCATCGGTATCGATTGTGATGGTCGAGTTTGAGCTAGAGATTGCTTTAGTTTGTAGTGAAAGTAGCTGAGACAGCGCTGGTACTTTCCAATCATTGAAGCCACATAAGTTCACATCATTAGTACTTTCTAGCAGGCCGTTACTGCCTAATACACTCGCTACACCAGAGGCCGAAGCGTCATAAGCAAGATCGTCAGCACCTTTTGGTCGACCGTCTTTGAGTAGTGTCCACACTCGGCGTTTGCCTGTGATGTTAGTGTCTTCAACACAACGCCAGCCTTGTTGGTAGGTGGTGTTTTTTGGTAGGTAGTTGCCTAACTCGTCCAATTTAGCGAAGCGGCTGCTTACCATTGCGTCAGCTTGAGAAACGCTAAAGCCATTGTCTTTCGCCTGTTTCAGTCCATCTTTTGCTAGCACTTTTGATTGTACTAGGTTGTGGATTTTGGCCGTCGTGTTCATCTCACTGATAAACTTCTGGAACAATGTAGTTAGGGTGGCAAACTCCGAGCCCAGCGATTTTATTGATGTATTCAGCTCACTTGCGAACGAATTAACCATGCCATATTGATACTCTAGGTCTGAGATAGTCTTGTACAGGTCTAAACTTGCCTGGTGAATGTCCTTAGCCAATGACGCTGAGCTTAGTGCGTTGGTCGAGCTGGACAGACTTACGGACTTTTGCTGCATGAACGCTAATTTTTGAGCAAACTCAGAACCAGAGACTAGTGCGCTTAGTACAACGGTGTTTTGCTCTAATTTAGCGACTTGCTCCTTGTACGCTTTTACCTTGTTAATGAATTCAAGGCTCTCAGCATCAGTTCGGCTTTGAGCAACAGAGGCCTGAAACTCAAGAGCTTTTAGCTTTAGCTTTGTGTTCTTAAGATCATCTGACCATGGTTGGGTCAAAGCCTGCAGTTCTGCTACTTTAGCTTTAGCTTCCGTTTCTAATGCAGCGTAACCTTTGCTCTTAGATTGGTTGGCGGTTAGCCAGGTTTCTAAATAAAGCTCCGTAGCGTTAATCTTCGTATCTTGTGTACTCAGAAAGGCGGCTATTTCAGTCGTAGCGCTATCTACACCAGTGAGTAACTCTGCACCTGATGGCAATTGCCATTTAGCGTATGCGTATTTGGAGTAATACTGCTCAACAGATTCTTGGCCTTTGTTGATAGTGACAGCGACGCCATTTTTATCCGCTAGCACATTCACTGACTGATTCGATACCAAGTAACCACTTCTTAGATTTGATGGCAGTGTTGCAGGATCTCTCTGCGATAACGTGATCACTTCACTAGTATCTGGAAGCGTCCAACCAGTGATATCACAAGCAATCAGTCGAGCGACTTTATCGAAGGCGGTATCGGTTTCTGAAGAGAATCGCTCCGCCCAAAACGTCGGCTCCCCTTGCCCTTTATCATCGTATTCAGCAATACAATTGAGCGAGTACGTATTCCATGATCCACCGTAACCAAAATCAGCAGCTTGTGAACGGGTTTTCATTGGTACGAATTTTAGGGCGGTAAAGCGACTGCTTGCTGCTGTTGCCCAAAGCGTGTCACTGGTCGAGTTTGCGACACCTTCTTTCGCATGTGCTTTTAGTCGGATACCGACATTAGCCTTGTCATATGCTTCAGGGCCAATGAACTGTGGGTTTGAAACAGCAGGTTGCCAAGTCAGGCCTTTGTCGTTGGTGAATTCATAGTATTCGGCTTCATCAAAGCGAACAGATTGACCATCAACGTTAGCCGTTAAGTAGTCCCATTCAAAACCATTGGTCTTGATTGGGTTTGAGCCAGTAAAAGTGTTGGTTATCTCAGGCGATGTTGGTGCTGGAATCTCAAACACTTTGGTGAAGGCTTGTGTGGTTAATGCTGCTACGCCATGAGGCATGCCATTCGTCGGGTTTTGAGCGACGCGCAATTGAACCTCACCGATACTCTTGTCGACGTTACCGATCACAACCGGTTTTGCGGTGACTTTAGTCCAAGTAGAACCTGAGTCGAGCGTGATTTCGAAATGCTCTGGTTGTGTGAATTCGCCAAAGTATGTCCAATCTAGCGTGTTGTCTATATCGTTCACCACTAGGCCCGTTGGAGCAGTGGGTGCTGATGGACGAACGGTAAACGCAGCATCATTTGTCAGCTCTGATCCACTAGGACGACCGGTAATTGGATCTCGTTTGACTCGCACTTGAATTGAGTCAATAGCGTAAGCTTGATCGTTTAATTGATAAGGTTTCTGAGTAACCGTTGCCCAACCTGTGTTGAGTACATTGATCTCGTAATCCGCAACTTCTGAGAAGCCTGTTACGAATGTCCAATCAAATGTGTCTAACCCATCGTGAGTGATTGGAGATGTTGGTGCCGATGGCTTGTCAGGTGTTACCGAATATGGCTTATCTGAGCACAGCGTTTCACCAGGATCATGTTGAGGGTCTGTTCCTGCTTTCACTCTCACACAGACTTGTCCCTTAGCAAACGTCTCATCTGGGATTGCTTGTGGGTTGCTAGTTACCGGGCTAAATGTAAGACCTCTGTCTAGTGAGTATTCGTAGAAGTCTTTGCCTGCAAACTCTGTAACTTCTGTCCACGCAAACGTGTTTTCAGCATCATCAATAATCGGCAGGGTTGGCGCAACAGGCTGGTTTTCTGAGCGAGTGAAAGCCGTACCAATCACTAGTGGATTGCCTGCGGGGCGAGCATCTTGCACATTGGATTTTACACGGATAGAGATGCTGTTAGCCGGAAGTGAAACGTTGCCAACCACATAGGGAAGTTCAGTGACAGTATTCCAACCGTTACCTAGATTAATCTCGTAGAAAGATGGCGCATCATATCCAGAGACCCAAAGCCAGTTGATCTGATTAGTGCTGTCGTTTGCAAAGTCCAGTACAGGTTTTACTGGTTGCGCCGGGGTTACTGTCATCGGTTTGTCTGACATAGCACTTAAACCAGTCGGGTGACCTAGGGAGTCGTCCTTCGCGATACGTACTTTTAGATGCCCAACTGGAATATCTAAGTCTTGAATGCGTTGAGGTTTTTCGGTTGCTTTTACCCAGTTAGCACCGTTATCTAGAGAGTACTCGTAAAGAGATAATTCATTAAAAGAATCGACCAGCGCCCAATCGAATTCGTTGCCCGCATTGTCCACGGTGACCCAAGCGGGTGCTGCTGGGACTGTCGTAAGCGTAAATGCTTTGTTTGAAAGAAGCGGTTTACCTGCCGGGGTATTACGTGCACTAGAGGCTGCGACTCGAACCTGAATAGCGCCTTTATCGAATGCCTGTTCTCCAACCACAATCGGTTTGCGAATGACAGTCGACCAGGTGCTACCGGAATCTAAGGAATATTCGTAATCTGTGTTTTGGTTGAATCCACGCACAAACTGCCAGTTGAAAGTATCTGATGCATCATTGACTTTACCGTGCTTGGGCGCTGGTGGCTTAACCACGATTTCACTGCCGTCGATATCTTCTTGCGAGACTTTGAGCTGCTCTCGGTACTCCTTGCCGAGTTGCTCTAGAGCACTGTCTGTCCCAGACGCACCATGTGAAAGTCGATCTGTTTTGGCTTTGAACTCGACCAAATCAAGATCAGCAAGTTTATACATTGCACCTTTACGGGCGTTAACTTGGTCGACACCTGCGTCTACCGAAGCTTTTTGGGCTTCTTGCAGTACGCGAGTCACACCGCGCGCAAACATATGCACTTCACGGCTTTTTGCTGAATTTGAAGAAGAGTAATCACCCAATGCTAGGCTTTTGTCGATCCCTAGGTCGTTGGCAACAAGCTCAGTCGCATCATCGAAGCTGATACCGCTGGTCTTTGACACACTGGCAATCAGTGAGGTAACCGGGCTTACGACGTCCGAGTTGTTGCTTGGTACTTCTAAGGTAAACCCAGACTCAATTGCTTGGTTGGGGGAGTCCATATCTACGGTTATGCCTGCTACGGCTTCAACCAGCACTTTGTATTGAGCCAGATCATCGTCGACATCAAGTTGGAATTGTCCTTTGGCGTCCGTTGTCGCAATGTCTCCATCGGCAGAATCACACATCGCATTGCCATTTTTGTCTAAACAGACCTTGGCTTTGTGCAAATAACCATCTAACGCTATACCAGAAATATTCGAGGATTTTGGCTGAGTTTGTGACTGGCTAAGCTTGGGATCTGAGTCTGCACCACCACAAGCAACAAGCATTGTAGAAACGAGTGAAACACCCGCCAATTTGTATGGATTCCTTACCACTTGAACTCCAAAGATTTATAAATTACCCGCTAGAAAGATTGAGAATACTAATTTAAATGATAGTAGTTATCAATATCATTTGATCTTTTATTTGGTTAAGTGATTTAATAGCAAAATAAAATACTACTCATACAGCAATAAACTAGGTGAATCGGTCGAAAAAATGCGCAATAAATTTTTAGTATGCAAATTATCACTAGCTATATCTAGTGCCCTAATGGTCGCAGGGTGTGGGGGGAGTTCTGATGGAGAGAATCCAGTTGGAGCGACCACTTCAGGCCATGCTTTTCAAAGTTCATTAGTATGTGCTGATGCAGATCTGAATGGTGTATGCAGTGAGCAAGAAAAACTCATTACAGACGTTTCCGGGTATGCACAACAGAGGCAATATGATGGTGCAATTTTAACCGCTTCTCCTGGTATGGAGCTGGTGACGCCTTTCACTACTTTGATTCATAGCGAGATGATGTTTAATCCAACGATTAGCAACGATATAGAACAGGCTAAAGCATCGCTTCAAAGTAAATTAGGTGATCATGTCGGTGTGAATTTTGCCTCACTAGACACAACGTATGGACCTAAAGATAAGTCTAATGTGTTGCTAAAATCGCTGAAAAAGGCACAAACTGACGGAAAGCAAGCTGCATACACAAATATTGCCCATGCTCTCGACCTCATGATCGAGCATAAAACGTTGGACCTTTCAGGCGTCGATGTCGCGGGAACTGCTTCGAGGCACTTGCAAATAGAGGATGCTCTGGTTGTTCGCGGTTCTCAATCGGTGCCAGAATTCTCTGGTGCCAAATCTATCGCTCTGAATCCAGCGAGTAGTCAGATAGTGTTTCTAACGGCGAATGATGTCGTGATGCAAATCGATAGCTCTTCACGTAATAAGCCAGTGACTCTTGATAATGGTTTGGCGTCCCAAGCTAATTCTGGCTTGATTAGTATTCGTTCTCATGACGACGATTACGATGATGACGATGACGATGACGATGACGATGACGATGACGACGATGATGACCACCATGGAGGCGGAACTGGTGGCGTAGAGATACCGGTAGAGTCTAATGAAATCATTCAGTTAGTACCTACATTGAATGGTAGCCAAGCCTATAAAGTTTATAAGCCTACGTCTTACGCCTCACCGACGGAGAGTGATATTTGTAATAGTAAAGGTGCCAATGGCATCTTCTTATCGAGTCTAACGAGTACCAATAATAGTGGTGCAAAGGCGTTTAAGATTGATAGCTACAGTAGCCGAAGCGGAGGAACGCTGCCGCCAATTCCTACGCCGAAACCTAAACCTGCTGAAACTCCTGATTCTAGTCAATCATGTATCAACGATAACTTTACAAAAGTGATTCCACTGCTGCAAAGCGGCTCGTTATTGGCAGTTAAAAATACTGGTAGTTCGATTTACTCGCAGCAAGAGGTTAGATTACTAAGTGCTGACAAGTTAGCGATGAATAATTGGCGCCACGCACTCAAGTCCTCTTCGCCTCAGATCATGCCATCTTACGACCAAAGTGAAGCTTTGATTGTTTATAAGAATTATTTTTCGAGCGCCAATTTAGCGGCTGAGGTTATTAACACAACTAACTTATCCACCAAGATGACGATTGATAAGTTGAACCTGAAAACAGCCAATATTGTAGCGAACCAGCAAATTTTGTTGGGGCTAGACAGTAACAAGCTTGAATGGGTTTCAAACTCGATTCAGCAAACGGTACTTGGGGAGTTGGATGTCGATTCCACCATCAGTAAGATAGCAACATCGAAGGATGGCAAAATAAGTGCGGTTGCTACAGCGAACATTCTCTATATCGTTGATAACACGAATAGAACCTTGGTAGTGAAAGAGGTGTTGAGCAGTTCGGCAATCAACTCTTTGTATGTATTGGCTGAAAAAGTGATTGCGCTGACTTCTTCAGGGGTGGATTACTATCAATTCCGAAATATTAGTGGTCCGGCTCTTAAAGTTGGTAGCCAACTGGTAACAAAAGAACTCCTCAAAAAATGGGAAGACAGTGGAAACTCAAGCTGGAACTCTACTAACTTGGGCTACATTCTTTCTCAAACAGGAACGGAAAGTAGCATCGCTGATAAATTCAAAAATGTTAACCTTTCATTCTCTCCTTCTAACGCAACAACCTCGAGTGGCATCACAGGAGTGAACGTTAGCGGCTTAGAACGAGGCGAGTGGTTAACCTTTTATAAAGCCCTTTAAAGGCATTTAATCAATAAAGAAGGGAGGCTAACTCCCTTCTTTACTCAGGTACTTGCTACATATTCTCAGCCTGTTTCAATCGGCTTTGACGCCAGTAATTGAGCGAGGAGATAGCCGCTAAAAAGATAACGACGGCGGTCATCACATGTATGACTGACTCCGATGTCCCTTCGTACGCATTACTGCCTAAATCAATCGCTGCAGAAACAAAAAATAGGCGAATAGCCGTCACCAGTGATGCTGTGATTCCTGTTAGATCTGGAAAAACTTGCATCGATTTAGCAAAGAACAATCCAATCGATAACCCTGCACCTATTGAAAATAAGCACATCGTCCCTGTTAGGATGAATGGTGAGTTGAGTTGCTCAGACGGTAATAAGAAAAAGATGAGCGTGGTGGTAAATATTAAGCCAAGCCCAGTACTTTTTAACTTATCGATACCAAACCTGTCGATTAAGCGTGCGTTGTTCAGACTCACCAAGACGAATGTGCCCAGTGTTGCCATTTGGAAAAACGGGAAGCGATCGGGGCTGACGTCTAATTGCTCTATATACAATAACGACATGTTGGAAACATAAATCATATAGGCGGCAAGAATTAAGCTCGTCACTAGCGTGTTGTACCAAAAGGCAGACGAAGACAATACGGTTTTGTAGTCGCTTGCTATTCGCTTTGGCGCGACCTTTTTCCGTTTATCTCTACTCAAAGATTCAGGTAAGAAGAAGAAGCATTTGGTCGCAGACAGCAGTACTAAAATGGCGATAAAGACAAAGTTTGCTTTATACCCCATATGGAGGCTTATCCAGCCGCCAATAAGAGGTGCAAAAGCCATCAAGCTGACCACTAACGTGTTGAGGTCGGCAATCAGTTTGGCGGCGGGTTCTTCATCGAACAGATCAAAGATCATTGCGGTACCAACGATTACGCACGCTGAACTACCGAAGCCTTGGAGCAGTCGAAACGCTAATAATTGCTCGATACTTAAAGCAAAAATGCAGCCGATACTTGCAGCAAGGAAGACACTAAAACCAAACATTAGTATCTTTCGGCGACCAAAATGATCCGATAGTGGTCCATAGAGTAAGGAACCAATACAGATGCCGATAAAGTTATAGCTCAGAATGCGCTGCACCATAACCGCGTCAGTGTTGAAGTCCTTCAATATATCGGGAAATGTGGGTAGATAGATATCCGTCTCCATGGCAGCACCAAGGAATATGAATACCATTAAAAATCGAAACCACTTCCCCTCATGAGAGATGGGAAACATAGTTAATCCAATGAGTTATTATTATAAAAGTCAGAAGCGCAGACGCTGCAAGTGCAGGTAGGCTTAGAATGAAATTTTGATATTGGGATGCGCGTAGTAGAGAGGAGTGTTACGCAGGGTTGTCATTCCCGTCACTTGGTTGTGATCAAGTAGGATGTAAATGTAACATAATGTTTCATCATTTCAAGGTGTCGATTGCTGTTTTCAGGCTCCCCTATGCAAACGATGAAAGTCATGTAATGTTGCTTTTATCCTAATAAGTTAATCATTTGTTACTCGGCATAAAACCGGAGTATGATACTGGATTACTATTTAGGATTTGGCTGCTATGAGTGCATCGAAGGCGAGCTGGAAAACGCCGCAAAACTTTTTATTATTGATTTCGATTGTTGTACCTATCGCGTTTTCGAGCTGGATGGCTCTGTTGAACAACTTTGTGATAGAGAAAGCGAACTTTGACGGTGCCGATATCGGCTTACTACAAAGTGTTCGTGAAATTCCGGGCTTTTTAGCTTTTACTGTGGTGTTTGTGCTGGCTTTCATCCGCGAGCAGCGCTTCATGTTGGTATCGCTGGCTATGCTCACTATCGGGACGGCGATTACTGGCTTGTTCCCTTCACTTACTGGCCTTTTGTTTACCACCATTTTGATGTCGACGGGCTTTCATTATTTTGAAACCCTCAAGCAATCTTTATCCCTACAATGGCTGAGTAAAGAAGAAGCGCCAGAGATGCTAGGTAAAATGATCTCGGTTGGTGCGTTAGCATCTCTGCTTACTTACGGCTCTATCTGGGTGATGTTGGAGCAGTTAAAGCTCGATTTCGTTTGGGTATATGGCATTACTGGCGGCATAGGTTTTGTTCTGGTACTGGTGATGACTTTTGGCTTCCCTGAATTTCAAACGAAGACCCAGCAAAATAAGAAGTTGGTGCTGAGAAAGCGTTACTGGCTTTACTACGCGCTGACATTTATGAGTGGTGCCAGAAGACAGATATTCACGGTATTTGCAGGCTTTTTGATGGTAGAGAAGTTCGGTTACTCGGCGGCAGACGTTACTCTACTGTTCTTAATTAATTACCTGTTTAACTTCTTGTTTGCTAAGCGTATCGGTAAGTTCATTGGTGTAGTGGGTGAGCGTAAAGCGCTTATCTTCGAGTATGTGGGTTTGATTGGTGTGTTTGTCGGTTACGGCTTGGTACAAAGTGCAGAATGGGCGGCAGCATTGTACGTGATCGATCATCTATTCTTTGCTCTCGCTCTAGCAATCAAAACCTACTTCCAGAAAATTGCCGACCCTGCTGATATGGCTTCCACTGCGGGTGTGTCTTTCACTATCAATCATATTGCGGCAGTTGTTATTCCTGTTGTATTCGGTGTGATTTGGCTCTCTTCGCCTGCGACTGTGTTCTACATTGGTGCAGCAATGGCGGCGGTTTCTTTGGCGCTGTCTTTAAACATTCCTAAGACACCTGAAGAAGGTAATGAAGTGCGAATGTTTAGCTGGCGTTAACGCTAGGTAGAGACAAATAAAAAGCTCCAATATCGCTATTGGAGCTTTTTTTTATGTGCTAGTTTATGGTCGAGAAACGATATGCTTTAAACGGATGAACTTGAAGACTCGGATTTACGAACAGTAAGGTAAGGTGTGATATACCTTATCAACGCGAGACAAAATAAGCAGTTTTCGCTTCAGTTCTCTTGTTCAAAGGAATGTGTATAGCGGCCTAAATGGACAAGTCTCGTATGTTGGGTTCGAATCACGATTTTTGAATTGAGTATAGTGTGATAGGTCGAGTGAAAACTCGACCTTACGACTAAGTTAATACACGTGAATGGTTTATTTAATAACTGAGAAAAAGAGTGCAGCTATTGATAGTATTGTGGGAATTATCATTCCGAAGACCATAAATTTCATTTTCATCCAATATAGACTTCTCTCATACTGATGAATTCTTTCCAACAGAAATAATATACGATCCATTTTTATATCTTCACCACCAAAAATAAGTGATAGTTCACTTTCATAACCTGATCTCATTCCAATGTTCCTACTTTTTAGTGACTAATAGTATTTTAAATATAACTTTATAATAACTTACCTTGGCTCTGATTAATTATAGAGTGGTTGATACCATCAACAATGGATACGGGTATAAGTAAAGTCACCGAGTTTATTAACAGTAAAATAATCCGCTAACGTAAACTAATTAATAAATCACAATAAAACCCTAGATGTGAATATCTACGTTATTGATTCCATTAATTACTTTTCTCAAGTGAGGGTTGTAGTTTGGTTCCTCATACCTTTTCAGCTGATGTACAGTTACTTTACTGATTTAGAAAATGTACACGGCTCCAGCGTCTTTCCAAGAATTGTCACTCCAATCGAGAAGAGGATCAGAAGGATGTCCAGGTGCTCCGATAGCAAGCTCGTCAGTGCCGGGTTTAAACATCATTGATTTTCCGAACTCTTCTTTTACACCACTGACACTATCACCCGTAAAAACCCCTTCCCATGCATAGTCTCGATCACCATAGCTAGTTAGGTGGTAAATATAAACAGCACCATCTGGGTCGCCACCAACTTCTAAGGTATCAGAGCTGTGATGAAAACCAAATCCACGCCATGGGGCAAGCGGGGCGGATACCGCTAGATAACCATTGTCACTAAGCGAAATACCAGTACCAAACTTTTGCCCCTTAAACGCTTTTACTGGATCTATTGTATCGACGTTTGACCAAAACCCTTTTTGTGAATCGTATCTATAACTCAAAACTTGATCGATCCCCGGAGCTCCAACAAGAATGAGATCTGCGTCTTTATTTATAGTCACTGAAGACCCATAACCACTGTTCTCAGTTGGAATAGGTAATTTCAGTATGGTTTCTAAGTGCCAAATATCATTGTATTCGTTTGGAGAGGGATTAAGACGGTATACATAGACAGCACCACCGTGTTGGACTTCGCTTCCTGTCCCTTTTCGCATTGAATCCATAGGAGCACCAACAACTAAAACGTTGTCTTGTGCAATAGCGACACTAGCACCGAACCTTGCATCTACAGCTAGGTCATCTGGGCGCTTTAGTTTCAACTCATTAGGGTGACGTAAAGTTTTTATGCCCGATTCAGGAGCTGCTGGAAAGTTGAGGTCTTTATTGATGAAGAATGAGACTTCCCCTGCATCATTTTTTTCGGGGTCTCCCATGATGATGATACCGCCATTTTCACCTGAACTAGCTAAAGCTTGCCCACTTGAATCGCTGTAATTTTTAAGCGAAAGTTTTGGACGCCCATTATTATCGTGGTGCATTTTGTTAATATGAACTAGCGCTTCTTTTTTCGTCGAACACGTAGATGTTGCAAGCATCATGTCTTCGAAAGTGTTACCTATGCCCACCAGACTATTCGTTGTTTTTTGTCCGTCAGTGTTATAGCTCGTACTATTAGCTATGTATTCATCATAACCATAATTGCCACTTTTCTGCTTTGTATAAATATCAACTACGCGAGTTGTATCTTTACCTGAATTGACAATTAAATGGTCATTTTGCCAAGTTATAGCTTCGCCAAATCGAACGTTGTTCCACTCAGAATGGTCAAGATATGTTTTAACGCGGATGACAGTTTGTTCTAGATTCTTTAATTGAAATTGTGGGGATTGAACAAGACAATAATCATTATCTTTGCAGGCTAACAGTTCATAATCAGAAGAAGCGGCATCAAAATCGACGAGGTCGATCTTTAGTTTATATGAAGTACCAGTGATAGAGGGGTCAACTACTTCGCTAATTAAACCTTGAGTCGAGGGTCTATAACGTATCAACTTATAATGTTTAATGCCTTCAATTTTATTCCATTCCAAAAGTATGCTTTTAGCTTGAATTGATTGGGATACGGTCAGAGAAGAGTTGTCTTGGTGAGTGTCTGATGATGGAGATGAACCACTTCCACATGCAGATAAGTTTAAGGCGGTGAATATAAGAAAAATGTACTTTTTGGTCATTGTGACCCTCCATAAGTAGAAAATTAACTCGAAGTGTTGATGAGTACCTGAAACTCTGTTTATTGATTAGTTGAGCCGTAGGATAATTACTAATCCCCGTTAATTCTAAATTTAAATTGTCAACATTACTTTTCAATAAACGTGATGTTTAGCACTTTACAAAGGCTTTAGTTTTCTAATTATTCAACCTACAATCGAATCAGTTACGCTAGCTTTAATGCACGTAATTTCGGAAAGTAGAGTAAACAGAGTTTATATGCGGCTGGAAGTGAGAGAGAGGTTTAAGTCGGAGTGGTAACTAAATAAAACCCTAGAGACTCATTGTGAGCCCTAGGGTTATATATACAGATTATTAGTCTAGCTTAGCCTAGTTGCTACTTACTGTTTTCAAAGAAGAGCGTAGCTTGAAGATTCCCTTAGGTGCCTTGGTCAGCAAGATGCCACAAAGTAGAGGGATCATCATAAGCAGAGATTGTTCAGATAGAACCTCACCATTGATATAGCAAGAGATCAGTAGCGCAACCACTGGGAAGATTAAGAAGCAGATAGACGCTTGGAACGGCGTCGAAACCTGTCCTAATTTAAAGTAAGCCACAATGCCGCCAACACTCGCTACAAAACCTAGATACACGACCGCTGAGATAGAATCCCAAGTGAAAGATTCTACGTTCACGTTCTCGCCAACAGCCGATACTGCAAACAAGAAAATCGCAGCAATGAAACTTGGTACAGCGTTGTAAGTCAGTACCTCGATGCCTTTACAGTGTTTTTGAACTAACACGTACATCACCGCGTGAATCGCAACCGCAAGCCCCAGGCAAACCGTACCAATAAAGTAGTCATCACCACCCATTTGCATTTCGTTACCAAGAATTAAGCACAGGCTGATAACTGCAGTAACTAGGCCGAATATTTGATGCTTCGCTAAGCGTAGACCAAGGAACAAACCCGACATCAGCATCACAGCAACAGGCATGTTAGCGAAGATGATCGAAGCCAAACCAGAAGAGATGTATTGCTCACCATAGATCATCAAAGTGAACGGAATCGCGAAATACATCAGTGCCACAATAAGCAGCCATTGACGCTTGCCTTTAGGGAACAGCAAAGGTTGATTGAAGGCTTTTGCTAATACTGCAAGCAAAGGGGCTGCAAGTAAAAAGCGCAGTCCAGTAGCAAAAATTGGTGGGATAGAATGCAATGCCACTTCCATAGCGAACCAAGTGGTTCCCCAAATTAAGCAAACAGAGACAAAAAGCAAGATAGTTAGCGACTTCGAATTCATGGTGACTACTCATTAATAATTATTTTAAATCATAGGCTTGTAGCGCCTTAATGACGTGGCACAGTATAAGGAGGTCGTCGGAGAAAAAAATTGTCTTTTTGTCTCTAATTGGCATGAGATGTAGAAATTAAATCTCTAATATAACCATTGAAAAGTAAATATTTTTATCAATTGATTGTCACATAAAGACATTGTTCTTTATGAGGTTTAATTTAGGTTGAGAATTAAGCTATTTAGCGGCGCATAGTGATTTGGTTAAAATCAATCCAACCGTTCGCCAACTGCTCCACAGGGTTCACGGTTTTGGCATAATTGAGCTGCTGTTTAACGTGGAAAATTGGTCGATAGATTCCGAATGTGATCAATTGCGCTTCTATGTGTAGGAAGACAGGTTGTCGTTGCTGGTAATCGGTAATTTTCCAAAGCCGTTCAAGGCTTTCATCTCGCCACTGTTTTTGCTCATCAGTGAGGCACACTTCTAACGCGATAGAACTTTGTAGCCACCCCATCCAACTGCTATCGAGGTTATCTGAAAACACTTCGCCGCTAATTAATATGTCTGCATCTTTTAGGTTATCTGGCTGACAAAATTCAGGGAACTCGAGCACTTGATATTCGCAGATAAAACCAAGTTCATTTAACCGATCACAATAGTGGCGAGCCATTTTTATGTGGTCAAAAAGCTGATAGGTTAGGATCTTTAGCGGTTGTTTAGGCTTGCTATGCTGGTCAGCGAATTGTCGAGCCATTTGTAATGGGCTTTGGTTATTTGCCGTTTCTATCTTTGGCTGTGTTGATTGATTGGACGTCGATAGCATCCCCTCGGCGTAGCCGACGGTGTCCAGAGGTATGTCTTTCGCGATCCCTAGCAAACGTAGTAATTCACTCAGTGATTTAAGGTGTTGTGGGTTTGATAGCCAAGTGTGTCGATGTGGGTTTATCACAGCGTACTCGCACCCCTTTTCCCACTGTTCTATCTCGGCAAGCTCGTTTGAGATGGATGAGTGTTGGTAATGTGGGTGTGAGTGAACAATATCGCAGTGCATTTCATAGTCTTTGGCTTTATCACCAACATTCCAAATTTCTATACCGTCTACCCAAGGTCGGTGCCCATGGTAGGAGCTGAAAACCTCGAGTCTGGTTAGCCATTCGGACTGTTCTACCAATTTAAAGCTGCCGCTACCAATGATTTTCCCTCCTACTTCTTTGGCAACACCCGCAGCGGAGCACGATAGCAGTGATGGAAGGTAGCCTGTGTTGGCATTGATATCGAAACAGAGGTGGAGCGGATCGATAACAGTAATAGCGGAGATGCATTTAAATTGCTGACTATTGTGGTGACTGCTGCCTATCAGACGTTGAAAGTGTGCTTTGACGTCTTGCGCTAGAATCGGTGAACCGTCATGAAAGACTAAGCCTTTGCGTAACGTGAAGTGCCAACGGTGCTCTGTTTGATACCAATCAATGGCAAGATCACCATCAAACGAGTGAGTTGACTTGTTGAAACGTAGTAAGTTACTAAAAAGGTAGCTAGTGATGTGAGCTTCAGTGCGTCGTGTGACTTCAATCGGGTCCAGACTGTGTGTCCCTCGATAAAAAGGGATTTGCAGAATATCTAGTTCAGTAGGCAAGCTTTGATAGCGGCTGATATAACCCAGTAGAAACTGATCCCGTTGTGATTCATCAACCAGATCCAATGCTTGGTCAACTTTATTCTCAGAGAGCAATTCATCTATTCGTACCTCAAGCTCACTGTCCAAGCTTTTTAATAGTGTGAGTGTGGGTAGGTTGCCTCTGCCAACTCCCGACTTCCAGTCAACCCAACCTTCGCTGACTAGCTTTTTGATCACCAATTGAGCGTTACGTTTGGTACAACCTAGCGCATTGGTTACTTCAGTTAAAGAGAGTGAAGTCGGTTGGTTAACGAGTACCCGAGAACGTAAAAATGCTAGAGCCTTCCAGTAATGCATAAAGGTGAAATCCTTGTTTAATCTTTCTATTTTTCTTCATCTTTTAATCTCGATAATAGAGTTATTCGATTGTTTTTAAAAGGAATGAGAAATGGAAAGTATAAAAGGTGCAGAGGTATCCCCCTCTATTTGGAAAAGCTCAAGCTTTATTGTTTTGTTCTCAACAGCGTTCTTTGTTGCCTTTGGTACCAAGATTTATGACCTTGCTTTGCCCTTGTTGGTTTACGAGTTGACAGAGTCTTCAGAGATGATGGGTTGGATGAGAGCCGTCGAGTTTTTACCCAACCTACTATTAGCTCTGTTCATCGGTGTTTGGGTTGATAGGTTTAATAAAAAGCAGTGGTCACAATGCATGTTGATCGGGCAAGCAGCAGTATTGGTCGTCTCTTATATTGCAGTGAGATGGTTGCCGAACCCTTTGTACGCACTGTTTCCGTGCGCATTCCTGATGATGGCGTTTAACTATGGTTACCACAATGCGCGTATTGGGATGATGAAAAATGTTTTACCTCAGCACATGCAAAATACCGCCACCGCGAGAATGAGTTCTTTATACAGTTTGTTAGAAACTGTTGGCCCGGTTTTGTCTGGGGGGCTGCTTTTATTGTCTGCGTTACATAACGTGTTTTTGCTTATTGCGGGGATGTATGTGCTAGCGTTTTGGCAGCTCAATAAACTGGAATTCAAACCATCAGCCCCCGTCGCTCCGCAGTCGGTGCTGAGCGCGCTTAAAGAGGGATGGTTGATCTTATATGCGAACAAAAACATGTGGCACATCACCTTGGTCGTGATGGTGATCAATACCACGGGTGCAATTTTCTGGATTCAAGCTATCTATTTTGCCAAAGCTGAATTAGCGCTCAGTCATATCGAGGTGGGTTACTTGATCGCGGCGTCCGGTGTCGGTGGTTTATTAGGTTCTTTTACCGCGGATAAGGTTCGAAAGCGTATTGGGCTTGGCGTGCTACTTATTTTGTCTATTGTATTAGAGGCGTTTGGATTCTTGTTCCCTGCATTGCTGAGTCAAAGCTATTTACTGCAAGGTATGACTTCAGCGCACATGGTTGTCATTGAAAAAGGCGTATTGATGATGTCGTTCTTATGGGTGAGTGCGATTGGCGTCTACAGCAGCATTTGTATTTGGAGCTATCGTCAAGAAGCGTTCGAGGAAAAGCACCTTGGTCGTGTTGCTGGAATTACAGGGTCTTTGTTTAAACTCTTGATGCCATTTGGTCTGGCTGCTTCTGGATACTTGGTGACAATGTTTGGTTTGCCGGTACTCTTTGTCAGCTGTTTCGTGGCTCAAGTGTTGGCTGCCCTTGGGTTGATGATGACCAAGGTTCGCAAGATTCCTTAACGCTTCATTCTGGGTAAACCGTTATCAGCAGCAAAGTTATCGTATTAAGTGTTTAAAATTTATTTGGTTCACGTTCATACTGAATAAAGACCGACATAGTATGGAAATGAGGTAGGGCATTTGAAAAACACAATCGACTTAAATCTGTATCGATTTTTGGACCTGCTTTATGAGCAACAATCTCAGGCGAAGGTATGCCATATTCTGGATATCAGCCGCGCAACGTTTAATCGTCATCTTTCCGATTGTCGAGACTTGTTTGCTAATGAGTTGTTCATTGCAACCAAAGGTGTTTATACGCCGACTTTGTTCACTACGCAATTGATGCTAGTGGTAAAAGAACCGCTGGAAAAGCTAGAGCAAGCGCAGCAAATATCGCAGTCGTTTATCGGTAACGATTCGAACATCGAATATGTTTTTCACGCAGCCAACCCGCTGAGCACACTGTTTACGGTCCCTTTGTTACAAGGGCTGACTAATGAGCAGTCAAAGCCCAAGATATCGATGATGGATTGGTCTTTAGATGGCGTTGAATTCCCTAAAGCAGGCACGTTAGCGATTGGTGTGTCGGGTTATCCTAATGAACTCAATGACCGCATTGTTGAGCGTAAAGTGGGTTCGTTGGAATTGTTTGCTTATGTGGCGGATACCCACCCTTTAGCAAAAAACGAAGCCATTGACCTTAACCAACTAGAGAGCTTTGATACAGTGCGCGTTTCGATGGGGTCATTGGATGCTAACTCCTACTACGAACGCCTAAAAAAACGCACCGGCTTGGTATTGCAACAGAAACTGACTGTTGCATCGGTATCCTCCGCATTGGAATGTGTTCAAGTCAGCCAGTATGTCTACGTTGGCTTTGATATGGATTTGGCTTCAATCCCAAGTGGACTGAGCAAACGACCTGTTTTATTCAATGGAGAAGCGGTGACTTTTGATGTAGGTATTCAGTATCACCGCGCTTGTTATCAGCACCCTATAGTGAAGCGTATTGAACAGATCTTAAGTGAGAGCTTAGAAAGCTATTGATTTTATGGATGACAACAACAAAAAACGCGCCGATTAAGGCGCGTTTTAGTTACTGTCTGCAGGTGTCTAATTGAACACTACAGAGCGTTACAGCTCAACTTCTTCAATGTCACTTGGCTTCCATGTTTGGTCATACCAAGCTTCTTGAGGGCCGTAGAGTCTTAGAATCGTGAACCAGCCTTTGCCCGGAACCGTCTCAATCCAGTTCGCTTCTTTGCCTTTTGGCGCTGTTGGGCCAAAGTACAAATCAACCGAGCCATCTTCATTTTCAATAAAATCATCACGCTGGTTGTTCTTGCTTGGCAGCGGCTGACTGGTTTGTAGCTCTGAACGCGTTTGTGTGTCGTAAGCTACAATAGACCAGAAGTTCTTAGCCGGAACATTCGCTGGGATATTCAATTTATAGTGCTTACCGCCATCAAAATATTCACCGTCTTTTGCTTGATCAAGTAATGCGTATTTAGAGCCTTTTTCTATCAGCTTGAGCGACATTGCTGGGGTATTCACCGTTGCAACATAGAAGAAGTAAGAACGAGCATCTAGGTTGCGTCCGCCTTCACCTTGGTCAACAAGCCATTGGTAATCGTCACCAATAAATGCAGTCTTCCATAAACGATCTTCATAAATGTAAGCCTTCTTGTCTCTTGGCTGGAAGTACAGAGATCTTGCCGTTGCGTTACCAATCGCGACGCCGTCTTTCATCAGCTTCTGCATGCGCTCATCGGGTGCAAAAGGTTTGTTCTTTTGAATACCAATGCTCGACATTAGCCCACGCAGTTCAGGGTCGATGAATGACACCGGTTCTTTGTCTAACACGGTTTTAATTTCTGAGTAGAAGTGCTCATCGTTCGCATGAATGGTGTTGAACGATTTGCCACTCCCCGAGATGAACTCCATTTCTGGCTGGTCATCTTTCTTCGCTAATGGGTAGATTTTTAGTTTCTCTTTATATGCCTTCACTGCAGCATCGGTTTTACCATCTTTCAGAAATCCGCGAGCGATAAACCAGTTGGTATAGCTGGTGGATTGTGAAACAAAATAACCTTCAGGCACTTCGCCTTCATAACCTGGAGGTAAAATCAGGTATTTACCGCCTTTGCCTTTATCTGGTCCTACGATGCCTAGGTCAGTCACAAAGCGGAAGAACGCATCGTTCACCGTAGTTGGCCCCATACCCTCAGGTACTTCAATGACGGTTGGGCCATCTTTCTCCAAGTCTAGGAAAACAGAAGCGTAAACCGTGTCGGTGTTACCGGTTAGAAATAGCGGATTCGAATCCATCAGGTTATCGAATACCACCACTTGGTTTGACGATGTTGAACCAATCTCGGCATGGCCTACACGCAGTGCTTCAACCGAAGCCATTGGAATTGCATTGAGGAACACTTCTGTTGAGCGAAGTGTATCTAAGTTGTCATACAGCTTTTGTGCAGTTTCAGCCGTTGGTGCACCATCTTTAAAGTTCAGCTCACCGATGCTGGTTTGTACTGTATCTGCCGTCATAATGCTCGGCGGGATATCGGTATTGTAGTTTTCCGTCGCCAGTACTTGATGTGAGATAAAGATACTGCTCGCCAATACAAGTGCTTTTAGCTTCGACTTAATCATGATGTCACCTTTCAGTTTCGTTTCGATGCACTTACTTTAAGCGAGTCGACAAAACATATCTGATACGCGATAGGCTCAAAAATGAGCTTTAAAGTGAGGGGTAATGTGCAAGGGTTAGAAGACGTTCGCAGAACGGTGTGAATACGCTGTAATAAACAGTTCTATAGACAAAACAAAGCCCGCACTTGGCGGGCTTATGAGTCGTAATCTAGATTTTTACTGAGTAACGGGTTTGACTGTCTTGGACTGTCGGATTGCAAGAATCAGTTGTGGTAGCAGTGACATGATGATCATGCCTGTCATGAGTGAGTATTGTACCGCAGTAAAGGATTCGCCCATTAACACCATACCTGTCACGATGCCCGCTACTGGGTTGGCGATACCACCAAAGGTAAAATCAACCACAGTCATACGTTGTAGTAGCCAAACATACATGCCGTAACCCAGCGCTGTGTTTAGCCCAATCACCCAAACCAAGCCCATTGCGTTGCGAGTATCGAAATGAGTTACAGCATTCACATAAGGCTGCGGGTCGATGAAGGCATGAACGCCAGACGCGACAGACAAGATTGCACCGCCCAAGATCAGCTGCCATGTCAGTACCTTCCACCAGTGCATACGATTACCCAGTGATTTGGTAATGCTGCTGCCAATAACGATACACATGATCGCGGCAAACATGGCACCTAAACCGATAGGGTTCAATGCGATTTGGCTTGGGTTGAATAGAATCCACGCCAAGGTGACCAGTCCGATACCTGACAAAGCTTGAATCAAATGTGGGCGCTGCTTTTTCACTACCCAATGGAAGATCATTGCGAACACAGGCACAGAGATCATACCTACGCCCGAAATCGCTGAAGGCAGCGTCAGTGCCATCACGAAGATCAAACCAAAGAAGGTCGCGATGTTGATCAGGCCTAGAGTGAAAATGATTTGCCACTCGCCTTTTTTCGGCAGTGTCGGTTTTACCGCTAGCAATAACAAACCAGCAGGTAATGCACGCAAAGCACCTAGTAATAGTGGTGGCCACTCCTGTAGCGTAAATTGCGTCACTGCATAAGTTGTTCCCCAAAAGAATGCGGGAATCATTGCTAATAATATGTTCATCTAAAATATCTTTACGTTAAGATAACTATTGTGTGAACTGTATACTGAGAACTAGTGGTTGTAAAGTATCTTTATGTTAAACTAGTTTAAAGTAATCAGACTAATAACGGAGCTAGATTGCAAATGGATGCTATCGACCGCGTTGTAGAGCAATGGGCAAAGGAAAAGCCCGAATTAGAAACTGAGCCTATGGCAATGATGGGCCGGATTATGCGTATTGCCAAGTATATGGAGACGCAAGTTGCCGACCTTCATAAAAAATACGACATGAAATTGGGTGAGTTTGATGTATTGGCGACCTTGCGACGCTCTGGAAAGCCATACCGACTAACGCCTTCTGAGCTTATTGGGTCAATGATGCTGACATCAGGTGCGATGACTAATCGTCTTGATAAACTGGAAGCTAAAGGGTTAATCAGCCGTGAGCACAGTAAAGAAGATCGACGCAGCGTCAGCGTGAAATTGACCAAAGATGGTTTAGTTCTGATTGATGAGATGATGACTGAGCATGTCGAAATGCAGAAAAAGCTCGTTAAGTCTTTATCGGCTAGCCAGAAGAAAAACACTAACCAACTTTTAAAAACTTGGTTGAGTGCCTACGAGTAGGTTCACTTATCTCTTTTTAGATTCATTAAAAAACCGAAGCCTTATGCTTCGGTTTTCTTTTTTAAGTTATCTCTATTTCTGAATTAAGCTTGAAGCATCTCGTCGCTAAACAGTTCTGCGCAGCCAATTCCGTTGATGGCGCAGCTTTCATCGATGTCTGATATGTCGCCGCTGACACCAATGGCACCGAGTACCGTTTTATCTTTGTCTCGAATCAGTAAGCCCCCTGGTACTGGTACCATGTTTCCGTGTGCGAGTACGTTCACGGCGGAGATAAATGCTGGCCTGTTGTCAGCATCTTGGGCGAGTTTTCTTGAGGAACACCCTAGTGCGAGTGCACCCCAGGCTTTAGCAATGGCGATGTCAGGTCGCATCATGCTGGAGCCATCTTGACGTTGCAGAGAAATCAGTTTGCCACCGCTGTCTAACACAGCAACAGTGAGGGGCTCTGTGTGAATCTTTTTGCCTGCTTTAAAGGTGCCATCTATGATGGTTAACGCTTGTTGTAGAGTCAAACTTCCCATGTTATCTCCTAATTTTCAGGGGCTTGGCTATTTCAAACAGAGCACTAATCAGTGCTAGTGGTCTGTTTGAATCGCCGCAAGACGCCTAGCTGGATTCTTGCAAAAGCCCATAGCTGGGTAAAGTTAGGAAGGCAGCGAACTCTTCGGCTGTAGAAAGTTGATAGAAAAGATCGGCTGTCTCTTCAAATCGACCTGCTGCGTAGCGCGAGTCACCGACTTCGTGTTTTATTGTGTTTAACTCTTGGTAAAGCCAAGAGTGGAACAGTTGTTTGGTAAAGGTTTGGCCGTCATCTAGTGTGACGCCATGATGGATCCATTGCCAAATGTTGGCTCTTGAGATCTCCGCGGTGGCGGCATCTTCCATTAGTCCGTAGATAGGTACACAGCCGTAGCCTTGGATCCAAGCCTCGATGTAATACAGCGCAATACGGATATTCTTGCGCACACCGGCTTCGTCGCGGCTGCCTTCACATGGTTTAAGTAAGGTGTCGGCATTGATGGTGTGTTCAGGGCTTTGGAAATCCATTTGATTGACTTTGCCATCAAGGTGCTTGTCGAAGATCGACATCGCTAAATCAACTAAGGCAGGGTGCGCGACCCATGTGCCATCGTGGCCGTTTTGCGATTCTCTTTGTTTGTCTTCAATAACCTTAGCGGTAACACGCTCCATCTCTTGCGGATCTTTTGCTGGAATGAAGGCTGACATGCCCCCCATCGCCAGTGCCCCACGAGCGTGACAAGTACGCACCAACAGTTGGCTGTAAGCGTTCAGGAATTCTTGATCCATTCCGATCCCGTGACGGTCTGGCAAGATACGATCTTTATGATTTTTCAGTGTTTTTATGTAGCTGAAGATGTAATCCCAACGGCCGCAGTTCATCGCAACGATGTGATCGCGCATGGCGTACAAGATCTCTTCCATTTGGAAAACGGCCGGCAGCGTTTCAATCAATACGGTCGCACGGATGGTGCCTTTTGCTACGTTGAAGTAATTCTCGGTGAAACTGAAAATGTCGTCCCACCATTGTGCTTCTTCCATGCTCTCAAGCTTTGGTATGTAGTAGTAAACGCCCAAGCCTTGCTGTGCACGTGATTGATAGTTGTGGAAAAAGTACAACGCAAAGTCCATCAGACAACCCGCGATAGGCTGATTGTTGAATTGAATCGATTGTTCAGGGAGATGGATTCCACGAGGGCGAGCGATTAACAACGCAGGGTCGCTGTTTAGCTGGTAGTTCTTTTGTTTCTTCTCATCGAAATAGCTGATGGTGCCTAAATTGGCATCTCTTAAGTTAATTTGCCCTTCGACCATGTTGACCCAAGTTGGGGAAGACGCATCCTCAAAACAGCACATGAAGACCTTCGCACCTGAGTTTAATGCGTTAATCACCATCTTTCTCTCGACAGGGCCTGTGATCTCTACGCGACGATCCAGTAACTCTGGTGGCGGTGTTGCGACTTTCCACTCTTTATTCTGACGAATAGATATAGTGTCTTTTCTAAAATTAGGTAGCTCACCGTCATCATATTGCGCTTGTTTTATGTCGCGATCATTTAGCAGGGCATGACGGCGATCTCCAAACTTGTTAACGATAGCTTCTAAGAACTTCAATGCATCTTTAGACAAGATCTCTTTGTACTCGGGGTTGTCCATATTCCCAAGCACCTGCATACACAGTGTTTCTTCTCTTTCTTTCACGTCATTCATCATTGCTTGTCTCCTTTACACAATACGATGTCATTTTGTATACAAAATGTTCTTTTTAACGGTATTTATATTGTAGAAATTGTAAACAAGCAAATGCTATTTAACATTTATTTATCATTTGATCTTTTTGGAATTTATTTTTACGTAAAGATATTTTATGTAAAGCAATGAATTGTAAGCTTTTCAGGCTTAATTGCTGTTCAATAGGATAGCTTGATGTAACAAAATTGTTTCAAATTGGACTTGATAAATGCTGAGGATGATTCATAGTACACAAAAGTTAATTTAATTGTATACAATCTGAACTGGAGGTTCGAATGGCAATTATGAAAGCGATTGAAGCGGCGGTTGAAGTGCTTAAACGTGAAGGAGTAGACATCGCATTTGGTGTTCCCGGCGCAGCAATAAACCCAATGTACGCAGCAATGAAAAAACTCGGAGGGATCGATCACGTCTTAGCTCGACATGTAGAGGGTGCCTCACACATGGCTGAAGGCTACACACGTACGAATCAAGATAATATTGGTGTGTGTATTGGTACTTCAGGTCCAGCAGGGACGGATATGATCACAGGCCTTTATTCGGCATCGGCTGACTCGATCCCTATCCTATGTATTACTGGTCAGGCTCCACGTGCTCGCCTTCATAAAGAAGACTTTCAAGCGGTCGACATCGAATCCATTGCCAAGCCTGTTACTAAGTGGGCAACCACGGTACTGGAGCCCGCGCAAGTGCCACGCGCTTTTCAAAAAGCCTTTCATTTGATGCGTTCAGGACGTCCTGGCCCTGTACTGATTGACCTACCTCTAGATGTACAGTTAGCCGAAATTGAGTTCGATATTGATACCTACGAGCCGCTTGAACCATACAAACCAAAAGCGACTCGCGAACAGGTTGAGAAAGCACTCACCATGATGGCACAAGCTGAAAAACCTCTGATTGTCTCAGGTGGTGGTGTTATCAATGCAGGCGCATCTGAGTTGCTGCAGCAATTTGCTGAGATCACAGGTGTACCAGTGATCCCAACCTTGATGGGGTGGGGTTCTATCCCAGATGACCACGAGTTAATGGCGGGCATGGTGGGTCTACAAACCTCTCACCGTTACGGTAATGAAACCATGCTGAACTCTGATTTTGTATTTGGCGTTGGTAACCGTTGGGCTAACCGCCATACCGGCTCTGTTGATGTTTACACGGAAGGTCGCAAGTTTGTTCATGTCGATATTGAACCCACCCAAATTGGTCGTGTGTTCTGCCCTGATTTAGGCATTGTTTCAGATGCAAAATCGGCACTTGAGCTCATGGTTGAGGTCGCTAAAGAGTGGCGCGATGCAGGTAAATTACCAAACCGAAGTGGCTGGGTTGGCGAGTGTCAGGAGCGCAAGTCGACCATGCTACGTAAAACCAATTTCGATGAAGCACCGATGAAACCGATGCGCGTTTATGAAGAGATGAACAAAGCATTTGGTCGTGATACTTGCTACGTCAGCACTATCGGCTTGTCGCAGATTGCCGCAGCGCAGTTCCTTCATGTGTACAAGCCTCGACATTGGATCAACTGTGGTCAGGCTGGCCCGCTTGGTTGGACAACACCTGCTGCACTGGGCGTTCGAGCTGCGGACCCGGATCGCGATATCGTCGCTATCTCCGGTGACTACGACTTCCAATTCATGATTGAAGAGCTGGCGGTAGGTGCTCAATTCAATCTGCCATACATCCATGTACTGGTGAACAACTCTTACCTAGGCTTGATTCGTCAAGCGCAGCGTCAGTTTGATATCGATTACTGTGTGCAACTGGCATTTGATAACCAGAATGCGCCAGAGCTTGAGGGCTACGGTGTTGACCATGTTGCTGTTGTTGAAGGCCTTGGTTGTAAGGCGATTCGAGTTCGTGAACCAGACCAAATTGCAGCTGCGTTTGAGCAAGCTAAAGAGCTAATGAACAAGCACAAAGTGCCTGTGGTTGTTGAGCTGATTTTGGAGCGCGTGACCAATATTTCTATGGGCGTAGAGATCAACGCCATCAACGAATTTGAACCGCTTGCAGAAAGCAGCAGCGATGCACCAACCGCGCTAGCGTACAAGTAATCACGAAGTAATGTGTGTCCGTAGAGCGAGATTGAGCTCTACGGAAAGCCTCCAATAAAGCGAGGCTTCTCCAAACCACATTAACTTCATCAAACAAAGAGTAAGGACAGAATCATGGCAAAATTTGCAGCAAACTTGTCAATGTTATTCACGGAAGTTGATTTTATGGACCGTTTTGAAGCCGCCGCAGAGGCCGGTTTTCAAGGCGTCGAATACCTTTTCCCATATGCCTTTGATGCGGATGAGATTAAACAAAAGCTTGATGCTAATAATCTAGAGCAAGTGCTATTTAACTTGCCTGCTGGTGATTGGGATGCAGGCGATCGTGGTATTGCAGTTGACCCTACGCGCATTGAAGAGTTTCAAGCAGGCGTGCCTAAAGCGATAGCTTATGCGAAGAAACTGGGCTGTAAACAGGTGAACTGCTTGGCGGGCATTGTCCCACAGGGAGTGACTGCGCAAGACGCTCAGGCAACTTTTGTGATTAACCTTCACTATGCCGCAAATGCTCTGGCTGCCGAAGGCATTAGCCTAGTGATTGAAGCGATTAACACGCGCGATATTCCGGGCTTTTTCCTGAACACCACAGAGCAAGCGAAGGCCATCATTAAAGAGGTGGCGAGCGATAATCTTTCTATCCAATACGATATTTATCACATGCAGATTATGGAAGGCGATCTTACGCCGACCATGCAGCAGAATATTGGTCAAATCGCTCACGTGCAGCTGGCTGATAACCCTGGTCGACACGAGCCGGGTACCGGAGAAATCAATTATCCATTCGTACTTAACTACCTTGATGAGCTTGGCTATCAGGGCTGGGTTGGCTGCGAATATAAACCGAAAACGACAACGACAGAAGGCCTTGGTTGGCTGAACCAGTACCGTTAATTGCGCCTGGTAACCCTCAAACGTTAAGGAGAACAACATGTCTAAAATTGCATTTATCGGAACTGGCATCATGGGTAAACCTATGGCGAGTAACCTTCAAAAAGCGGGTCACGATTTGATTCTGTCGGATCATTTCAACGCTGCTCCTGCCGAGTTGGTTGCAGCAGGCGCAACGGTTTGTCATTCCCCAGCCGAAGCCGCGGAACAGGCAGATGTCATTATTCTTATGGTGCCGAACACCCCTCAAGTAGAAGAGGTGCTGTTTGGTGATAACGGTGTCGAGCAAGGTCTTACTGCTGGTGGTGCGACGGGCAAGTTAGTCATCGATATGAGTTCTATCTCACCTATCGCGACGAAAGCCATTGCAGCGCGTATCAACGAAGGTGGTGCGTCATACCTAGATGCCCCGGTTTCTGGTGGTGAAGTAGGCGCGATCAATGCTGCACTGACTATTATGGTGGGTGGTGAGCAAGACTCTTTTGATAAAGCTCGACCTCTATTTGAAGTGATGGGCAAAAACATCACGCTGGTGGGGGATAACGGTGCTGGGCAAACTTGTAAGGTTGCCAACCAGATCATCGTTGCATTGAACATTGAAGCGGTCTCTGAAGCGCTAGTGTTTGCATCAAAAGCCGGCGCTGACCCAGCACGAGTTCGTCAGGCGCTACTGGGCGGCTTTGCTAATTCTAAGATCCTTGAAGTTCATGGTGAACGAATGGTGGAAGGCACATTTGACCCTGGCTTTAGAATTTCGCTTCACCAGAAAGATCTAAACCTTGCGCTCACTGGCGCTCAAGAGTTAGGCGTTGCGCTGCCAAACACAGCTATCGCGCAAGAGCTATTTGGCGAATGTGCTGAAATGGGCGGTGAAGGCTGGGATCACTCTGCGCTGATTCAAGCGATAGAGAAGCGTTCTGATCACTCAATTCGCTAATCCTTAACGAGTAATCCGTCTAAATAATTGGTTTTGTCGTTTCTACTGAAATGAAAACCAATGAATCCGGGCTAGCTTCGATAAGTTAGCCCCCAGTTTCAAACAGTTTGTTTATAAATCGCGTAGTTTCGTCTCCTTTTATACGCGTTCCCGATACGAGGCAAAGGTTGAAGTTGTTCCTTTCCAACTTAATCTTAGCAGGCACCCTTTCGCCTTGTATTGGGGTTCTTTTTTCCTCCGTCAACTAAGGAGTGGCTGATGGACATTGATGCTAAGCAGTTTCTGCAAACCCTTTTCTCGAGTGCTGTAAACCAGGCACTACCCAAAAATCACATCGAACCTTTTCTTCCTCAAGACATATTTTATCGCTCGGCAAATCAAGCTGGGCGAACTGTCGTTATCGGGGCAGGGAAAGCGGCAGCATCGATGGCCGCTGAATTGGAAGCCGTATGGCAAGCCAAGAAACATCAAGACCTTGCACTACGTGATTTAGAAGGCTTGGTGGTGACTCGCTATGAACACCTCGCGTCTTGTGAGCACATTGAGGTGATCGAAGCGGCGCACCCCGTTCCGGATGCGATGGGTCTTGAAGTCAGTCACCGGATGTTGGAGTTGGTGAGCGACCTCAGCGAAGACGATACAGTGATATGTCTCTTGTCGGGAGGTGGCTCCGCATTACTGAGTCTGCCTGGTGGCGATATTAGCTTGGCAGAGAAGCAACAAATCAACAAAGCACTGCTTAAATCTGGTGCAGCCATTGATGAGATGAACTGTGTTCGTAAGCATCTATCTTCGATAAAGGGCGGGCGATTAGCCAAAGCAGCGTATCCAGCAAGAGTGGTGTCATTGGCGATTTCAGATGTGCCGGGTGATGACATCAGTGTGATTGCGTCTGGACCAACCGTACCGGACACCACCACGCGTTTCGATGCGCTCGCCATATTGGAACGCTACCAAATAGAAATACCAGGCTCGGCATTTGAGTGGCTGAATAACCCACAATCTGAAACCGTCAAGCCAGATGACATTTGTTGGAAGAACGCCGAGCACCATATTATCGCGACTCCAATGTCTGCACTTGAGTCTGCGGCGGCAGAGGCTGAAGGTTTGGGTATTCCTGCGTATGTGTTGAGTGATTGTATCGAGGGAGAGGCGAGAGAAGTAGCGAAGGTGCACGCAGCATTAGCTAAACAAGTCGCTAATAATAAGCACCCATTCGAGACTCCTTGTGTATTGCTTTCAGGTGGTGAAACAACAGTAACGGTTAAAGGAAACGGTCGTGGTGGGCGCAATTGTGAGTTCCTTTTAAGTTTGTACAACGAACTGAAAGGGCAGGGCAACATATTCGCGTTGGCCGCTGATACGGATGGTATTGACGGTGTGGAAGACAATGCTGGGGCATGGATAACACCAGAAACTTGGCAAGAAGGTACTCGCTTAACACTCAAAGCCGATGATTATCTAGAGGCGAATAATAGTTATGACTTTTTCAAGCAAACGGGCGTTCTGCTGACGACAGGGCCTACGCTGACTAACGTCAATGACTTCCGTGCAATATTGATTCTTTAGCAGCCGGATAAAAGGGTCGCTCCTCAGTGCATTGGGGCGACCATTTTTTGTTATCAATGCGGTGACCTTGAGTTCTTGAATTATCTTCTGGACTAATGAAGCACGTTGATTACTATGGTTTAAGTAATGAGCTGTAAAGGAAGTCATATGTCTAGGATCAGACAAAAGAATCAAGATTTAATCATCGAAGTGGCGTGTGAACAATTCGCTACTCATGGTTATGCCGCAACCAAAATGGCGGATATCGCGAAGGCGGCCGACATTCCCAAACCCAACGTATTCTATTACTTCAGCTCGAAAGACAAGCTCTACAATGCCGTTCTAGAAACCGTCACGCAGCCTTTACTTGAAGCCTCTCGCCCTATTGAAGAGCTGAACGATCCCGTTGAAGCTTTATCTCAATATATTCAAACTAAGTTAATCATCTCACGCGACCATCCACACGCTTCTAAAGTGTTTGCCAATGAAGTGATGTCGGGCGCTAAAGTGCTTCCGAAAGAGATCGGCGATGAGCTGTATAACCAATCGCAGATGATCCTCGATAAGTTCTCAACTTGGTCGGCAAAAGGGCTGATGGACGACGTACCTGCGCATCACCTGATGTTTACCATTTGGGCGGCGACGCAAACCTATGCCGACTTTGGTTGGCAGATTTGCAGCGTTATGCAGAAAGATAAGCTCGATGATAAAGACTACGAAGAAGCCGCTGAGTTTATCACCCAGTTAGTGATTAAAGGTTGCGGTGTGAAAAGCTAACGGTATTTGAAGGTTTATTTAGGTCTGTGATTGCGGGCCTTTTTTGTTTTTGTACAGGAGTGACGACTAGTGTAAAGCCACTTTTTGTGACCTGTTGTGCAATTACTTATTTCTCTTGAGTTTGGCTCGATTTGGTATGCCATTTTATTTAAAGATAAGGGTATAGTGTCGCGAAAATTTGCGGCATTGTTGTTCTCAAGCACGAATAGCTAAGAACAACAAAGTGAAGCTTCTAACAATATTACACGCACAACATATAGGTTTAGCAATGACGCTTAAAAGCTTGGCATGTACCATCAGCGCCGTTTTACTGGCTGGCTGTGGTTCGACAGTGGCAACTCAAACATACAACGCCGATCTGATTATCACTAATGGACAAGTCCTGACGATCAACTCTGAAATGGATGTGATTGAAGATGGCGTTGTTGTTGTGAAAAACGACCAGATCATCGCGGTGGGTAATGAGAACTTGATGACTCAATACCGAGCTGAAAAGGTGATTGATGCTCAAGATGGCATTGTTATGCCTGGCATGGTCAATGCTCATAACCACCTTCCTATGATTGCGTTTCGCGGTTTAGGTGAAGAGGGGATTTCCAACCGATTATTCGCTTACTTCTTTCCGCTTGAAGCCGAAAAGCTAAGCCGTGAACTGATTTATAACGCGACCAAGCTGGGCAGTATCGAGCTGGCACAGAGTGGTGTCACGACTTACGCCGATATGTATTACCACATGGATGAAATGGCAAAAGCGACTAAAGAAGTTGGCCTGCGTGCGGTACTCGGCGAAACCGTGATTAAGTTCCCTGTGGTAGACGCTAAAGAACCTTATGGCGGTATTGATTATGCCAAAGGCTTTATTGAGCAGTACCAAAACGACGAGCTGATTACACCTGCTTATGCACCACATGCGGTCTACACAGTGAGCAAAGACAAGCTTCAAGAAATCAACAAACTGTCTGCTCAATACGATGTGCCGGTATTAATTCACGTTGCTGAATTCCCAAATGAAGAAAAGCGCATCAAAGATGAAACTAAGGCCACGTCGCCAGTCGAATACATGGATGAAATTGGTGTGCTGGATGAGCGTGTAGTCATTGCTCACGGTATCCACCTTTCAGAGAACGATCAAAAGCTTCTCAAGCAAGCTGACGCAGGGATCTCATACAACCCAATGGCGAACGCTAAAGGCGCAACTGGCATCGCACCAGCATGGGATATGTACCATGCTGACATGCGAATCGGTTTGGGAACAGACGGCCCTATGAGCTCAAACCAAGTCGATATTATGCGTACCCTAAGCTACGCAGCGAACATGCAACGTTTGAAGCACTCAGATCGCACCATCATGATTCCTGAGCAAGTGATCGAGATGGCGACTTTAGGTGGCGCTAAAGCCTTACACATGGAAGACCAAATTGGTTCTCTGGAAGTCGGTAAGAAAGCGGACATCGTGATTGTCGAAACACAATCAGCGAACATGATGCCAAGCTACGACCCATACGCAACCTTGGTTTATCAAGCGAACCCGAGCAACATCGACACGACGATTGTGAACGGCCAAATCGTGATGGAAAACCGCGTGATGCAAACTGTTCAACTGGATGAGATTCGCCAAAGTGTCGATGAGTTTGAAGCCGACATTACCGAGTTTGCCAAAGAACTGTCTAAGAAGGCGATTAAGTCTAAGAGTTTGATGGATTAGACTCCAAACGCTAAGTAGTTAATCGAATAAAACCAAAAAGGCCGACAAGATGTCGGCCTTTTTATGGCTATTAGATAGCTTGGTTATTTCTCACTTCAGTTAGAACAACTGTTGCCATTCGGGATACCACTGCCTAAGAACTCAACCCTAATTTGTTCGATATCTTTTAGATATTGGTTGTTGGCTTGGTCTGCCTCATCGAAGTTGTTGAGGGTGACATTCCACGACGAGAATGGAGTTGGTTGGAAGTAAGCGTATTCGAACTTATTCGCCACTGCACCATCGGTGATGATGCTAACGTCATTGGTGGTAGGATCATCCAAGCGGTAGTAAAACGCACGTGAGACTGGGTTAGAACTGAATTGGTAATCTTGATTCTGGTATCGGTCAGCATAGTTACCTGAGCTAGATACTCTCAGGTTGAGCTGCTTGCCAAAAGGTAAGTTTTCCCCCTCTAAGAACACGCGTACTGTAGAGAGTCTGACTCGGTCGAATGAACATAGTTGTGCCTGTTCCAATGGAATAGTGAAGTTCAACTCACCAGTGGTTGCGAAGCTATCGAGTTGCTCTGGGCTAGAGATGGTGTAGTTGTCGATAGTGAAATCTTGTGGTGCTGGCTGGAATGAAGAGAGCGCATTCACATACTCACTTTCGATGGACGCGAGGTCAAACTGGTAGTCCAAGTAACTTTTATTCAGTGAAGGCGTGATCTCACTTGGTTTTAACGCCCAGTATTCGTATGCCTGAACATAGTTAGACAAAGCCACATACATTGGACGTTTGAAGTGCATTAGCACTCGCGAAAGCTCACGCTCGATGGAGTCGAAACTTCCACTGTCTACCTGATAACCCTCAATGGCATCACTCAATCTTTGCTGTTGATTAGCGGTGACGTTTTTGGTCAATAATAGGTCGACGAGTTTAGCTTGCTCTTGCGCAAAGTTAAGTTGAGTGGTGTTAATGGCTTTGCCTAACAGCACCTGTTTTTCGAGTTCGACTAGATATTGTCTTGCGCCTTTAATTCCCAAGCTATCAGCAAGCCTTAAATTACTGCGGATCTCGGTGATCATCAGATCCCAAGCTAGATTGCTCTCATTCAAAGTCGGAATATTAAAGTCAAAGCCATCCATCGCTTCGGAGATTTTATGAAGTTTGATGGTCGATTTCACATCGGCGGTGAGCTGTGCGATGCCCGAAATGGTCTTGGTAACGCTATCAATGATCCCCGTGACTGATTTGATATTGGTGACTAAGTTTTTCGCTTTATCCAGTGCTTCTGGCGTTTTAGCCAACTGCTCGGTGAGGTCGTTCACACCAGAGAGATTCCCTGTGAACACACCACTGACGGCACTGCCAATCTCTGCGATGGCTTTGAAGATAGCCAAGGCTGCATTGAGCTCTTGCTGAGTTTTCCAGTTTTCCACGCCGACCAAGTAAGTGGTTCTTGCACTCAGTGTCACAAGCTCCTGAGCTTTGTATTGGCTGTCGATTTCGGTCAGGCTGTCGCCTATTTTGTCTATATTGGATTGAGTTTGAGTGATGATCGAGTTTTGCGCTCTAAGAACGTCTTCAACGTTAGCGAGTGCTAACTTCGCAGCTTCAATCTTGTCTTCGATCACCGTACTTCTGTCTTGAATGACATCCCACTGCGCTTGATACGCGATCATTGCGTTCAGGTACGCTTCGTATTTGCCTTGGTAGAGCACCTTGTCGAGATAAGGCACATAGTTGCTCTCTTTAGTGCTGAAACTAATGAACTGTTTAAAAGCAACGGTTTGGAGGTACAGGTCTGAAAGGATAGGGTCATCTTCCACCACTGAGCCTGCGTGACGCAAACTCTGCTCAATCCAATTAATCAGTTCGAGACTAAGTTCTGGGTTGGTGTCGAATAAGCTGGCTGCCATATCAAAAGAGCGGTTAACAATGTCGGTAAAAGGTGTGGTCGCCAGTTTCATTTGCCCAGTAATGTTCGAGTCGATGGTGGTTCTGCGGTAGTGTTCTCCTGCTAATACCACAGAGGTTCCATCGCCATCTTCTGCTGAAAGGGCATCTCGTGTAATGCTGCCATCGTTTTGGAAAGCGAGGACATTAATCGGAGTGTCGATCTCTCCTGCAATCACAGTCACTGATGCCGCAGCACCTTGTTGCCCGAGAACGAAAGTTGGGGCGCCTTGTCCGACAATTTTACGGGCAAAAATGAGAATGTTTTGGTTATTCACCACCAAGTTGAAGTTTTCTGGAACCTCGATGGTATCGGCAAAAACGACGATTTTTGAGGGTTTAGTCACGTAAAGGTTCTGCTCCGCAATCCAGTCACTGAGGTTGATGTGGAGATCAGATGTAGAGCGAGAGAGAACATCGACATCTGAATAGGCAGATTGAACCCAAGTTGGGTATTCGGTGGAATTAGGCAAGTTATTAAGTTCTAACCAGTCACTAGCAAAAGCTTGTGGAGATAATGAAAGAGAAATAATAATCGGTAGAATTCTCATATTAATGTCCTGTCGAAATGAGTATTAGCCAAATTTTGGGTAGCAGAAACCAACACCTTATTTTTCATAAGGCGTGGTGTTCTGTTGTTATTTTGTTTTTATTGGTCTTGCTGGTTTAACTTATAGCGAGGCGTCGCTTTGCCGAGCTATTTGTCGATGGGTATGGACTACTCCATTTCTTGAATATAAGCATTATTTGCAAATGCCTTGGCTTTCTCGCTGATGTTATTCCAGTTCATTTCTGCAACCGATGTATTGGCTAATGCACCGATAGCACCAAGCATTGCGTCGTCTTTCATGATATCGGCATTGTTTTGAGCTTCATCCAATGCTGCAAGCAGTGATGTGAAGTCGGTATTCATTTTCTGCCAATTTAACTTCAGCTTATTAATATGTGGGATAGCATCTTCAATTTGCTGAGATATAAGATCAATGCTTTCTGAAGAGCGATGGTAAGAGTTATATACCTTTTGTGTGTAAGACAATTGTTCTTCTAAATCTTTAACTTCATTTTGCAGTTCGTTGCGAAGCTTACGCGCTTTCTCTGCTTTATCTCCGTAGACACCCATAATTGGTACGGCTACTAAAGGGAACCACGCGTAGGTGACGGCAGTAGAGGCAACCGTGACATAGTGCGTGTAGTCTTTGTTGAGTTGTGCGATTCGGGCATTGATATCGTTCACTTGCTGTTGAAGTACGCTGCCATCATCCGTTAGATACCCGTTATGGGTCCCTTCCAACACTTCAAGTTGTAGCTTTTGCGTGTCTAGTTGCGCAGAAAAGTCCAACAAGTTGTCACCCACATCGGACACCTCTTGCTGGTATCTCAATGAAAAGTTTTGCAGGCTTTTCAGATAAGCAATCGCCATTTTTCGGTTGCGTTCAACAGCCTCGATATCTTCCGGTAAGGGTGAAAATGCTTTTGCCAACATCTCATTAAGGGCGTCGCTCAAAGGGTTGAGCATGTAGTCTTTGATTTGTACGTAGTTCGCTAGGCTCAATGAGAGGTTCACGATGCTTGGATACAGGTCCTTTTTCCAGTAGAAAGCGGTGTCATGGATATTGGAATATTGCTGAACTAAAGCTTGGAAGTTAGAAAAAGGGATGTCGTTAGGAATGCTAAAAGCCGATTTCATGCTGGCTTCTGTGACGGGCAGTGCCAGTGCTCCCTCGACATACGCTTGAATCTGATACCACTCTTGCTGTTTGAGGATGAAATTGTCGGTTTCTAGATCGATAAAAACGCCATTTTCACCGGTGATCGTATCGTAGGTGATTTGAGGTATGTTCTGTTCGGCTGACGCTTGATTGACTTGAATTGGCGCTGCTTGAGAAGTGAAAGCAAAAGAGGAAAGCAGTCCAATCGAGATCGAAGATAATACCAGCGTTCGTGTGATTTTTTTCATGTTTTATCCCTGTTAGATTTGTTATTAGCTTTTCTAGAGACAATAAAATCCCCTACCATGAAATGGTATTCCTATATATTTATGCGGGTTTATTGAATTGTTTATATTGCTATTCTTGTAATTATTTTGTGGGTTTTAAATATACTCTCCATTAATATGTTTTTTGTTTTTATAAGATTTGGTCAATCTATAGCAAATTTATAATGAAAAGTTCTATTTAGATCACATATTTGAATCCATATTGTTTGATTGTTGATCTATTGAATTTAGTGATATTTAAATCATTAGTTTCTATTCTTTCTTCAGGCTATATCTAGAAAGGCGTCGGAGGTTTTTATTCTATTCACCAATGAGTTAAGTGATAGAAATGTAATTATCATAATTGTTGTGATTATTACTAAATCTGTTGATTGAATTGATGTTTATATAATTAGAACGAGCGTTTTAAATTTGACCTGTGCCAAATAAATAATAGGTTTAATATTTAGCTTTAATTAAATTAGCTGAATTTAAATTAGTAATTATTAAATTAGATATGTTAATTATAGAGTGGATTTTGGTTGAATATTTAGGGGGAGAACAACCAATAGGATGGCGTATTTAACAGTCAGAATTGAATTTTTATTAGTAGTAAGGAAGCTTGCCCATCATAGTGAGGTACACACTGTTTGATGGACAAGCATTGGCGTTAGTTATTATTCATTGCCAGTTTTCCGAGTTTCATCGCAGCGGTGTGGTGACGGTGCATTAGCTGCTCCATGTCTACCCCAATCACAGCGCCATCGTTAACTCGCCACTTACCTGCAACCATCACTTTATCTGCTTGTTGAGCGCCGCAGAGTAGTAGTGCTGCAAGTGGATCGTGGCTGCCAGAGAAACGAATGTCATCAAGCTTGAACATCGCGATGTCGGCTTGTTTGCCGACCTCTAGCGTACCAATGTCGGTTCTGCCCATTGCCGCAGCAGAGCCTGATGTTGCCCAGCGCAGTGCGTCGAAGTGAGATACGTTTGCTGAGCCATATTGCAGACGTTGTAGATACATCGCCATGCGAACTTCGGCAATCATATTGGAGCCGTCGTTTGAAGCAGAACCGTCCACACCCAGCCCGACCTTTACACCCGCGGCCTCGAGGTCATTATTCTTACAAATACCGGAAGCCAACATCATGTTGGAAGTTGGGCAGTGGCTGATACCTATTCCTGCTTTACCCAAACGCTTAATCTCTTCTGGGTTGAAGTGAATACCATGAGCAAGCCAAGTGCGTTCATTGAGCCAGCCGACATCTTCTAGGTAATCGACAGGGCGCAGGCCAAACTTCTCAATACAGAAGTCTTCTTCGTCTAAGGTTTCGCACAGGTGGGTGTGCATCATTACGTTCTCACGCTCACTGATCTTGGCGGTCTCTTTCATCAGATCTGTGGTGACCGAGAATGGCGAACAAGGCGCGAGTGCGATTTGAATCATCGCCCCTTCATCACGCTGGTGGTAATCACGAATCAAGCGTTGGCTGTCATCAATGATGGTTTGTTCGGTTTGAATGGTGTGTCGTGGAGGTAGTCCACCTTCATCTTCCCCAAGGCTCATGGAACCGCGAGTGAATATCGCCCTTACGCCCAATTCCTCTGCCGCCTCGACTTGTAAATCAATGGCGTGTTCAAGCCCGTTTGGCAGCAAGTAATGATGGTCCGACGCTGTAGTACAGCCCGACATCATTAACTCGACAAGCGCCAGCTCAGTAGCAAGGCTCATCATCTCAGAATCGAGGTTCGCCCAAACCGGGTAGAGGCTTTGTAGCCAATGGAAGAGTTCTTTATTGAGTGCGCCGGGGTAGGCTCGCGTTAGGGTTTGATAGAAGTGGTGGTGCGCATTGATAAGCCCAGGAGTCACAACATGACGAGAGGCGTCGACGCTGTAATCTACGGGGGAGGTCGGCTCTTTGTGTTTGCCAACCAGTTCAATGATTTTATTACCTTTTATGACAATGCCGCCTTCTGCATCAGCCAGCGAGCCAGTGTAGATTGCGAGAGGATTCTTAATCCAGATGGTTTCCATTCATAGTAGTCCTTAGCCATCTCAGCCTTTTCAGGGAAGAGGGTCTTTATTTGGTATTTGTTGTTGAAAGATAAATTCGAATCAAGGGCGATGAAATATTCATTGTTCCCATTACGCCCGTGATTCTACGGAAATCGGTTTTACGCTCGTTAGCGATTCATCTAGTTCGTTTTTGGCTCAGGGGTTTCTGATGCCGTTTGAACGTCAGTTTCTGTTGTTGCTTGTTGAATCTCTAGCTGCTCGTTTGAGTGTAGTTCTTCTTCAGCTTGTTCTTTCATTTCTAGCTCAACTTGCGCTTGGCTTTCGGCTAACGCTTCTTGTTCTTCTGCGCGTGAAGATTTAGGCAATACAAGGTTAAGAACAACCGTCATGATGGTGCCAGTCGTAATGCCAGAGTGCAGAAAGTTCGCCAAATCGTGTGGCAAGTGTTGCAGCAATCTTGGTTCGAAGGTAACGGCCAAACCAGATGCCAAACCTACACAGATTACCAAGGCATTTCGCTTGGTGTCTGCTGCTTTGATCAACATACGGATACCCGCGTAGGCAATCATTCCGAACATCACAAAACCTACACCACCTAAAACGGGTTTAGGAATCGTGACGGCAATTGCGGCTAATTTCGGGAATAAACCACCTAAAATCAGCAAGCCACCTGTTGCAGCCACTACATAGCGACTTGCTACGCCTGTGATACCTACAATACCGACATTTTGACTGAATGATGCTAGTGGCATCGCTGTTAAAATCGAAGATAAGGTACTACCAAGGCCATCGCCTAGCAGCCCACGTTTTAGATCTTTGCCGCTAACTTGGGTTTGGCAGTTGTTGCCAAGCGCCATGAAGTCACCGGTTGCTTCAGCGATAACCACGATGTACACCAAGCTCATGCTGATGATGGCACTAGCAGAAAATGTAAAGCCATACTTGAATGGTTCTGGGCCACCGACCCAAGCAGCAGAGCTGATCTGCTCAAGATCGACCATCCCGAGTGATAGCGCCACAATGTAACCGCCTGCTAGGCCAATCACGATAGCGGAGGCTGCAACCGCGCCTTTACAGTAAACCGATACGCCAATCACGATCCCCAAAGAGACCAGTGCGAGAAACAGTTTAGGTAGCGTGGCGAATTGTTCCGTGTTGGCAGGAGAGTCGCCAACCCAGTTCATGGCAACCGGTAAAATGGTTAAGCCGATTAAGGTAACCACAACACCACTTACCACGGTTGGGAACAGCTTGCGAACCTTGTCCATATAGAAGCTGGCACCAATAACCACAAACGAGCCGATCAGCGCCGAGCCCATGATGGCGGCGACACCACCTTCGTTACCGATGGAAATAGCGACACCTAAAAAGGCAAAGCTCGAACCCATAACAACGGGCAATCGAATTCCAACAGGGCCAAAGCCGAGACATTGCGCGACAGTCACAATACCAGACGCTAATAGCGCCGCATTGATCAGTGAGACGATCTCTGTGTTAGGTAGGCCGATAGAGGCACCGACAATAAGAGGGACAGCGACGATGCCACCAATCGAGGCGAGCATATGCTGTAAAGCAAGTAGAAGGGTTAGCCCATGAGGCGGTCTTTCATTAAGGGTGTACAGAAGTTTCATTTGATATTCCTCTGCCTGCGTTTCCGTTTACAGGCGATTGGCGGTCAAATAATGACTTCTACAAACTGCGTAGGGTCATAAAAAAGGTGCACTGAATCGGTAGGGTTTCTGCTCTCTCGTCATCAATGCAATTAGCTTTCTTAAAAATCATGTTGTTGCTTGGCTTGCGAACGAGCCAAGCAACGTTGTGAGCAATCAAGAAACAACTGCTCAGGAGCTATAGGGTTAACCGATGAACACTAGCTTGGCGATGAAGATAGCCGCTAGGAAGTACATCGAGATAGACACATCTTTGGTTTTACCTGTCGCCAGTTTAAGCACTGTGTAGGTAATGAAACCCAGTGCGATACCGTTCGCGATAGAGAAGGTCAGTGGCATCATCAGTGCTGTGATTGCAGCAGGTGCGCCGTTAGTGAAGTCTTTCCAATCGACGTGCTGCATACTGCTCATCATCACGAATGCGACGTAAATAAGAGCACCAGACGTTGCGTAAGCGGGGATCATACCGGCTAACGGTGATAGGAAAATTGCCGCTAAGAACAATACACCAACCACTATTGCAGAAAGACCTGTTCGTGCGCCTGCAGCAACACCGGCTGCACTTTCGACATAACTGGTTACTGGCGGACAACCCACACACGCACCTGCCACGCTTGAAATACTGTCGGCTTTCAGTGCTTTGCTCAGGCCTTCAATTTTGCCCGTTTCAGGATTGGTCAGATTTGCACGCTCAGCCACGCCCATTAATGTGCCTGCGGTATCGAACATGTTTACAAAAAGGAAAGCCAAGATAACGCTGATCATCGATACGTTCAGTGCGCCTGCGATATCCATTGCCATAAAGGTAGGAGCTAGGCTTGGTGGTGCAGCGAAGAAGCCATCGTAGTGAACTAGGCCAAGCATCATGCCGACTAGCGTTACACTCAAAATACCGATAAGTACCGCGCCAAATACTTTACGCTCACTTAGAACTGCAATGATCAAGAATGCAATCGCAGCAAGCAGAGCTTCTGGTTTGGTAAAGTCACCCAGTGAAACCAAAGTTGCTGGGTTTTCGACGACGATGCCTGCTGTTTTTAAGCCAATTAGACCTAAGAACAGACCAACACCCGCAGTCATGGAATAGCGTAAGCTCTCAGGAATACTCTCGATGATCCATTGACGGACTTTGTAGAAACTCATCCCGACAAACAAGATACCAGAGATAAACACCGCACCCAGTGCGACTTCCCAGCTATAGCCCATCTCACTCACAACCGTAAAGGAGAAGAACGCATTCAGACCCATGCCCGGTGCTAGGCCAACAGGCCAGTTCGCAAATAAGCCCATTAACAAACAACCGATAGCGGCACCGATACAGGTTGCAACGAATACTGCGCCAGCATCCATACCTGAAGCGGCCATGATTTGGGGGTTAACGAAGATAATGTAAGCCATCGTCGCGAAGGTAGTGACACCGCCGACTAACTCATTTTTCACACTGCTTCCGTGGGCCTTAATTTTAAAGAATTTCTCTAAAATTCCGTTATTCGCATCTTGGTTGAGTATTTCTGTTTTACTCTCACTCATGTCTGCAAGTCCTTTTATGTTGTGATCCATTTATTGAATACAGCGAAATTTCAATATGAAGTTTTAAGGTTTTTCCTAGCGCTAAGTCTCTATTGACGAGTTTCTCGCGACTCATTTTCTAACTGTTAACGTTGTTAGTATTTTTATGTGAGCGTGTTGAGGGTCTGTTGACCTTTCGCGGTTAAATTTTGTTCGAGATAGAATCGTTTTAGGCGCGGCAAGGAGTATGTAGCCTAGTCACTCTAAGTAAATACTTCTTAACAAAGCATAAAACGATTCTAACCGAACCCTTCGGGCTGCCTTTGTGGTTCATTTCTACTGCGTTATCGGCTTCTCATGTAGGCTAGCTACACATCAAAGCCTCTGCTTTGTAGAAATTTTCCACAAAGCGCTGCAAAAATCAGCTCGAAAGGTCAACAGACCCTACTGAGCATGCATCTTTTTAGATGCACGCATGAATCTGTTTATTACTGGTTGATTGAGCCTAGATCGGGATTCTAAGCATCGGGACTAACTGCCCCGATAAGTCGAGAAACTGTATGGCGAGACTAAAAGCGGAACGTGGTAGTGCGCATCGGGATCATCCAAGCCGAAACGAATAACCACATCGTCTAGGAAAGGCACGCCATCTAATTCGACACCTTTGCTTTTGTAGTAATCGGCTACATAGAACACCAATTGATATTTCCCCGGGCGGAAATCATTTCCTGCCAGAATCGGCGCATCGGTACGGCCATCGGAGTTGGTGAGCACGGTCGCCAGCTTTTCTGTTGAGTCTTCGTTTACCTTATAAAGCTCTACCTTGATCTCTGCGCCAGGCAAGCCGTGTGTGGTGTCTAATACGTGTGTTGTTAATCTTCCCATAGTCCTTTAATAGCGCTTTTGGCGCTCCTCTGTTCCGTGGTTTATGTATCCATTTCGACCTTGCAAAAGAGTTCAGCTGGTCACTTTGTTATCACTAACTATGTACGAACTGTACACAATTAGTAAAGCGAATTGTTGGAAAAATGTTAACCATTGTATCTTTTTTTCTGACTTTATAGATCTTTATTATCGTTTTTTGGTGAGGTTGAGTTTTGTTAAGTTGTTGTTTTAAAGTCGGTAAATAGTTCAAATTTAACTTGAATAACAAAATCTTTACATTGAGATAAATAATTGTATACAATAAATGTACAGGGGTAAGGTTGCTCGGTTTTGAAATAACCAATAGCTGAATCATTTCGATGGGTCAGTTGAAGAGCGGCTAAACCAACCACTTATGTTAGGAGTACTTGGATGAATAAGGATTATTCAAGAAATTTGATCGGTTACGGAGCTAATCCTCCCAACCCTCAATGGCCAGGTAATGCGCGCGTCGCGGTTTCTTTTGTATTGAACTATGAAGAGGGCGGTGAGCGTTGTTTGTTACATGGAGACGACGAGTCTGAAGCCTTTCTTTCAGAGATCCCGTCAGCACAGCCGATCAAAGGCGAGCGTCACATCAGCATGGAGTCCATCTATGAGTATGGTAGCCGAGCGGGTGTGTGGCGTGTTCTTCGCTTGTTCGATGAATATGAAATTCCACTGACTGTATTTGCGGTCGCTATGGCAATTGAGCGTCACCCAGACGTAGCTGAAGCCATGGTAGAAGCAGGTCACGAAATCTGTAGCCACGGTTATCGCTGGATAGACTATCAATACATTGATGAGTCAGAAGAGCGCGACCACATGACCAAAGCGATTGAGATCATCCAACAGGTAACGGGTCAACGCCCGCAAGGTTGGTATACCGGTCGCACAGGGCCGAATACTCGTCGTTTAGTTGCAGAAGAAGGTGGCTTCCTTTACGACTCAGATGCCTACGACGATGACCTGCCTTATTGGCACACCGAAACCGGTCATCCACAACTGGTGATCCCTTACACACTTGATGTGAACGATATGCGTTTTTCAACGGCGCAAGGATTCAACTCGGGTGAGCAGTTCTTCCAATATTTAAAAGACACTTTTGACACCCTTTATATGGAAGGCGAAACCGCACCGAAAATGATGTCGGTAGGACTGCATTGTCGTCTTATTGGTCGTCCCGGTCGTATTGCTGCATTGAGACGCTTCTTAGATTACGTAAAACAGCATGACAGCGTGTGGCTATGTCGTCGAATCGATATTGCCAACCACTGGCACAAACATCATCCATACAACGGACAACAAAATTAGAACGAACAGCAAGGAGGCTTAACGTGACTGAATTTCGATCTTGCCAACCAACAACCATGGACCGTGACACTTTTGTCGCGCACTTTGCTGATGTTTACGAGCACAGCCCATGGGTTGCTGAGGCGGTATATGACCAAGGTTTGAATGCCGAAGACGACTACATTGAGAATCTTCATCTAAAAATGGCATCGACCTTGTTGAATGCCGACCAAGGCAAACAGTTGGCTTTGATCAACGCTCACCCAGATTTAGCGGGCAGAGCAGCAGTAAACGGCGAACTCACCGAGTCGTCGACCAAAGAACAAGCGGGGGCGGGCATTGACCAATGCAGCGCCGAAGAATTTGAAAAATTCACTTCTTATAACAACAGCTACAAAAGTCGCTTCAATTTCCCTTTTATCATGGCGGTGAAGGGAGCCAATCGTTACCAAATTCTTGAGTCGTTCGAGATGCGATTAGGAAATGATAGTGAAACTGAGTTTGCTACGGCGATTCAAGAGATCAATAAGATCGCGATGTTTCGTCTCTGGGATATGTAAGTTAACGGAGTTAACAGCTATCTCAGCCCAGTCTTAGTGTGCTAAAGATTTGATTTGTAAAAAGATAAGCCACTAAGTTCTCATTTTATTATTACTTGATTAATTTCATAGGATTACACGGACATGACCCATAAATTTGAACAGTACATAAACCTTGCAGACGAAAAACTCGGCGCAGAAGCTATCTTCGCAACAGACGATTTTTTCGCCGATAAAAGCCGTCTCCTCAGCCACGCAGCACCAGAGTGGAAAGACGACTTATACGACGATAACGGCAAGTGGATGGACGGCTGGGAAAGCAGACGTAAACGCGGCGAAGGTTACGACTACTGTGTCGTTCGCCTTGGCTTAGCTGGCACTATCGCTGGCGTTGATATTGATACCTCATTCTTCACAGGTAACTTCCCACCTTCGGCATCAATCGACGCATGCTATTCACCACAGGGTGAGCCAACAGACTCAACAGAGTGGCAAGAAATTCTACCTTCAATGGCACTACAGGGTGATCATCATCATTTTGAAGACATCGAAAGCGACCAAGTATTTACGCACCTGCGTTTGAACATCTATCCAGACGGTGGTGTTGCACGCCTTCGTGTTTACGGCCGACCAAGCGTTGATTGGGACGCAATAGATTCTCAGCAACAAGTCGACCTAGCAGCCGTTGAGCACGGTGGCCGAGCACTGGCATGTAGTGATGAGCACTACGGTAATAAAGCCAACATCTTAGGCCCAGGCCGCGGTGAAAACATGGGTGATGGCTGGGAAACAGCGCGTCGTCGTACGCCGGGTAATGATTGGGTAATCGTGGCATTAGGCCACCCAGGTAATATCGAACGTATCGTTGTGGATACGGCACACTTCAAAGGTAACTACCCAGACAGCTGCTCAATCCAAGCGGCTTATGTGAAAGGCGGTACCGACGATCAAGTGGAAACACAAAGCCTATTCTGGCGTGAACTCTTGCCAGCACAAAAGCTGCAAGCGCACGAGATTCACGAATTCATTTCTGAGGTAAACGACCTTGGTGCGATTACCCATGTACGTGCAAACATATTCCCAGATGGTGGTATTAGCCGTTTGCGTCTATTTGGTACGAAAGCGAAATAGGTAAGGAAATCAGTATGAGTAATGGAATACGTCGTTTAACTATCGAACCGTTAACTAAGCAAGCTTTTACTGAGTTTGGTGATGTTATCGAGTCTGATAATAGTGATTTCTTCATGATCAACAGTGGCTCAACACGTCGCTACCACAAGCTAGCGACAACGGACGTGCAAGACCAGGGCGGAGAAGCGATCATCAGCATCTTCCAAGCTACGCCGTTGAGCTACCCACTGACCATCAAAATGCTAGAGCGTCATCCACTTGGCTCTCAGGCATTCATTCCATTACTTGGTCAACCCTATTTAATTGTTGTTGCCCCAAAAGGCGGTAACCCATCGTTAGCCAATTGCCGAGCTTTCTTAAGCAACGGCCGTCAAGGAGTGAACTATCACAAAGGGGTGTGGCATCACCCTGTTCTTGCACTCACGGATCAAGACCAGTTCTTGATCGTCGATAGAGGTGGAGAAGGACATAACTGTGATGAAGTTTATTTTGAGAACGACCTGGTGGCATTGCATTTGGAAGATATGCCAACGGAAGACAACAAGGAAGAGCAACGCTTAGCTAAAGCGTTGTGATACAGGAGTTTATTATGGATCCGCATATTACAGAGTGGTTGAATTTAGCGATTCGCTGGATTCACATGATTGTTGGTGTTGCGTGGATAGGCGCATCATTTTACTTTGTTTGGTTAGAGAACAACCTTAACCGAGTTAACCCTAAAACTGGCCTTTCAGGCGACTTATGGGCGATTCACGGCGGTGGTATTTATCACCTAGAGAAGTACAAACTTGCGCCACCAGAAATGCCAGAGCACCTACACTGGTTCAAGTGGGAAGCTTACTTCACATGGATCACAGGCGTGTGTCTACTGGGTGTCGTTTATTACCTCAACGCAGAAATCTACCTGATTGCACCGGGCTCTGGCCTTGATTCAACAACGGCAATCGCGATTGGTATTGGTTCATTCGTTGCCGGCTGGTTTATCTACGACTTACTGTGTGACTCGCCATTAGGAAAAACCCCGGTGTTGCTTGGCGTTGTGCTGTTTGTGCTGCTCGTTGCTGCGACCTATGGCCTAACCCAAGTGTTCAGTGGCCGTGGTGCTTATATCCACGTGGGTGCCATTATCGGTACCATCATGGTGGGTAACGTATTCCGCGTTATCATGCCTGCGCAGCGTAACTTGGTGAAAGCGATTGAAGAGAAACGCGAACCGGATCCGGCACTACCTGCGAAAGGTCTACTGCGCTCTCGTCACAATAACTACATGACACTGCCAGTGCTGTTCATCATGATCAGTAACCACTTCCCAAGCACTTACGGCTCTGAATACAACTGGTTGATCCTTGCTGGCCTGGCAATCTTCAGTATATTGGTACGTCACTACTTCAATACCCGTCATGGCAGTCAGAAGTTCGCATGGACAGTGCCAGTAGCGGCATTGGGTATGATTACTCTCGCGTTTGTTACCTCACCTTACGCGAAAAAACAGATGACCCCGGTAGTGCAAGCACCAGTGGTACAAGAAGTGCAAGTTAGTACGACCGAATCGTCTCCAGAAGAACTTGCTGTGAATAGTACGCCTTCTGCAACGACTGATGCTCAACAAGCTCCAGCACACGCAACGCAACCTGCGAGTGCAGGTGTCAGCTTTGAAACCATCAACAAGGTCATTCAAGAGCGCTGTTCAGTGTGTCACTCTGCAACGCCTAGCCATGCCGCTTTTGCTGCCGCGCCAGCAGGTGTCATGCTTGATACGCCAGAAGAGATCAAAGCTAATGTACCTAGGATCGTTGCTCAAACCGTAACAACTCAGGTGATGCCTCTTGGTAACATGACTCAAATGACCGACGAAGAGCGAGCACTCATCGGCACTTGGGTAGAACAAGGTGCTACGATTCAATAACCGTACTTTTCAATAACAGTACTCAGAATCCTTTACCTAAGAGCATGAGTCTTAGGTGAGGCTTGGGGAGAGTTTGGTCTTACGGGCACGCGCCAAACTCATCCCACCCTGTTTCCCCGGTACCTATAACCGGGGCTTTTTGATTTTGGATATCTGACAGGCGCTTCGAGAAGCTATAGTTGTTGCGAAGGGGATTAGATCTTACACCTTGGATTTACGTCCGTTTACCGTCTCCACCTTCTTACGTCTTGCTGCGAGTTTCTTCCTTAATTTAAGTCCAGGTCGTTCAATCAAGAAGTATGAAATGAGCGCGCATATGAATACGAGAACAATGTTGATAGGCCAAGTGGCATACCACTCACGAGTCCAAGAATTTAAGAAAGGTTCTTGCCACAGATACAGCGAGTAACTTAATACACCTAGCCACACAGCAAGTTTACTATTTAGGATAGTGAAGCTCAGGCCGTGATTAAACTGGCTATAGCGAAGAATCATAAGTGCAGCACAAACGTTGATTAATGTTTGGCCAAGTACGTAGAACCAAGCTGGGCTCAATTTATAGAGTGCGCTGGGAACTAAAATCATCGCCACAGGCACGACTATGAACCACCTAGAACTAAAACAACTGGGGAGTGTGAACCCAGCCTCTTTCATGTAGGCAATAATACAGCCCATGGCTAGTGCATCTGCAATTGCCTGAAACTCTCGGGTCATCGCTGAGGGGGAACTACCGGCTTCAAACCACATCCAATAGCGAATACAGGGGATAAATAAAACCGCTAATAGGAGCAATGACTTAGCGTGTTGTCGTCCCAATGTCGTGAGTAAAAGTGGCCACAGTAGGTAGAATTGCTCTTCGACCGCAAGTGACCAGGTGTGATTGAGCCACCATTCGCGCTCGTGGTGATAATTCATTGTGTAGGTGACAGCGTGGAATAGGTCGCCCGGTAGCAAAGAGATGATGCCAACGTATTCTGCGATTGCGATACAAAGAATGTAGAAATAAAAAGCAGGGAATAAACGGAACATGCGCCGGATGAAGAATTGGGGAAGATTTATCTTATTGGTTAGCTTAAGTTCACTAAACAATAGCGTTGTAATTAGGAACCCTGATATAACAAAAAATACTTTTACGCCGAAGTTACCCAAGCTATTGAGTGGCATAAATATTTGGGGAAAGTTAACTGTACCGCACAAGTGCCCTAAACAGACTAGCAATATAGATGCAGCACGCAACCCATCGAGAGATGGAATTCTATTCTCCATGTGACTTTTCCCCTTTTTGCTCGTTGTTTTTCTCAGAGTGTTTCGGTCATCACAATATGGTTTGCAAAGAGAGTGCCATTTATTATTGAGCTTATCTTGTTGTTATATTGAACTTATATTTTAAATCAATTTTTTACTTTCAAATTGCGAGTCAATTTAAGTGGGTACAATACTTTAGGCTTCATATCCGATTGAACTTTTTACCGCTCTTTCTCAATCGAAGGTCGAATGAAGCCTTCTTTCAATCGCTATTTCGTAGATAATTCCGTATAAGCGACTTGATCTGAACCTATACCCATGGCATTTTTATTCAAAATTGACGTTCGTTAGGAAAGAAAATGGAAGATATAGTACTCACATTCTTTAGGTTCGTTGGTGCGTTCTTTCGCATGCTTTTCCAGTTCTTCATTATGGACATCATATGCTTCGGCGTGGGATGGGTTGTATCTAAGGTGTTCACTTTAGGGCGTTTTCCTTCGTTTACGCCTGACGAAAAAGAGCGGGATCGAGTGTCCAATATCGGGGCTATCATTCTATTGTTGTTTCTTTTGGCAATTGGTGTGTTTAACAGCCTTTAATGTACTAGTGCTAATTGAATAGTGAGGATGCATGCAATTTTACCCAGCAGAACAATACCAAGCTGCTTGCCGTGAGATGTTTGAACGATACGAGCGTGATATCAAGAAGCTACTCCCTACCGCGAGAGTAGAGCATGTAGGTGCATCATCCATTCCGTTAGCTTTATCTAAGGGCGATTTAGATATCTTCGTGGGTGTTGAGCTCAACGAGCTTGAGGATGCCGCAGAGCGACTCACAGCACTCGGCTTCAAAGAGAAGCTCGATACGCTAAGAACAACAGAACTGTGCATGCTGGAATCCATATCCTCTGATGATGTGGCATTGCAACTGGTCGCCAATGGTTCTGAGTTTGAGTGCTTTCTAACGTTTCGCGACAGGCTGAGGGCAAGCGCCGATTTAGTCGAAAAATACAATACACTCAAAATGTCTTGTGAAGGTTGGCCACAAGACAAATATCGTAAAAAGAAGTCAGCTTTTATTGAGTCTGTGTTGGGGCGAGAGTAGACGCGATAGTCTTCATTTTTGGTATCACTACTTAGTGAAAAATGCATTTATACAGCGTGTTAAGTCTCCACCTCTTACTTCCAAGTTTTACCTTCGTAAGCGTCCTTCCAATTTATCATTACATCTCTATCTTTATTTTATGCAATGAAACTCACATAAACTGCATTGAATACCTATTGTGACATTTGTGCATGATATGTTTCATTTGATTTTATAAAGCGGCTTTATTTATTGAAAACAAAGTGTTTTTCATACCTATTTCTACGTTTTTTATCAATAAATGAAGCTTTAGTTATCTGAAATCGCACTCTCTACATCAATAATCAACACTACCTTAGGAAAGGGCATGTCTGAAGTCATAGAAAATACACCCACAGTAGTTCTCGCATCTCGATGGTCTCGCTTTTGGGCGCTTTTTATTGATGGCCTCATTTACGCGGCTGCTATGATTCCAGTTGTTTTGTATACCGACTTGTTCGATCGAGCTGCTTCTAACGGAACGATAGATCTACACGAACAAATCATGGTGTTTGTTTATGGCTGGGTGATGTTTCTCTTGTGTCACGGCTACTTACTGCAAAATAAGGGACAAACGATCGGTAAAAATGTAATGGAAATTGCAATTGTTGATATGGATGGCAAACAACTAGGTTTATTCAACATAGTGATCAAACGAATCTTACCGATGAGTATCTTTGTCTATATTCCTGTTGTTGGTCAGTATATATCGACTCTTGATTACCTGTTTGCTTTACGTAAAGACAGACGCTGTTTGCATGACTTAATTGCAGGCACTCAGGTGGTGAGTGTTGCCGTGCCTAGAAACCTCGATTTCAGCACCATCGAATAAAACACAGTTACCAAAAACTTGATGTTACTTTAAGGATATTATGATCAATCAGCTATTCTCTGCCACTGCAATGTACAGGAACTTACCAAACAATATTTATTATTTAGCTGTGGCTAGAATGATTTTAGGGATGGGTAACTTCATTCTGCCATTCCTTGTCTTACTTTTTACTGACAAGTTGGGATACTCTGCAACGGTAGCTGGCACCTTAGCAATGGCGGGAACGGGCGGATACCTCTTCGGGAGCTTTTTAGGTGGGAGGCTATCGGATAGGTTGGGACATAAAGGAATCATGGTTTTTGGTGAGTTTACGTCTGCAGTCTTGTTGATTGTTTGTGGTTTTTTCGCTGATGATCCTGTCATCGTACCTACGCTGTTGTTGTCGGCCTATTTCTTTGGTGGTTTAGCTCTGCCCGCGAGCAATGCTTTAGTTGCTGATCTTTCCACACCTAAAAATCGTGATGCAGTTATTTCGCTCAGTTATTTAGCGTACAATTTTGGTTCAGCTCTCGGTCCTATCATGGCTGGTTACCTGTTTTGGAATCATACCGAGTGGATATTCTTTGGTAACGGATTGGCTGCTCTTTGCTGTGTTGTTATTGTTGCTACGTTTGTGAAAGTGCAACCTGGATTAGAATCGGACAACGATAGCGAGCTTGAACAGCCGGTCTCAGGCTCTGTTTGGTCCGTTCTACGATCAAGGCCAAGGCTTTTACTATTCACTTTTCTATGCGGATTGCTGTGGTACTCATTGAATCAAATGACAATGGCTAGCCCACTGTACTTGAGCCACGTGTTCGGAGAGCAAGGTCCTGTCATTTTTGGGCAACTAATGACTTACGCTTGTGTTTTAGTGGTGCTGATCACACCCATTTTAATGAGGTTAACCTCAAAGAAACTAGAGACAGTTAGCCTTGCTTATGCTGGTTTGATGTTTGCATTTGGTTACATGCTGGTGATGTTATATCCAACCATTCCTGTTCATTTCTTTGCTTGGTTATTTCTTTCTGCAGGCGAGGTTCTCCTTTTAACAAAAGAAGGGGTATACCTAGCAAACAACTCACCGTCGAGCCATCGCGGGCGTATTCAAGGTGTGTTGATTACATTAAGAATGCTTTTTGTTATGCCGAGCTTTGTTGTCATTGGCTATTTTATTGATGATTATGGTTACACCTTTACTTGGCTAAGTGTGGTTTTAACTTCCCTTGCTAGTGCGGTTGGCTTCTATTTTATGTCAGCTAAAGCGCAACGTTCTCCTACATTAGCTATCGACTAGTTTTTTATCAGTTAGCAAACACTATCTATTAATTTTTGGAGGTTAATTATGATTAATATAAGGAAAGCAGCTATATCTGATGCCAAGGATATTTTTGATATTCGCAGTCGTGCCATCCTTGACCAGTGTTCCGCTTATTACTCGGAAGAACAGCTTTCACTATGGACGCCGGGCGAGATGTCAGAGGCATTTATTGCTGACGTGGGAGCAACCTTTTACGTTTCCGAAGTGGATGGCCAAGTGATTGGTAGCGGTAAGATCAATACCCAAACGGGTATGGTTGATGCGATTTTCGTAGACCCTGATTTTTACGGTAAAGGTGCAGCTAAAATGATGTTGCAATTCTTAGAGGGGCTAGCGAATCAACACAACTTGCCTCTAATGAAACTAGAATCGACTCTGAATGCAGCAGCGTTTTATCGTTCGTGTGGCTTTATTGGTGATGAGCTTTCCACTTATCATTCTCCTAGAGGTATCAGCCTCGACTGTATCCCGATGGAAAAGCATTTAATTAAAAGCTAAAGCTTGATTCCTCAGATATGCTGCTAATGCCTGATATGTTCAAATAAACAGCACTAACTCCAATTCTCTGTGCTGTTTTTACTTTCCTCTTACACTCTTTTCTAATATCACTCTTAGTATCAAATCACTCCTTGTTTAACAGCAAGTAACTCATTATGAAGAACTTCTTTGATAGCGAACTCATGCTCTCTAGCTCTTTGAATTTCGTTTTGCTATCACTGGGGCTAACGCTCCTTTTACACCTTCCTCTTTGGTGTGGGTTCAACTTGAGCCGACGAAAATGGAAACGGATGGACTATTTGTGGCCGCTACTGGCGGGTATTGGAATGCTCGGTGCTGTGTCTGAAATTCGTGCCAAAGTCGCAGGTGATTGGGTCGAGACAGAACAAACCAGAGCGGTGGCGATTTTGGAGTCGGTACAGCAGTTTTCTTTGGATAAGTTAAGAAGTGATGTCTGCAATGGACAACCATCATTAGACAATTATGGGCAGCACCATGAAGCGTGTTTGTGGTATTTGAACACCGCGATGACGTTTAAAGATGTGGATTTCACTCTATTGCCAAATGCGGCTGATTTTACGGTTCCTGCGCCTAGTGTTTCATTAGTAGAAAGTGATGCTGTGTGGGTGAGTGGTATGCTGAACCAGTATGAAAAACAGAAAAACCAGTATATTAAGACCAGAGAGGCACAGGTGAAGCAGCCACTAGAAAGTCTCTTTTGGTATGTAAGCCCCTATTTAGTTTGCTTTGCGATAGCCCTGCGCCTTACTAAGGTGACGGCGGAGCTTAAACTAGACAAGCTTGGGTAAACTACCGTTTAGATTCAGTGGGTATGGCTTTCTTTGACGAGGAAGCCTCTCGTTTTCTTTTCCGTGTTAGTCATTTTATTATTTGATAAATAACCATACGTAACTCAGTTTAAATTATTATGTGGCTAATATTACCGTCCCCTAATTTATAGACTTTTGTGTTCATTGGTTTTTTTCTTACTGAACTTGTTAAATGTTATATTTCTAGTTCTAAAGTATGATAGTTATATTATTATAAACCGTAAAAAAGTATGCGCCCCAACTTGATTCTAATATATTATTTTATCATGTGTTGTTTTGTTTGTTTTTTATACATAATATTCTGCCAGCTAAAATACTTATTAAATATTAAGGTCAGTATATGCTGGAGAAAATTAAAATTACATTTCTATTATTAACCTTGCTGTTTTCTAACTCGGTGCTAAGTTCAACGCTATTTATCAAGAATAGCTTGGACATGTCTGGAGAAAGTGGCAGCGAAGAGATGAAAGCCTTTTATTCAATTAATAAAGGTGCTTGGATTGATATTGAACAGCTTGATATGAATGACCCGAGCTCCCTGTCTAATCTCATTGGTTACACTGATGGTGATAGGTTAAGAATCAAAGTTATCACACCAACTAAGCGATTTGTTAGTCAAGGTATGTCGATACCTTACTTCCGTAACTCTCAACCTCATATGTTTGAAATTAAAGGCACGACATTGCCGGAAGAAGTGCATATTCAAATAGATGGTGTATTAGGGCGAGGAACGATCAAGCGTGCTTTTACTACCGATTCTGGCTGGCAATATCGTGTCACGACCTGTGGCGGTGCAGGTATTGTGATTGCCTGTGCTGTTGGTGATTATGGTGAGCTAGTGATGCGCTTCGCTGGTATTACAACAATCCCTGTTTTCTCTGGTTCATCTTATATTGATGAGCGATTCTTCGATAAGCTTGAGAAGGGAGAACAGATCGAATTACTCGATAATAAGGGGCACTACTTCAGCGGCTTGTTTTACCATGAGGTGAAAATTTGGGACCGAGAAGCTGGCGAGATTTTTGACCTTAAAGCTGGCGGACTAGGGCTAGGAATGGGTGAAGCAGTCTCAATTAAATTCACGCGTTGGTAATTATAAGTAATGGAAAGAATAATGAAAAAAGTAATTTTATCGCTTGGTGTGTTGTTATTTTCTGGAGTGTTAGGAACAGTCGTTCAAGCGCAAGAAATAGAAACATCTCGTGAGTTATCGTCCATGCATCAGGCTGTTATGGGGCCTTGGAATCTTATTCGTGTTAATGGTGAGCAACCGACGCACCAAGCATCAATACAAATAGCACGAGACAATATTTATGGTCGTACGGGCTGTAACCACTTCGTTACCCAAGTGACGACATTTGAACAAGGCTATTTGGCGTTCACACCAATTGCCAGCACAAGAATGGGCTGTAGTGGAACTCAAGCGATTCAAGAGAATCTGATTTTTGATACGTTCGAAGAGAGCGTTACTGTGGCTTACGACGATGCGGGTGAACAGTTGACGATCATCGGACATGACAATACGTTGGTCTTCGAACCATCAAGCTAGTTTGGATTGTGTCTAATTTGGCGGAGAACCACAGTGTGGTTTGGAATTGATTGGATGTTAAAAAGAGCCTCGATGAGGCTCTTTTGTTGTAGGTTATGAGTTGTCGGTCAAACCAAAGCTCGCATTGGCACTTCGTGGTTTACGCCGTTTTAGTTAGTGGTAATTCACAACCAACGAAGCATTCATATCGTACCCCATGGTCACATCGGTATCGCCATCGACAAGATACACATTGTCTGTGGTCAGTTTTGATGAAATCACACCTTCGACCCAAACTGGATACTGAACGGTTTCTACTTTGTAGCCTTCAGGGTAAGAGACTCTGACAATTTGGTTCGCTGGTGGTGGTGGCATGTGTATACACGCTCCAGCAGTAGGAACTAACAAGAATTCGGTAGCAACGAGGGGCGCTGAGAAAGCAATTGGAACCAGGAATCCAGGTATACGCACCTTCTTACCGTCAAAGTCTTGAGTCACGGTTTCTGATGCTCGCTGTTGATTCGCGATGTACTCTGAACGCAGTTTCAGTAATTCATCGGCGTCTAGCCCTTCCGATTTCAATGTTTCTTTGAGGGTGACTAACTCATCATTAGTCTTTGGATCGTTGTACTGGCTTAAGGTGAATATTTTTTGAAGTGTCAGTTTTTGTTGATAGCTGATCTCAGGCAACACGATTTGGTTCTGTGCATGTACTGGTCTCAGGTCTTTCCAATCGAGTTCTGTTGGTTCACTTGCTAGGCTACCAAACGAAACTATGGATACAAATAGGGTGATAAATCTATTCAATGTTTGGCTCGCTATTGGTTGGTGTTAGGTCGTTTCAAGTGATTCATCGGCCGGTAAAAGCCGATGAACCATGCTCTATCTATGAGCTATGACTTTGAAACTTGATGTCTAAAGTGTGTTTTTGTAGACAACGCCATCTTTCATAATGAGCTTAATGCTTTCTGGTGAGTCTGGTCGCTTATCGGCACCAAACCATTGGTCACCGGTACCTACCACAGAAAAGTCTTCGAATGGGTTACCATCAAGCAGCAGAATATCTGCGTATGCGCCTTTCTCAATCACACCCAGTTTCGCATCCGGATATGGGTTCATGAAGTCACCTGATAGTGTGGCAATTTCACCACCGACAGACGTAAGAGTTTTCAATGATTCGTAAGGACCAAAGAAGTCGTTGTTTAGCTTTTTCTCGTAAGCGATTTGAATGTTACAAGCATCAACAGAGCCTACACAGTCAGTTTGGAAGCCACGAGGTGCTGGACACTTCTTCATATTCGGGATGTAGTCTTTAAACGCTGCAGAAGCCGATTTGGCTTTGGCTAAACTTGATGCAACGTTTTTAACTGCAGGAATCTCAAGAAGGTTAGGGTCGAACGCGGTAAGGTTAGTGGTGATGTACGCTCCTTTTTCTTCCATGAGCTCCGAAATCTCACAGTCGAACATAAAGCCGTGCTCGATCGATTTAACGCCTGCGTTTAGTGCACCAATGATCGCCTCTTTACGATAGGAGTGCGCCATTACGTAGCTGCCGTAAGTATCGGCTACCTCAACCGCTGCACCGACTTCTTCTGGTGAACCTGCCAGTAATTGCCACGGGTCAAAGGCAGATACCACACCACCGGATTGCATGTATTTCAACTGAGTTGCACCCATGCGGAAGTTGTTACGAGCGTACTTCTTCACTTCGGCAACGCTATCGACTTCTTGTGCCATATTCAAACGGCTAAAGTTGGTTTCTTCACCGACAGGAGCGGTGTAGTTAGCAAAGTCAGCGTGTCCGCCGCGAGTACTTAAAAATGCACCGGATGGGTAATAACGAGGACCAATAATTTGCCCTGCATCGATGGCTCTTCTTAGGCCGCCGTTGGCACCACCGGCGTCACGAACTGTGGTGAAACCTTGCATCAGGTACATCTCCGCCATACGCGTTCCGTGTATGGCGAAATCTTCCCATGTGGTGTTCGATTCCATCGTTGGCAAGCTTGGGCCCATTAGCATCAAGTGCGCATGGTTTTCGATAAAGCCTGGGGTTAAGGTTTTGCCTGTACCGTCTATTACAACGGCATCGTCGCGAACATCAATTGCCTTCGCTGAAATGGAGGTAATGATGTTGCCTTCGACCAGTACAAAATGGTCTTCGTACAACTTGTTTTCAGTGCCGTTGAAGACATCGACATTTTGAAATAACGTTTGTGGTAGTTGAGCCTCTTGTTCGGCATAGGCAAACGACGCTACCAATGCGAGTGAAGAGGCAAGCAAAGTCTTCTTCATTTTTTATATCCTTATAATTAACGTAGAACGGTACTTATTGAATTTAAGCCACTGTTAAATATAGGATGTGTATTGGGATTTTGCTGTGATAAATATGTTGATTACGAGATGTGTCATCAAATGGTCACTTTGCTTTTAAGAACCCTTGCTTACAGCTACTTAATTAAAGTTGTATCTAACACCAAGTTGTAATTGAGGCCCATAAATCCCGTTACTCTTAGAAGATATCGAGAATGCGGCTTTATCCGTTGCATGGAATCTCGCGCCAAACGTAAAGATCGAATGCTCTCCATTTGCACCTACCATGACATTTGCCTCTACTCGTTGGGTAATCCAGGCTCGAAGCCCAGCGTTGAATTCAATAAAGGTTTTGCTTTTCCCTGGAGCGTAAGATCCTTTGTTGTAGTGAAGCAATAGTTGAGTATTGAGATCGATGGCTTGGTTGATAGGCCCGTAAACTTGAGGCCCGATATAAACGTCATAGTTGTCTTCATCGAGATCGGCATTTGAGCTTACCCCACCCAGAAGCGCAAGGCTGTCATTGATATCTCTCCCCCCTTCCAAACTAATACCATTTGGCTTTGTTTGAATCCCAAGCTCTACAAAATCGGTAGTGAAATTTGCAGCAGACAATGCTTGGTGAGAGAAGGTACATAGCAGTAGAGGTATTAAATTTTTAATTTTCATATGACTTATAAAGACTAAGAGCAGTGGAGTGATGCGTAGATATATTGTTATCTCAGGAAGATGAAGTTCGATGGGAATAAAGTCAAAGTAAGAATATTTTTTCGTTGCACACTTTCGCTGCTTTGTTCAGGGGAGTAAGGCCTTGAATGGAAAACTGAACGGTAGAGTTCGATTTTTGTCATCCACTTTTAGAGAGGCGTGCTCCCACTTTTTTGCTTTGATCGTAAGATAAATCCTGGATTTCAACTTGATATCGATAGGGCAAAAGACAGTAATATTGGCAGCGTTACCACACTTAAGAAGTTGCCGAATAGCACCATAGAGGCGACCTTGGGTGGCTCTACGTTGAACCTTTCTGCAAACAGGTAATTCATTACTGCAGGTGGCAGCATGGTGAACAGCACCATCATCTGCAAGTGTAGAGTGGGTAGAGGAATGAAGATGTAGATGATCGTAAAAGCGATGGCGCCAGTGAACAGAGATTGCGCTGTACATAACAAGCCGACTTTCAGACCGCTCAGCCGCAAGTTGACCATTTGTGAGCCCAGTGATAACAGCATGATAGGAACAGCAGCTTGCCCAAGCAGCGATGTGGCTTCGTAGATTGGATTCCACACTGCAATGCCGGACAAATTTAGTGTCATTGCTAATAAAGCAGCCAAGAATATTGGCATCTTGAAGATCTGCTTAATCGGGTTACCTTCGCTTAATAACGCTAAGCCTACACTGATATGAACACACGCCGATACCACAAACAGCAGTACCGCTGGGGCTAATGCACTTTCACCAAAGGTATAGGTGAATAGGGGAATCGCCAGGTTGCCACTATTGCGGAACATGTGCGGCGGAGCCCAAGCTTTGAAATTGAGCTTAAAGAGCTTACAGATCGGAACCATCAATAGTGCGGGCACTAACACCGCAACCAAAGAGGCAGAAATCAGCGGCAGTTGTTCGGTGTCGAGTGGCATGGTAGTCAGCGATGCAAACACCAAAGCAGGAATGCAGACATCCATGTTAATGCGATTGATTGGCTTGAAATCGGGCTTAAGCCAACGACCAACTGCAAAGCCAGCACTAGCGAGTGCAAAAACGGGAAACAGAATGCTAAAGACCTGTTCGAACATAGAATTCCTTTCTAAGCGTGTGTTATTTTAAACGGACAATATTTGGTCTACCACCGTCTAACGTACCAACATAACTTGGCTGCGTCATGGGTGTTGAGCACACCACGAGTAATAATTTGTATTTCTTTGAATTAAACAGAGGAAAAGCAGGGGGGATTTGTTAGTGCAGTTTCAATCTACCGTATAAACTACAGCCTTAAGGATATGTATATTTATTTTGTTGCTCACAAGCTCTTTATAGTAAGATGCACCGAGAAATTCCATTTAAATTAGTAGTTTATAAATGTCAGTGTTAGAGGCTATACAAAATCAAACGTTTTCCTACCAGCAATCGATCGTACCTTTAGAGGCTATAGAGATACACGAACTATCGGGTGACTTGGTTACATCTTGCAACTTGAGGCGAATCGTAAGTGCAGATAATCACCGTGATTACGCTGTTAAAGAAGTTATCAACAGTCAAAAAGGCTACATACCGGCATGTGAGTTGTTTTGCTATGAACTTGCGAGAGCTATAAAAGTTAATGTACCCGAGTACCAAATTATTCGTATGAAAGATGGATCTTATGCTTTTGGCTCTGAATGGGACGCCAACGCTGGTTATCTAGAAAATATGACTGATTTCCTACGAATACTATCGGGTAAAGATGCAATTAAAAACGGAGCTGAATTCTTTAGCAAAGTGTATGCCTTAGATATTTTTGTCAATAATATTGATAGACATCGTGGGAACTTCTTTGTGCGTAAGGTATTCAGTGGCAAGATAGGTGTAGCGTATGACTTTGATAAGTCTTGGTATGAGACCGGTTACGATTGCTTTGATGCTCTTCAGGGGGGAACTAATACGCAAGAAACTAAGTGGAATATCCATGATAAAAGGTTACTAAAAAAAGGAATAGTTGTCGCAACGCTTGAAGAAATTAAAAATATCAAAGTTGATACTATTCGGTCTATTTTGCATATGATGCCTGAAGAATGGATGCTTGATGGAAACAAAGCTACATTCCTAAGTTGGTGGGGAAGTGAGAGTTTCTTTGCAAGAGTAGAAAAGCTTAAGCTGGAGGGGATTTAATGGATTGGTATGATTTTTCAATTATAAAGTATATTCCAAACCTCAAAAGGGGAGAGGTCATTAATATTGGTCTGGTTGTTAATGGCCCTAATGGATGGGATATTCGTCTTCTAGATAGTTACGCGAAGATTAGGATGCTGGATGGAGAGTCTAATCAGAACTCTCTAAATCGCCTGTCTAATAGTCTCAATGACCTGTTTATCTCTGATCAAAGCAATGCTATTGAAATTATTAACGAGAGTATGATCGGGATAAATATCAGTACATCTTCAACTTTTCAGCTAAGACCATATGAAACATATAATCAAAAAATTCAACAGCTTTATGATGATTTAATTAAACCATTCTCTGCGCTAGAGCCTCGAAAAAAGAGAGCATCTTGTAGATTAGTTTCTGATATTAAGAGAAGGCTAAATCGACAGAGTTTGATCTCAAATAATGCTGATGATCTATACCATCACAAGGTTATACCTTCTTTTGTATTAAATGAAAAGTCAGGAATAACTGCTGATTTTATGCTCAAAAATGGTCGCTATCATATGAGTAGTGTTGTCGACTTTAATGTGTCAGATACAGCGAACAAGTTTAAGGAAACTGCTCTTAAAGTATTAAGTTTCCATGAAGGTGAGAAAAATATATCTGATAATATTCAAAAATATTTTGTTTACGCAGCAGATATTAATACAGAATCTCAAATATCAGGTCACCTAGCTTTGGTTGACGGTAACTGTCATAGGATGTTTAACATGAATAGTGATGAAGATTCTAGCTCTTATTACGACCTGATGTTGCAGTTAACGAATCACGATAGTTTGAATCTTCGTCAATAAACAAAAGCGCTCTAACATGATTAGAGCGCTTATTTATTTTTTAGTTACGTCTAGCTAACGAGTTTTTTGTAATCTTTGAAATTCACGTCGTAGGCTTTCTCACCGTAGATGTAAGTCTCGCTGACAGTTCTGTCGTCACCCAAGCTCATCAGTACAAACAGTTTTTCTTCAAGCTTGGTCGCTTGTTCCATTCTAAAGCGCATCAGTTGGGTCGCGTGTAAGTCGAGTATCACGAAATCCGCTTCTTTGCCTACTTCTAAGTTACCGATTTTATCTTCTAAATGCAGAGAACGTGCGCCACCTAAAGTTGCTAAGAATAGCGACTTAGCTGGGTGCAATTTCTTATGTTGAAGCTGCATGATCTTATAGGCTTCACTCATGGTCTGCAGAATAGAGAAGCTAGTACCTGCGCCCACATCGGTACCCATACCAACACGAATACCGTGCTCTTCCATTTTTGGTAGCTTGAATAAGCCAGAGCCTAAAAACAGGTTGGAAGTAGGGCAGAAGGCGATTGCAGAATCGGTATCCGCTAGGCGTTTGCATTCGCAGTCTGATAGGTGAATACCGTGTGCGAATACAGATCGTTTATGCAGCAAACCATAGTGGTCATACACATCTAAATAGCTGTCGCGTTCTGGGAACAATTCTAGAACCCAGTCGATCTCTTTCTTGTTTTCAGAAAGGTGGGTGTGCATGTATACGTCTGGATACTCTTCGAGTAATTTCCCAACCGTCGCCAACTGTTCTGGCGTACTGGTTGGTGCAAAACGTGGTGTTACTGCGTAGTGTAGGCGACCTCGGTTATGCCATTTCTCGATGAGTTCTTTTGAATCTTCATAGCCAGATTCTGGAGTGTCGGTGAGGTAATCGGGTGCATTGCGATCCATTAAAACCTTACCTGCGATCATACGTAGGTTACGTTTCTCAGCTTCTTCAAAGAACACGTTCACTGACTCTTTGTGTACGGTGCCGAATACAAGAGCTGTTGTGGTACCGTTGCTCGCCAGTTCGTCTAGAAATAGCTTTGCCACTTTGTGTGCGTAGACTGGGTTTTTGAAACGTTTTTCTTCTGGGAAGGTGTAGTTCTCTAACCAATCAAGAAGCTGCTCACCGTAAGACGCGATCATCCCCGTTTGAGGGTAGTGGATGTGCGTATCAATAAAACCAGAGGTGATCAATTTGTCTTTGTATTCTTTTACTTCGAGTGTTTTAGGTTGACGCGCCAATACGTCATCGGCATGGCCTAAGTCGACGATGTGGCCGTTTTCAACCACTAAAACACCGTCTTCAAAATAGTCGTAAGACTCATCGATACCGACGTCTTTTGGGTCGGCTACGCTGTGTAAAATACTGGCGCGATAAGCTTTGCGTTGCGTTGTCATGTTTACTTCCTTTTAATGACTTCAGTAACGTTATGGCTACCGAAGCTTTGCGACTTGTACTAGGCGATCTTCTCTTCCAAAGGTGGTTCGCCTACATCGCTTGGTTGACTGTGTTGCTCGGTCAAATCCTGATTTCGATATTGTTTGGTCGGGCGCTTTTGTTCAAGCGCTTGGCCTTGATAGTGTGCGATCAGTTCACCCGCAACCGATACCGCGATTTCAGCGGGATGTTTGCCATTCACAGCGCTGATGCCAATCGGGCAAATCATAGTTTCAATTTGCTCTTGGCTATAGCCACGCTGCTCTAGGCGGAAGTCAAACTTCTTACGCTTGGTCAGCGAGCCGATCATGCCGAAGTAACGGCTGTCTTCACGGTCGATAATGGCTTTCGTTAAATCGAAATCAAGCTGGTGGTTGTGGGTCATTACTAGGTAGTAGCTGTTCGGTGGCATGTGTTTCACTTCGCCAACCGGATCGTCGGTGACTAGCTTTTTGACACTGTGAGGAAGTGTGTCAGGGAACACTTCTTCACGTTCATCAATCCAGGTCACACGGAAGGGTAGGGTCGCGACAATGTGCAGCAGCGCCTTGGCCACATGGCCAGCGCCAAACAGCACGAGATGGTTCTGTTGAGTACCAATCGGTTCAAAGCTTAATGTTGCCATTCCGCCACAACATTGGCCTAAACGAGCACCTAGATTGAAGCGTTCTACTTTGAGCGATTTTTCACTGGCAATCAGCATTTCGCGCGCCATTTTAGTGGCCACATGTTCAAGGTGACCACCACCAATCGTAGCGATGATTCGGTCACGAGTGACAAGCATCTTGGTACCCGCATCACGTGGCACTGAGCCTCTGTCTTCAAGCACTGTCACCATGACACATGGTTCGTAGTTCTCTTCCAGTTTTGCCAGTTCGTGAATCCAATTATCCTTAAACATATGTCCTCCTAAATCCCTTCTATGCTTCCTAAGCTGTTTATTACGTCCTAAGCCGTACCTATCAGCTCTAAGCCGTTTCTGATTGAGCATCGACCGAGGTCGGGGCTGTTTCAGAGACTTCCTGAATCGCCATCAGAATACGCTCTGGCGTTGCAGGTGTGTTGAGCTTAGGAATCGCGCCATCGACAGCGACATAGCTAATCGCATCTTTTAGTGCGCTCCATACCGACATACCTAACATGAAAGGTGGCTCACCCACGGCTTTCGAGTTGAATACTGTGTCTTCTGGGTTGCTGCGGTTTTCCAAAAGGTGCGTTCTGAAATCAATTGGCATATCAGCAATCGCAGGGATTTTGTAGCTTGCAGGGCCGTTGGTCATTAAGCGGCCTTGCTGGTTCCACACCAACTCTTCCGTTGTTAACCAACCGACACCTTGCACAAAGCCACCTTCGACTTGGCCGATATCAATCGCCGGGTTCAATGAAGCGCCCACGTCATGCAGAATATCAACACGCAGAATCTTGTTTTCACCGGTTAGGGTATCGATGATGACTTCTGAACAAGAAGCACCATAGGCGTAGTAGTAGAACGGACGACCGCGTGCCTTCTCGTGATCATAATAGATCTTCGGAGTGCGATAGAAGCCAGTGCTCGATAGTGAAATTTGATTAAACCAAGCCAGTTCAACAAATGAGTTGAAGGTCATGATCTCATCGCGGATCTGCACCATGCCGTTCTTGAACACCACTTCTTCTGGGGACACTTTGAAGTGCGAAGAAGCGAAGTCTATCAGGCGTTGCTTAATGGTTATTGCGGCGTTTTGCGCGGCCTTACCGTTGAGGTCGGCGCCCGATGAGGCTGCGGTTGGTGATGTGTTCGGAACTTTGTCTGTGTTTGTAGCGGTGATCTGTATACGTTCGACATCGACTTGGAACTCCTGTGCAACGATTTGTGCCACTTTGATGTTCAAGCCTTGCCCCATTTCCGTACCACCGTGATTCAAATGAATACTGCCATCGGTGTAGATATGGATAAGCGCACCTGCTTGGTTCAAGAAAGTCGCAGTAAACGAGATGCCGAATTTCACCGGTGTGATAGCAAGACCTTTCTTCAAGATAGGGCTCTGCTTGTTGAACTCAGCGATTTCTTTACGACGTGCGTGATAGTCACTGCTGCGTTCAAGCTGTTCGGTTATCTCAGGTAAAAAGTTGTCTTCAACGGTTTGGTAGTAATGGGTTACGTTACGGCCTTCTTCGCCGTAGTAGTTCGCCTTGCGTACTTCCAAAGGATCTTTTTTCAGGTAACGCGCAATCTCGTCCATGATGTGTTCAATGGTCATCATGCCTTGCGGGCCACCAAAGCCACGGTAAGCGGTGTTCGACGCTGTGTTGGTTTTGCATCGATGACCAACCACAGTTGCATCGCCTAGGTAGTAAGCGTTGTCTGAGTGGAACATTGCACGGTCGACGATAGAGCTTGATAAGTCTGGTGAGTAACCACAGTTACCTGCAACCGTAATATCAGCACCTTGAATCACACCATTGTCGTCAAAACCGACGGTGTATTGGTTGTAAAACGGGTGTCGTTTACCGGTTTGTTGCATGTCTTCGTTACGCAGCAGGCGCATTTTGGTCGGTCGACCTGTAAGGTGGGCAATCACCGCTGCCATACAGGCAGGAGAGGCTGCTTGAGTCTCTTTGCCACCGAAACCACCACCCATACGACGCATATCGATCACGACTTTGTGCATCGGTACGCCAATCACTTCTGCGACCAGCTTTTGAACTTCGGTCGGGTTTTGTGTTGAGGTGTAGACGATCATGCCGCCATCTTCGGTTGGCATCACACTACTGATTTGAGTTTCTAGGTAGAAGTGCTCTTGACCGCCGATCTCTAGGTCACCAGAGATCACGTGTTTCGCTTTTTTCAGTGCTGCTTTCGAGTCACCACGCTGTTGAGTGTGGCTTTCTGTTACGAAGTGTTCTTTCTCTAGCGCTTCTTTGACATCAAGAATGGCAGGTAGCTCTTCGTATTCAATAATCGCTGCGTGTGCGGCTTTGCGTGCCGTTTCTAGATCGTTCGCTGCTACAGCAATCACGGGTTGGCCGTAATATTCTACTTTGCCGTCAGCAAGCAGTGGATCGCCCGGTAAGATTGCACCAATATCCAATTCACCCGGTACGTCTTTCGCTTGAATGGCAATTGCCACGCCTTCGAATTCGTAACACGGTGAAACGTCGACCTTAGTGATCTTCGCATGTGCTTGAGTACTCAGGCGTGCGTACACGTGCAGTTGGTTGGGAAACTCTAGGCGGTCATCAATGTATACCGCTTCGCCCGTTACTTGTTTGGCTGCACTGTCGTGTTTAACGCTCTTACCCACGCCAGTTTTTAGGTCTTGTTTTGCAATGGTAACCATCTCTTCGTGGGTCATCGCATGCTCGTGTGATTTAGACATAAGACGTTACCCTTGTTTCGATTTGGTTGTTTTTATTCTGTTGTTCAATGAAGTAGCGACGCAGCATGTTGGCCGCCGACAATGAACGGTATTCTTGGCTTGCACGGAAATCAGATAGCGGTTCAAAGTCGTTATACAGTTCTTGCATCGCTAACTTAATATTAGCGTCTGTCCATGGTTTGCCTAATAACGTATTTTCACAACGGGTTGCGCGCTTAGGCGTTGCAGCCATACCACCAAAGGCGATACGAGCGTGTGTTACCTTGCCTTCTTCGACTTGAATATCGAACGCACCACATACTGCAGAGATGTCATCGTCTAAACGTTTAGATAGTTTGTAAGCGCGGAAGCTGTCGTTGGTTGGTTTAGGAATGATGATTTGTTCAATGAACTCACTCTCTTTCTGCGCCGTCACTTTGTAGCTGATGAAGTAATCTTCGATCGGCATAATGCGAGACTCATCACCACAGCGTAGTTTGATCTTCGCATTAAGCGCAATCAGCAAGGGAGGCGTATCACCGATAGGCGAAGCATTGGCTACATTACCGCCGATGGTGCCTTGATTACGTACTTGCAGCGAAGCAAAGCGGTGTAACAGTTCGCCAAAATCTGGGTAGTGTTTTTTCAGTAGTGAGTAAGAGTCACTGATTGGAAGGTTAGCACCAATGATTAAGTCGGTGTCTGTCTCTTCACATACCTTCATGTCTTCAACAAGGTTGACGCTGATCAGCGTTTCTATCTCGCGATGGAATTGTGTCACTTCCAGTGCTAAATCCGTACCGCCAGCAACCAGCTTAGCGTTCGGGTGCGCTTGAAAAAGCTTGGCCAACTCATCGGTGCTTTTCGGGGAAAAAGCGGTGAGGTGACCAAGGCGTAAGTTGGCTTCGGTGTCTTGAATATCTTCTAGTTTCTCGATGGTTTTGCGCTCGAGTTCAGTAAATTGGTCAATCAAAGGTTGGTCTGTTGAAAGTGACATTGCTGCATCAACAATAGGGCGGTAGCCAGTACAACGACATAGGTTACCAGCCAATGATTCCATGACGTCTTCTTTACTCGCATCGGGTTTATTTTTACCAAGCGCAAACATCGACATGATGAAACCCGGCGTGCAGTAACCACATTGTGAACCGTGAAAATCAACCACCGCCTTCTGCACTGGGTGCAATGAGCGATCTCGGTTTTGCAGATCTTCTACTGTGATCAGCTGCTTACCGTGTAACGCTGACACAAATGTAAGGCAAGAGTTCACCGAACGGTATTGCAGTTGTCCATCAACTACTTCACCGAGAACGACGGTACATGCGCCACAGTCACCTGACCCACAACCTTCTTTGGTACCGGTTTTATTAACCTTGGTACGAAGGTAATTGAGCACTGTCATATTCGGCGACAGATTGTCTTCACGTCTTATTTCCTGATTGAGCAAAAAAGTAATCAAGAGACCTCCTTGTAAATCGACATTGTTCCATGTGTATTCTTTTTGACTTCTAGGTCAATAATTATCCATCCTGACCCTGTGGTCAACTATTTATTTACAAAAATGCAACAACATTGCGCATTGTTGGATTGTATACAATTTGTTTTTGTCTGTAGTTGTTTGTTTTATTTGGCTTTAAATTGGAAGTGCTGAGTTTTGTGGTGTGAATGAATTAATAGCTATGTATACAAAATAAAGACAAGGTTTTTGGCATTGATGGATCAAATACTGTAGAAGCTAAGAGCGCTATTTAGGGCAGGATAGAGAGTGTTTGAGGTGAAATGAGTCGATCTTCGCGTCTGTCATTATGGGAAAGGCATAAAAAAAGAGAAGTAAACACAGAGGATTACTTCTCTCCCGTCTTGTTAATAAAAAGTTATTAACAAAAAGTTGTTAGAGCTAGATTGGAATAGTTAGCTCGTTATGATTTGTTCTTAAGTAAATCTGAGAACACAACATGCAGGTCGCTCGATGCGGTGCTGCTGTCTAGGTTGAGCTTAGAACGAATGTGGCTCAAATGCTCTTTCATCAATTCGACGGCTTGTTCTTCATCACCAGACTCAATGGCATCAAGTAATCCTTCATGCTCATCCAAAGAACAGTTCGAGTGATTACCTGTCTCGTATTGAGCGATAAGCAGTGAGGTTTGTGATACTAGGCTGCGTTGGAAAGCGAGCAGGGGTGCATTTTCTGCCATTTCAGCCAGTTTGATGTGGAACTCACCAGATAAACGTAAGCCAGAACCGTAGTCACCTTGGTCAAAGGCACAGTTCTCTTTCGCTACCAACTTTCTGCACTCTTCGATTTGAGCTTTGGTTGCGTTTTTTACGGCAAGCTCTGTGATTGCAAGCTCCATCACTTCACGTGCTTTAAATATCTGTTTGGCTTCGTCTACCGTTGGTGCTGCAATCATGGCTCCTCGGTTTGGACGGATCACCACAACCTGTTCTAAAGAGAGACGTAACAAGGCACGGCGAATGATAGTGCGGCTAACGCCAAAGATTTCTGCTAACGCTTCTTCGCTTAATTTGGTGGCTGGTGGCAGCCTTTGTTCTAGTATCGCGTCGAAGATATGGCAGTAAACAACATCGTCTTGAGTCTGGCCTGTTACTTTTGTTTTTACACCTTTGGAGACAGAATTTTTGAGAGCTGTCATAGAGATAAGGGCCCTTGTTTAGTCGAGTTGGGTTGGTCGAGAATAATTCATGAGTGTTACTCTATATTGTATACATTTATCTATACAATGCCACCGGATGAAAGTGCGATGCACGCTTATTTGTTAATGACTTATAACATTTAGTTTGCAGGGAACTGTGTGCAATCTAAAGCTTTAAGCCATTCTTATTGAACTAGACGCGATTATCGCCACAGCTGTAGGCGACGATCTGGCTTATTTCACTCAGGGTACGACCTGATTGCTGCTGCCACTCGTTGAAAGCCTTACTTGCCGCGACTTGTGCTCGTTTGGTGTTACGACCGCTATCAATCACATCTGTGCTGCGCAGGTGCGCTTCAACGTCAGAAGATAAGATAAACGTGTCTTTTCCCATTTGGCGCAAGGTGTAAGCACCTGTGTTACCACCTAATCGCTTGCCGTGTTTCTTCAGATAATCCCAAAGTTCTGTAATTTGTTCTGATGGCCAGTCGGCAACCATTTGTGAGAACGAATCCGCTTCACGCTTGGCATTGTGGATCATCATTGCGTTGGCAGGGATGGTCATCACCTTGGTGAGGTGGCGAATAATGCGTGGATCTTGCGCTTTTTGTTCCCACATCTCATTCGGCAGCATCAGCATTTTTTCGATATTGAATTCAAAGAACACTTCTTCAAATTGCGGCCATTTCTTTCTCACCACATTCCACGAAATACCACACTGGAATACCTTCTCGGTAAAAGCGGCTAGCCAACGGTCGTCGGTAATTTGTGATAACTCGGTCTGTGAAAGAGGCGCACGAACAATCTTTTCGAGCTCTGCTGCGCCACCTTTACGGTGAGCGGCACGTTGGTAAATGGTGTCGAATTTTTCTTGGGTCATTGAAGGTTCCAAATTACATCTGTGTAGCCAATGCTTAATGATATGGGGTCAAATCTGGCAATTAAAACGATTCTGTTAACGAAAGTAAGTCTGTTAATTAAAACGATCAAGCCGAGTAAAACACGCTAGCTGAGCTTTAATTCCATCTGATACAAGGGCCAGGTATTGCCATTGAATTCTTTGAATTTTGGTTCTTTGTCTACCACTTGAAAGCCCGCTTTGTCGTAGCAACGTTTCGCACCGTGATTCTGTTGGAATACAGCTAAGCTGATGGTGGTGACATCAGGGATTTGTTTTGCGGCTTCTAATGCACTTTCTATCATGGACTGCCCAAACCCTTTACCACGCTGACTTGGGTGAATGGCCACTCGGCAGAATCGAAGTTCACTGTCTGACATACGTTGAAACTCCATAAACCCGATCAGTTCTGAGTTATTGCCGTTCGAACTCAGTTCAGAGAGAGCACTAGATTCAGAGAAGGTATAGAGCTCGACATGGGACTCTTGAGAACGTTCGATGATGGAAGAGGCCTCTAACGGCCAACCAAAGGTTCGCCCTCCCCACAGTACGTAGTCTTCGAGGGATGTAAACCAAGTGACGATCTCGTCGGCGTCGGATGCTTTAAAGCGGTTTATTTCCATATCCTTTTTCTCCTTGTCGTGTGTCTCTTTTTCTAAGCTGCTAATTCTAAGCGGCTAAACTTCCGCACCCAACTGCTCAAGAAAGCCACGCATGTAATCGGTGCGCTTGTTGGCTTCTAACTTGGCGGACTCTGTATTCATGGTTTCAGCGAGCTTAAATAGCTTCACGTAGAAGTGGTCGACGCTGTAATGCTTGTCATCCAAGTCACGATGTTCAGCGAACGGGTCTTCGTGGTTATACAGTTCAGCGTTAAAGCTCTGACCCACGTACAAACATCGAGCGATACCAATTGCACCGAGAGAATCAAGGCGATCGGCATCTTGGACGATCTGAGCTTCTAAGGTTTCAGGTGTGATGTTGGCGCTGTAGCTGTGCGTGACAATGGCATGATGGATCTCATCAAGATAGGACGTGGGATAGTCGATAGATTTGAGGAAAGAGATCGCCTTATCTGCTGCTATTGTTGAGCTTTGGGCTCTGTCTGGGTGGTTCTTAGGAAAGGTGAAGCAATCATGAAGATAAGCTGCGGGTAACACGACTTCAAGCTTAGCTTGTTCTTGATCGCACAAAGCTTTTGCGGTTTTGACGACACGCTTAATATGGCTGATGTCGTGTGCTGCATCTTGTGTCATTTCTTGCTGTGCAAACTCAAGCAGTTGGTCTTCAAACTTTTCCTTCACGCGTCTCTGTCTCCATATTTAGACGTTAGCAATCTTGCTGATTACTTAGCATTTATCTCAAATCGACTTTAACAGTTTCAAGCGCGAGTTTTTATCTTTTATAAAAACTATACCAACAAAAAAACCGACTCTGTGAGTCGGCTTAATAGAGAGGCTTGTCTACGTTGATAAAAGCATTATCAACGGCAGTGAGAGCCTAAGCTGCAGCTTGTTGAAGCTGTGCTAGCACATCATGTAGAGAAGGGCTTATGGTGTGTCCAAGCGCTTTTACTTCGTCACATGGCTCTACTAAATCAGGGATCTGGAAACTGATCATGTTGGCTGCCATAGAAGCGCGAATACCGTTGTTTGAATCTTCAAACGCCAAGCAAGTTTCAGGCGCAACACCTAGGCGTTCTGCCGCCAATAAGTAGATCTCTGGGTGAGGCTTACCGTGAGTCACTTCGCAGCCTGTGCTTAGTGAAGTGAAGTAAGAATCTAGGCCTGCTAGCTCGAGCTTCTTCTTTGCGATATCTAGCTGAGTTGAGGTTGCCACCGCGATTGGAATGTCATTCGACTTTAGCCATTCAAGCAGCTCAATCACGCCATCTTTTACTGGGATGGCTTGGTTTTTAACTATCGCACTATAGCGGGTGCGCCATTCATTATTCAGTGCTGGGTAGTCTAGGTTTTCACCGTAGCCATTTCGAAAAATCTGTTCGATGGTTTTTGCGTTACAACCAATGATGCCTAGGTAAACATCTTGCAAAAACGGAACACCTTGCGCGTGACATGCTTCTTCAAAAACCTGCATACAAAGTCGCTCGGTGTCGAGCAGCAGTCCATCCATATCAAAAATAGCAGCTTGAAAATTCATATTCGTGGTTCTTTCTGTATTGTCATCGTAAGGGCGGGTATTTTGACACAGTGTATGGGGATAGGCGAGTTAGAGTTAAGTCAAAATGGCAAGAATTGTATTACAAAAATTGAGGAGAATCGGGGGAGTCCGTTATGGGTTTCTGAATGGGTGATAACGTTTAGTTATGATATTTAAATTTTATAGATTGAGGCGTTCTAAAAGAAACAATGAACATCAGAATGCATAACAATCCTAGAGTTTCACTTGAGTGAAAAATTACATTTTAGATACTTAATCGCCTGTTATCGTGACCCTAATCTTATAAAAAACAATCCATTAAAACGCTCAATGATTGTGTGATCTACCAATAAGTAACGCATTGAACATAAAGACAAAATAACCCTAGTCCACATTTTTAGCAGGGTTGCTTATGTTGTATTTTGAGTTTCTATTTTTACTTGTCGTTCTCTATATCGGTTCTCGGTATGGCGGTATTGGTTTAGGGGTTGTTTCTGGTATTGGTTTGGTAATTGAAGTCTTTATCTTCAAGATGCCACCAACGTCACCACCTGTCACCGTAATGCTGATCATTTTCGCGGTGGTAACCTGTGCCTCGATCTTGGAAGCGGCTGGTGGCTTAAAATACATGCTGCAAGTGGCGGAAAGGGTGCTAAGAAAGAACCCGAAACGTGTCACCCTAATAGCCCCATTTGTTACCTATTCTATGACGTTCCTGTTGGGTACTGGCCACGCGGTTTATTCGATCATGCCTATCATTGGCGATGTGGCATTGAAGAACGGGATTCGCCCTGAGCGCCCAATGGCGGCAGCTTCTGTTGCATCTCAACTTGCGATTACCGCATCGCCAATCTCGGCAGCCGTCGTTTATTACTTAGCGCAGCTATCGGATATTCAACACTCTATCACTTTGCTTTCGATTCTATTGGTGACGGTGCCTGCAACCTTGTTCGGTACGTTGTTACTTTCTCTGTACAGCTTGAAACGCGGTAAAGAACTGAACGACGATCCTGATTACCAAGAACGTTTGAAAGATCCTGAGTGGAAAAAGCGCATTGAGAGCACCACAGCAACATCTCTAGATGAAGTGCTACCTAGCTCGGCTCGTAACGCGGTATTAATTTTCCTACTTTCTATTGTCGTGATCGTAATTGTGGCGATGGTGCCAGAAATCAGAACCATTGTAGACGGCGACAAGCCAATCAAGATGTCGGTCATCATCCAAATGATGATGCTCTGCTTCGGCGGTATCATTTTGCTGGCAACCAAAACTGACCCGCGTGATGTGCCAAATGGTGTGGTATTTAAATCGGGTATGGTGGCAGCAATTGCTATCTTCGGTATCGCTTGGATGTCGGATACTTACTTCCAATACGCAATGCCTCAGTTCAAATCGGGCATCGTGGAAATGGTAACCAACTACCCATGGACGTTCGCACTAGCGCTATTCATCGTATCGGTTGTGGTTAACTCGCAAGCAGCAACGGCACGTATGATGCTACCTGTTGGCCTTGGGTTAGGATTAGACCCAGCCTTGCTAATCGGCTTGATGCCAGCGGTTTACGGCTACTTCTTCATCCCGAACTACCCATCTGACATCGCAACGGTGAACTTCGATGTCTCTGGTACCACCAAGATTGGTAAGTGGTACTTCAACCACTCATTCATGTCAGTGGGTTTAATCGGTGTCGTCGGCGCATGTTGTTTAGGCTACGCACTGGCTCAGATTTTTATCGCTTAATGTAATTAGCTAAGTAAGAAACGCAAAACAGCGCCTGAATTGGCGCTGTTTTTGTTTGGGAGATTTGAAGCTCTGGTTTTGTGAGTCGATATTAACGGGCTTCAAAAGCCAAAGACTGAATCGCTTCTTCAATAGTTGGGAAGTGAATTTTCATTAGGCACACTTCGGCTTTTTGGAACTCATGATTGCGAATCAGTTTGGTCACGTTTTCAACCGAATATTGTTCCGGTCGTTTCGCTAGGTTCAGTTGGTTTGAGCTGGATTGAAGTGAATAGCTGTTACCTTCAGAATCAATGAGGTAATCATCTTCGCCCAAGATCATGTCTGAGCATTCTGCTTGAAAGTCACTTTCGGATGCGACGTAAATCAGCTCATCATCGCCGTCGAGTTTTACTAAAGATGGCCAATGGATCATTACAGCCTCTGAATCATATATGTTGAAGTGTATCGACTATAAACAGTTTTGAGCCTTGGATCATCTATTGATCTAGCTGTCCAAAACGTTACTTACTTAAAGAGCTACTTGCTCAAAGAGCGGCCTAGCGGTGCAAAATAGCCTTGTATCGCGTTGTAGATTTCCTTTCTATGCGCGAGGTCTGGATAGAGGGGGAACATATCCGGCTTTGTTGTGCCATCGACTAGGTACGAGTTTTCGATATCTGAGCAAGATTCAATGGCAGACTCAAAAGCGCGAGCCATCATCTCTGTTGGTAATGAGAAGTAACGGGCAGATGTCGCTTTGTCGGCTATGACACTTCGGGCGACGTAATCGTGTTTATCCAAGTTATTCTCGCTGAGTAGCGTGGCATCGAACAGCGACATCAGACTCTCGTTTAATGGATGAGGTCGCACCTTTCTATCGTGTAACCAACAATCGCTGGCAAACAAGATGTGTTTGCGAGGTCCTGAAGTATCGCCAATCTCAAACGCCTTTTCAGCGATGTAGTGGTCAAATGCATGCCAAAACTCGTGAGCGAGCGCACCTGCACCTGCGTTTTTCGCGAGTGCCAATTCACGCTGGTTGGGCGCGTAATGTGCTTGTACGCCTTTTCTGCCACCACTGCCAAATGCCAACCCAAGTGTGCCACGAAGGCCTATCGTTTCAGGTGGCAGAGCCAAAATATAAGCCAGGTCTGCTAATGAATCGAATATTAAGTTCGCAGCTAAGTCCTTTTCTTCTTTGGTTACCCAAGCGCCCACACGAATGCTTCCCATACCGAAGGTCTGTTTAATATCCATGAAAGACACCTGCTCGCCGTGTCGGTAGTCAGGGCCTTTACGGGTTTTGTACTTAAAGTGGGTTAACTTCAAAGGAGTCCTTAGAAATGAGTGTATAACGTAAATACTATCAGGTACGGCTCAGTGCCTTACAAACCTAAGCCGAGGAAGTTACCACTTTTCGTATCCAATTTCTGAACAAAATGACTTTGAGTTAGGTTGAAGGACCTACCATGAGGTGGGATCGCCTTCGCGTGTGAGCGGAAACAATGGTTCATCGGGTTTAGCGTAGCTTAGTCGGTGCAGCCTTTGTGTCACGTGATAGCTGTCTAGGCCTGATATGGTGACTGTGTCTAAAGCCTCCAGATCCAAGTACCCATCGGGCATGAAGGCACTTTTTGGGGCGTGAAGCGTGACGACTTCGCCAATCAGCATTTGGGTGTGATTGCTCTCTATCTGAATATGTTCTTTCAACTCCAACCCAATTTTCAAAGCGCTTTCTAATACAAACGGTGCGAAGAAGTCATCGTCATAATAAGGTGTCAGGCCGACCGACTCGAACTCGGATACTTCTTTAGGATATCGCGCAGAGGTTTGGTGAGCTTTCTTGAAAAAGTCAGCGCCAATACTGTTGATGGTGAAGTGTTTGGTCTCGAGAATGTTGTCCAAGGTGTGGCGGCGTCTTTTACATGGGCGGACAATAAAACCAAATAGTGGAGGGTGAGAGCCTAAATGTACCACCGAGCTTATCACGGCCAAGTTTGCTGCCCCTTGACTGTCACAGCTACCAATCAAATTCGCACTCTTGAATCCTGATAATGAGTTGACTAGACGAGTGCGCCCTCGCTGCTCCATGGCTTGAAGATCGTTCTTTGACAGAGTGATGTCCTTCATACCTTTCTCTTCCTACTTGATTAAATGAACCTGTGTTTTTATGAGCCTATATGTACGAACATGGGCTTTTTATCGATCAAAGAAATCACGAACCCAGAGAGCCCACTTGGTGCGATCGGTTATGTAGTTCAATCGCGAATCGGGAACTGTGGTTCAGCTAGCACATGGTAGTTAGTCGTCTTTGCATAGATTTACGCATGTTGACGTCGCTTTACATGACGCAAGCTAAAGTAAGAGTGTCGTCTTTAAGAGTGTTAAAAAATGAAAACAGTCCGCAATATCATTTGGGCAATGATTGCCACAATGTCAGCCTTTTGGTTTGCGATGGAACCGCAATTATTCGCTTCAAGCAATGTCTTTGAATGGCGCTCAGCCATGATTCAGTACTCAGGTATTTTGTCTCTGATGTTAATGTCCATCACCATGGTTCTGGCAATGCGTTTGCCTATAGTCGAGAATTGGCTCAAAGGTATGGATAAAGCGTATCGAGTCCATAAATGGCTTGGTATCGGTGGTGTGGCATTGGGTGTCACACACTGGTTGTGGTACCAAATTCCTAAGTCACTGGTGACTTTTGGCATCTTGGCTAAGCCTGTTCGACATGATGGTTCAGGGCCACAAGCGGTCTTGACTGGTTGGGAAATGTGGGTCAACGAACTGCGCGATATTGCTCAAAGTATCGGTGAATGGGGTTTTTACTTATTACTTGTTCTATTTGTGGCATCACTATGGGCGGCAGTGAAGTATAAACCGTTCAAATTGTCGCACCGTCTGATGTCGGTCGCGTATCTGTTTATCGCTTTTCACTCGGTAATACTGCTTAAACGAGCGTATTGGGGAGAGCCTATTTATTACCTAACGGTGGCATTTGCTTTGGTTGGATCTATCGCCGCGATTTACAGCTTGTTGGGTTTGGTTGGGCGTCGTAATCGTCACTCAGCAACTATCGCTTCGACTCGCTATTTTCCACAGGCTGAAGTGATGGAACTGGTGTTAAAGCCGGATGCATCTTGGCAAGGTCACAAAGCCGGGCAGTTTGCTTACTTGCGTTTCGGTAATGAAGACCCGCATCCGTTTACCATTGTTTCTGGCAGTGAAGATTCAGAGTTACGTTTCTTGATCAAAGAGTTGGGTGATTTTACTAATGGCTTGTACGAGCGAGTCAAAGCGGGTGATACCGTAAGAGTTGAAGGGCCTTATGGCCGTCTTGAATTTGATTTGAGCAAGCCACAAATTTGGGTTGCTGGTGGTGTCGGGATTGCTTCGTTCTTTGCCACACTTGAAGCGCTCAAGAGTGAACCAGATCACCCTCGAATCGAGTTGTTTTACTGTACTCGTGGTATCGACGAGCATTTGGTTGATGAGCTACTAGGCTTAGCTCATGAGGTGGGAGTAAAGCTGAACGTTATTGATACTTTGCATTCTCCAAGGTTAAACGCCGGACTAATCGCAAACCAATGTGGTGACCTGAATGATTATGAACTCTATTTTTGTGGACCTGAGTTGTTCTCAACATCATTGAAGAAAGAGTTAGACGCTTATCAATTTGATATCGAAAAGCACTATCACGAAGAGTTGTTTGTGATGCGCTAAAGCTTGAAATAGATTCGTGATAATTGCGCGGAGTAGCACTATAACAGTGCTACTCCGCTGTTATGTTTCTAGGAGCAGTAACGATATGTTTAAACCGATCTAAAGTGCTGCATTTTGAATATCATCCAAGGCATCGCAATAGAAAGGGCCACTAAACTCCAATAAGGCTTGCGGCATCTCTATGGTTTCCGCCAAAACGTTGTGCTCATATAAAGAGACATTAACCGCAGCCTTCATCGATTTCATGTACTTCTGCTCTCCGCCAAAGATAATCACAGAAGGGAAGGCCAACGGGTAAAAGCCTTCCAGTTCGGATTTTACTTCCATGACCATCTTGTACTTAATTTTGTTCATTTCGAGTTTTAAGTACCCTGCGCAGGAATCTACCTCTCTTTTCAGTGAAATATTGCCAATCGCCGGGTAGAAGATCAGGTCATAATTAGGAGAGATATAGCGGCCAGCCCACAGTTCAATATTAGAATTTCCAACTTTTGCACCTGTAAACATGTAGTAGAGTTCATCAGAAAGTCCCATGGTGTAGATCATTCCTGCGCTAGACTCTTTGTCGTACCACCCTTTATCAAGCTGAGCGTATCCGCTTCCAAATAGAGATTGCTCACCATCGTAGAAACTGTACTGAATCGGCGTGCCGACGGTATAAAGAAACCATTTACCTCCGACTCCCGGTAGTTCAGGAATAATACCGAAAGGCGTTTGTCCCGGATTTCTGCCACGCCAATAATGAGCATGTTCGCCATCCCAACGCATCGAGAATTGAAAGTCTTCGAAAGTTACATTCAGTGTGTCTTTATTGGCGACGACAATCCCCGGTATTTCGTAGTGGAACTGTTCCGAGTCGTTAAAACCACGGAGTATTAACTCATCACGAAAGATGTCGTATTTCACTGTCTTGCCGTTTACCGGTGTAAACGCGAGGTGCACGTATGACTTAGGCGTTGGGTCAGTAAAGTCAGGAGCGATGTAGGTTTGTAGGCTGACTTTAAAGTAGCCGACCTCTGGTACGGCGATATTGTAGAACCATTGTTCAGCCCAAGTTTGTTGAGATGATGGAGTATGAGGGCGTATATCCTCGAGTGTGGTAGCAAATCCTTGTGCTACGAACAGGCAGCAACATGCTAGCCCTAAACGCAGTAGTTGGCAGAGGTTCATTGAAGTGATGTCCTTTTTGGGATCCTTTGGAAAAGCGAGTATCAGGCATAGAGCGCAGTGCTATATGCCTGACGAGCCGTTTATTTTCGGCAGATACGAGCGTCAGTGAAGTAGAGCCCTGATTGACAAGTCGTCCCTGATTGACAGTGGGCATCTTCTTGACAGTAACATTCGCCACGCACGTTACATCCTGGTTTTAGATAATCTTCTAATGGCGTTTCACCACTCACACGCTCCCAGAATGGGTTGGTGAAGGTATCGAAAGGGTCCAGCTCCGCTTTGGCTTGCAAGAACTCAGGCCACATCGGGAAGCGAGAGGGCATGTCCTCAAAAATAGCGACTGAGTTTTTACCCCAGTGAGGTCGCGCATCATATTTTCGCAGCGACATTTGCTCTATTTCTAGGTTCACGAAGTAGTTTTTAGGTTCTTTCTTACCCTCTTTACGCAGTGTGTATTCAATGCCGACGAAAGCGGTATCTCGTCCTGCGCTCATTCCTAAATAACTGTCAGAAGCTTTACCAAATCGGAAGTAAATACCATTGAGTGGGAAGCAAGTACGTGGGTGTGCGTCGACGATCTGGCGGACATCATTGATCCAGTTTGGTAGGCGCTCAATGTCGATAGCAACTTCTTGAAGCGCGATAGGCAGACGATCCCAGATACATTTGTTCGGGTCTTTGCATTCGAAGTACTGCATTTGGTCTGAATAGCCGATAGGCTCATCAACTGTCTTACCTGTGACACTGTCTCTGAAGTAGGACTTTGCTCGGCCATTGTAACGAGCGACGGCAGCAAGACATTGCAAACCAGTCCCCGGGAATTCGTGTGCGGCATTAAACAGTAGCCCGAAGAAAAACTCTTCCGCATCTGTGACATCGGCTTGTGCATTGTAGGCTTGGCCTTCTGTCTCGATTGGTACTGGGTTGTAAAGTGTGGTGGTGTAACGCCCTAGACCGGGGAACCATGCGATGTTCGCAGAGTAGTTGTTGTGTGCAATATCCAGTACCACGTCTTCAAGGTCGGAATCATCTCGATAACCGGTGACTTCTGCTTTCACTTTAAAGGCATCTTCAAGTTTTAAGGTCGCTTCAACCACTACGCCAAGTACACCAAGGTTCACTCTTGCGGCGTCCAGTAAATCGCCCTCAAGTACTCTGACCTCGCCTTGCCCATCAACAATTTTTAGCTGGGTAACGTAGTCAGCGAGCATGTTGCTTGGTCTATCTAACGTAGAGCCGTGTGTGCCACTGCCCAGCATGCCACCAACGGTAAAGATAGCTAACTCAGTCACCATGTTGATCGCGTAACCTTGCCCGCGTAAGAAGTCATTGAGATCGTTGAACCGCATACCGGCTTCAACAGTGACGGTCTTATTTGTTGCATCGAAGTGAACGATCTTATTCATATTCTTCAGAGTGATTTGAACTTGGTCGTCACCGGCGCAGGCGGCATCGATTTGGCTGGCGAACTTGCGATTTCCCGTCATCACTTTCTTACCGCGTATCAGAGCGTCTTGGACGATGTTCTGCACTTCATCAATAGAACGTGGGTCGTAAATCGCTTCAGGGTGGCAGGTGTATGTTCCTTGGTAGTTAGAAATCTCTCTTTCCGGTTCATAGGAATGAAGAGAGAAAGCTGTCCCCATTACCGCAGCAAGCAAAGCGTTACCAAGTACCATGGTTTTTATTTTCATTAAGACTTCCTTGTGGTTTAGTCGAGATTGATTTTTAACGGTGGTTTTCTTTATCGAATGGATTAGCCAAATCGAGGCAGAATGTGTTGTTGAATGACTTCTTGAACAGCGCTGCGATGACTTGATAAACGTGAACGGAAAAAGTCTCCGACGTTGGCTTTATAGGCATCGGCAGGTCTAGGGCCTATCTCTGCCACCCAGAGCGCATGATTCGTAGTAGCAAAGTTGAGCTGTGGATGTCCTAAGATCGCTATTGGGCCTTGTGCTAAGTTTTGTGCATCAAAGATCCAGATCTCTTTGCCATTTCCAATGCCATGAGTAGGGTGACTACGAACCACGACTGTAAATATGTAGCCGTCGTCTTGAGAGGTGCTGTTAGGGCGAGCCATAAACTGAGGCGTTCGCATCACACAATCTGAGGGAAACTGATACGCATCGGCGAGATTCATCGAAAGGCAGTCCATGTGCACGAGAGCCGACGGTTGGTCGGTTTGAGGTAATGAATCGTTGGTGAATCTTCTATTGGGGTAGTTCTCATACGCGTCTGCGACACGCTTAATGACATGGTCTTTGCGATAGCCAACGGCAGCCCAATAAATATGTTCAAATTGCTCTGGGAACTGGAAGTGTCCACGGTACGCGGGATCATTCATATCCCAAAAAAGTTGGTCGTCTCGTATTAGCCTGAAGTCTTCATTTATCTGTCGAATGGATTGTGACTGAACTTGGATCCTTGCACGTACTAAGCCGCCGACATCAATGGGTGCTGCTGGGTAACCTGCCAATTGGCTTGGAGTTCTTCCACCAAATAATCGCTTATCGCGTGTGTATTGGGGCTCCGATTTGTCCATCGCTCCTAGGTATTGGCCATATAGGGTGATTTCGTTTTCATGGTCATCGTAGTTACACATGATGTCTGAGGTATCGAAATCCAGTTCTAGGTAGTCGGCAACCACATAATCGCGCCCGGGATTGAGATCTTTCTTGCGAATTATCCAAGTTGGAGTTCGATGTTGCTGAGCATAAACTGATGATATACCGAGCATACGTAATGGCTCGACTTGCGCTGCAGTTTCAAATACGAGGATGTGGTGGCGCGTTACACCCAGCGAGTGAGCGGTTGCGGCGATAAAGGCGGGCTTACCGTTGCGGCCAATAATGTTCCAGCCTTGTAAAGGGCTGTGCTTATCCCATTTCAGAAGCCGTATAAATCCATTTTTAGTACCCGTGTTGGAAATGTTTCCACCGTAGTTAATGGTGAAACATTCATCCGACTCGAGATCAAAATACGGATGGCCTGTGGTGCGTACTTGTGGAAACAGCCATTTGTCAGGAATAAAAGGGCTCATCCATGGTGGAAGACTGCTCTGCCACTCATCATAGTGACCAATCGGTGTGACCAGGTCTAAGCTCAGCGCATCAAATTCGTAGGGAACCCCACCTTCGTAGCTGAGCGCGAATCGGTTGTCACCCAGGTAGTTGGGCGCGGTATTACAATAATTGACGAATCCCATCGTCGGGCTGTAATAAGCCATACCACCAAGTAATTTAAAGCTGTCATAGCCATAGGAGATATGCTGTTGCATGATGGCTGACGGGGTATCAATCATCTTACGCAAGAAAGAAACTTTGCTTGGCGAAAAGTCAAGACGGGTTAGAGCGCCGCGGCCGTTCGGACTCAGGTGGTCTGGCTCCAATGGTATCCCTTCAGAAAAAAACACATGGCCATGGATATCAGCTGGCAATTCTCCACTAAGAAGGTGTAATTCTCCCGAGGTTGCGCTGCGCCCAGCCTGCATAATTGAGACCGGAAATAAGGAAGGATTGTTGCCTTGCGAAGCCAAAAGTTGGGTTGGTACAAAGGCAGCCCCAGCTACGCTTTTCAAAAATGTACGTCTTTTCATTGCTCTGACTTATATGTTTATATATGCATATAAACAAAGTAGGTGAGTTTTATTGGCTAGAATGAGTAATGTACAAAACTATGAAAGAGTGCAAAGAAGTCGTGTAATTTGACGGGTGAATTACACGGATTAATATCAATAAACTATTGATTTAAATGTTTTTAATTTCGTTTTGCTTGTGTTTGGTTTGGCGAGTTTTAACGGTGTGGTTAGCTCTTTATTTCGTTTCTAACGCCAATATTTGAAGAGAGGGTGCTTCTTGATGCGTGGCACCAATACTTTCTGTAGCGTTGTATTTAAAGGCGTGAGATAAGTTAATTTGCTATTGCAGCCATTCGCTATTGAGCGATACCATATAGGGCTATTTCTTTGGAAAAGATTCGATTATGTCAGATGAAAAACTCGCACTAGAGTGGATGCGCCAACAGGCACATAAAGTAGACCCATACGTTATCAACCCATCGTTTGATGAGTGCGTTGAGCTGCTTGATCCTGCTTTTAAGAAGGGCAAGAGTGTTGCGCAGTTAAAGTATCTGTTATCAGAAGCGGATCGTAGAGCTGGCGCGGCAGAACGTAAGCATGCGGCTTTAAAATACGCCAAAGAGAAAAGCCCAAATGCTGGTCAAATCTTGCGACTGCAAAGCAAGCTTCAACAAGTTCAGTTGGCTCTCAAGCTTGCCACTGGCGATAACAATATGACCATATCTCAGTTCTGTGCGGAGTACGATGTCTCTAAGCGTGATGGCAATACCGCATGGAATGAAAAGCTGGTAGAGCAGAACAAAAGAAGATAGTAAAAAAAAAGATAGCAAAATGAGCCCTTTGAACGGGCTCATTTTCGTTGTGCGCTTAAGAAAACCTGCTAAGGCCGGATGTTATTGAAGCTGACCTTCTGCATTCCCCCCTCAAGCATCTCCAACTTAACCACATCGCCTTGATAGTAATACGGTTCCATTGGTATCTCGCTGTTAGCTGGTCTCGCGTAGTGAAGCACTGCAGGTTTGCCTTCCACTTGTCTGGCATATAAGTAACCAATCAACGCATGTTCAAATTGATGGTAGCCGTTGCCCCAATGAAAAGCCTTAGTGCGCTTAGGTTCAAGCCCTACACCACCATATTTGTGGTCGACCCACACATCGTGAAAAGTCGGCAACGTGTATTGTAGGGTTTCTTTCATCGAACCATCGACAAGCGATACCGTCATTGCCGCTTGGTCGAGCTCAGCCCATTCCCATGACGAAGCCCAATGTGTGTTTGGTCTGCTTTGCCAGCCAGTAATCTCTCGTCCTTGCCATGCCTTTTGAAGCTTGTCGCCAAAGTATTGGGATACATCGGTGAAGTCTTTCTGGTACTGCGCTTGGGCTAAAGTGTGCTTCATCCCTTGCATACCGAACTCTTTCCATTCGGAGTTATCCAGAGTTTGGCCGGTAAGGTAAGTCATCCAATATGCTTTGATGGTGTGACCAAAATCATTGTGATTGGCGTTCGGCATCATGGCTGCTTTGCTGTGAATGGCACCGTAGAAGCGTTGTTCATCTTCGTAGTGGTAGTGCTCGATCATGGTTTGTGTCAGCCAATTCAGATCATCAAGCCATTTTGTCTTGGTAGGCTCTTTCAGTAGGGGAGCTATTAACAGCATGTAGCCGTTAATCTGGTCAAGCTGTGCAACTAATTCCCGCTGAGTGACTTTGCCATCTTCACCGTCGGCAAGTACCCACGCTAGGCCGCCGTTGTCGTTAAGTCGATATTTATTAAAGATAAATGCTTGTTGGGCAATGAGCGCTTCCTCTACCTGTTTGTCTTGGGTTAAGTAGTAGTACATTGCCAATCCAACCAGTGCATACGCTTGATCTTGAGCCGTTCGCTGTTGCCACTCAAGCCCTGCTTTGTCGTCTTTGGTGAAGCTGATGAAACCACCATTTTGCTGATCTTCTAAGTGTTCAATGAGGTAGTAAGCCCCTTGCTTAGCGAGCGCTAATGCCTGCTTATCGCCAGTCAGGTGGTAGAGCACGCCATAAGCATAGGTTTGGCGTGACTTCATCCGAGTGAACTCTTTGCCAAAGTGCGGCGTGATCCAGCCTCGATCTAATTCAGGACAAACGTTGGTCACATCAAGCAATATCCCATCATCACAACGGAAAGTCGGGAAGTTGCCTATCGGTTCTCCTTGAGCATTCGGCATCATCCAATAAGGCGCTAATCCTTCGCTGGCATGAACAATCCACTCCTCACCTGAGGGTAGGGATATATTGGCAGATACAGCCAAGCTTGTGACACTGAGTAATGCGATAGAGGCTCGTAACATGATGTTTATCTTAATGAATTGAATTTGCTTGAATATAAACAATCAGGTCTGCACATTGTGATTAGGCGATCACAATCGATCAAATTAGAGCGGTTTAGAGAGAAAGATTCAAGGTCATGAGTCAATCGAATTTCATTTAGCATTATCCAAAATTAGAATAATTAGTAATGACTATAAGTCATTGGATGAATTTTGGTCTCATTCGTATACTGGATTCAAACAAAGGATGTTTTTTAAACAATTGAATGTTTCACCTTTACGAAGAGATATGCTCAACATGAAAAAACTACTATTAGCTTCGCTACTCGCTATCAGCACAGTGCCTGTCTATTCACAATCATTTGATGATACCGATGACATCCTTAACCGCGCATCACAGATTGAAAATCTTGAATACAAAATGATGGTGCAGCGCGCTACTCAAACGGCGATTCACTATATGCCTGCGGTAACTCAAATTGATTTCTTAAAAGCGACTCGCCGTGACCTGAATGGTGATTTCAATGATGTGGTTTACGTTAATGAACCTTTTGGCTCAGAGAAAGGCTTCCTTACTGCTAACGACACCACGGCTTATGCATGGGCGACCACAACCTCTAAAAATGGTCCTGTCGTTATTGAAGTGCCTGCCGCGACCGACAAAGTGAATTACTTTGGCTCGGTTGTGAACCAATGGGAAGTTCCAATTACAGATGTGGGTTACAAAGGTGCCGACGAAGGCAAAGGAGGGAAGTATCTATTCCTGCCACCAGGTTACGACAATAAATTAGGTACGAAGCAGGATCTCGAAAGTAAGGGTTACCTTGTATTTGAAACGGATACGTACCTGTATGGCTTTTCATTCAGACCGTCGTTAACCAATGGGGCTACAGATTTGGATGCGGGTAACTACGCGAAGCAAATCAAAATTTACAACTTAGCCGATGCAGAAAACCCACCTAAGACAGATTACTTGGATGCAACGGATGTCGCTTATGACAGCCTCCCATATTACAACGAGACGTTCTTCCAAGACATCGATGATGTCATTCAGGAGAACCCGGTAAGAACGCAAGACAAAGCGATGGTTTCGTTACTAAAAGATCTTGGTATCGAGAAAGGCAAAAAGTTCGACCCGTCAGAAGAGCAGAAAAAAGCCATGCGTGAAGGGGTTCTAATGGCATATGCACACATGCAGTCGAAATTCGTAGAGCCTGATCAAACGGTTAGCGCACTATGGAAAGATGAAAATGGCAAACCACTTTCACAATGGTCTTTCTGGAATTTTGGCCCTCAAGCTCAGCTTGGCTTCCCTTTCGTTGATGAAGATGAGGTATTGGTGGATAAGCGTGCTGCATCTTACTTCTACGTAACTTACTTGCCGAAACAGTTGGGTGGTTCAACTTTTTACCTTACGGGCCTACGAGACTCAGAAGGTGAGATGTTAGATGGCAAAGCGACGTACAAGCTCAATGTACCCGCCGATACTCCAGTCGAAGATTTCTGGTCTGCGATTGTTTACAACATGGAAACCAAGAACTTCGTTAAAGGTGTCGACCGAGTAGGACTATCTTCTCGAAACGCTGACACGATGAAAAAGAATCCAGACGGCTCTTACGACCTGTACTTCGGCCCAGAAGCACCAAAAGGGCAAGAGGAAAACTGGGTTCCTACAGGTGGTGAAGATTACTTCTTATTGTTCCGACTTTACCGACCAACCTCGAAAACATTCTTTAAGAACTGGATGCTAGAAGACATGGAGAAAATCAGTGACTAGCCAGCGATAGAGACTCGACCGTCTCTGGAAATAAATAACCTAGTGCGTCCCACTCAATATAGAAAACATTGGTGCTGCCTAGGTTATGTGAGTCACTTTAGACAAGAGAAACTATCATGAAAAAATCGATTATTGCTACGTTACTGATTACTTTAGGCTGTTCATCTTTCGCCTTTGCTGAGCCTCAATATAGTGCGCAAGTGCCAGAGAGCATCATTACACCAAATAAGGTTGAGTCAGCCTATCTAGGTGAGTTGAACTATACCGATGGCGCACCTACTGAAGAAACGCACGCTAAGGTGCAAGACTTTGTGCAAGTCTCCAATGCGGTTCGTGTCTTTCTATCCGGTATTCCTGTTGCTTCGATACAAGGGTTATTGCTTGGGCACGAAAGTATTGGCATGAAGCCGAACCAAACCATTGCGGTTTCTGAAGGCAACTTAGATGCCAATAGCCTGTGGTTAACCGCCAATACAACAACGCCGTATATCACTTCTGAAATTGATGTGAAAAATGGCCCGGTTGTTCTGGAAATACCTACTCCTGTACTTGGCTTACTCGACAATGCGGCGTTTAAATATGTAGACCGAATTGGTGTTACCCACCCTGACAACGTCGAAAAATCAGGTAAGTACTTTATCCGTCACTCTTTGTGGAAAGGAGAGGTGCCTGAAGGATACATTGAGGTTGTCAGTGAAGGTTACCAGCACTGGCTATTGCTGCGCCTTGTAAGCTCGCCAGATGAAATGCAAGCGAGCATTGCGACACTGAAAGAGACCACTAAGCTTTACCCGTATGGAGAGAAAGACAAAACAGAGTTCATGAATATTTCAGGTGTCGACTACAACACCATTCATGCCATGGATGCGACATTTTACGATGAGGTGAATGCACTCATTCAATATGAGCCTACGGCTATTTTTGATGCTGAATGGTTGTCGCTAGCCAAAGATATCGGAATCGAAAAGGGTCAGGATTTTTCTCCTAATAAACGCATGCAACGAATACTGTCGGAAGCGGCAAAAATAGCAACGGCTGAAGCGCGTTCAACCTACTTCCATCCTAAAGAGGAAATGTTCCGCTACGATGATAGGCAATGGTTTACTCCGTTGGTCTCAGGCCATGAGTTTAAAGACACCAATGGCGTGATTGACTCTGACATGCGAGCAACTTTCCACTTTATGGCTACGGGTATTACCCCGGATATGGTGACGAAAACCGTAGGTAAAGGGTCAGATTATTTATTGGCGACGCGTGATGCCAATAAAGAAGTGTTAGATGGTAGTCAGCACTATACGGTGACACTGCCGCCGAATGCGCCTGTAGAGAAGTTCTGGTCGTTTATGATCTACGATAATCAGACGCGTTCGATGTTAGAAACCGACCAAAAATCTGCGGGTATCGATGGTTTGAGCGAAGGAATTAAGAAAAACAGTGATGGTTCAATCACTATACACTTTTCTCCAAATGCACCAAAAGGAATGGAAAATAACTGGGTTCAAACGACCGAAGGTAAAGGTTTTAACATCATCTTCCGTATGTATTCACCGACAGAAAAATGGTTTGATAATTCATGGAAACCGAGTGATTTTGTTAAAGTAAACAAGTGATTTTATCAAAGTGAAATAGAAGATAATCAAGATAGGATACACCCTTTTAGAGGGTGTATCTTTTCGTGTTATGGTTATCTCGATCTAAACGACGTTATTGCCCATATTACTAGGAGATTTATGCAAAAGGATATTTCATATCAATTGAATCGAGTCGACTTAAATCTGCTGGTGGCTTTTGATTGCTTATTGAGAGAACGTAACGTAACCAATGCTGCAAAAGCGTTATTTGTTTCACAGTCAGCGATGAGCCGCAGTTTAAAACGTTTGAGAGAGACCTTCGATGATCCCTTGTTTATTCGAACATCTACCGGCCTGACACCTACATCAAAGTCACTAGAATTAGGTCAAGAACTGCAACACATTCTTCCTCAGTTAAGCGCGTTGTTTCACCGTAATCAATTTGATGCTCGAAAATGCAGTGATACGTTTTCGATTTCATTGCCTACTTTTCTAGGAAGTACCATTCTTCCCAATCTAGCCTTGGATTTATTTGAAGAAGCTCCGGATGTGAACTTGATAGAGATGGCTGCGAAAAGTAACCCTTATGACTTATTAGACAAAGGGAAACTCGACTTTGCTATTCATTATGCAAGCTCGTTAGATCAAAAATACCAAGCGACAAAGTTAGGAACCATTTACCCCAAGCTTTTTGTTCGGAGAGACCATCCTCTAGTGGGAAGTAACACTACGTTAGATGAAATCATGCGATACCCGGTGCTCGCTATGAATGTAGAAGAAGACCACAAACAAGCATTTAACACGCCTCTTCAGCAAATATTGTTAGAGCTTGAGAGCGATAAGCGACCAAAACTTAGAAGTACTCAAACTCATGTGTTAATGGAGATCGCATCTCGCTCAGATGCGGTGATTTTTGGTATGAATGCGTTGAGTTCACTACCGGATTTCGACCGTCGGTTTGTGGACATTTACGATTTTGTAGACAGTAAACAATATCACGTAGATCTCTATTTATTACAGCATCAACGTACATTTACATCTGCTTCGCATCAGTGGATAGCGTCTAGATTTAGTGAATTGTTGAATAACACACTCTGAATATAAATAATAAACAGCTTCTTTTGATAATCCTAGTCAACAATAAGTTATCGCAAAACGATAATTTATTGTTGATCATCATTTGTTTTGATCTTAGTATCCTCCTGTCAACTTAACAGGAACATTAACTATGTCTAACATCCAAAAACAAAGCCGACGTGTCCGCATGCTATTGCAGTCTTTTCTTGTGCTTACTCCTATCATGGTGTGCTACTTCTGGTTAACCGTTGAGACTCCTTATGACTTTATAAGTTCGACTGGTATTTTTTACCTCACTTATGACATCGGGAGTTACACGATGTTGCCACTTACTATGACAACAAGAATGGTTGCTGCGTTCACAAGCTTAGCGATGTCTAGCATCCTGATATACGCACTACTCGTTCTGATACGTTTATTCCGCAACTATGAGCGAGGCGAAATCTTCTCTCTAGAAAATGCACTGTCTTACCAGAAGCTCGGGTATAGCTTGTTTTATTGGGTTTTGGGGTCGGTTATCTATGGTTCATTGATGTCAGTGATTTTGTCGTTCAATAATCCACCAGGTGAGCGTATCTTTGAGATTAGTTTTGTGGGGATGGACTTTTTGACACTTATATTAGGTATAATAATTTTGATCATCTCATGGGTGATGAAAGAAGGTTATATTCTGGCTGATGAGCACAGCCAAACGATTTAAAGGACTTGTCATGACTATCCGCATTAATTTAGACATTATGATGGCCAAGCGAAAAATGCGATTAAAGACATTGGCACAAGAGGTTGGGATAACCGAAGCCAACTTGTCGGTGTTAAAGAATGGCAAGGCCAAAGCGGTAAGGCTATCGACACTAGACAAGTTGTGTGAAGTGTTAGAGTGCCAACCGGGTGACATATTGGAATTTGAAGCGAACGTTCACCAAGAGAGCGTTACTGCTGAATAGCGAGTCAGTAAATCGTATTCCCTTATGAAAACAATGAGTCTCGAAGTTATTCGAGACTCATTCGCTACATGTTAAACAGGCTCTCCTGCCTCGTCTTCTTCAACGATATCTTTTTCTAAACTCGCCTCTGCCAACCATTTCTTTATCGACGGACTATTCAACACACGTTGTTGATACTGTTGGGCTTTTTCCGAAAGCTGAATGCCGTAGGTTTCTGCGCGTAGTGCTACTGGTGCAAACATAGCATCAGCAATCGACCATTCACCAAATAGCCAGCCCTCTGGGTATTGCTCCATTTGTTCTGACCAAATGGCATCGATGCGAGCGATGTCTTTTAGTGCACCTTCACTCAAAACCAGTTTTCTTTTGGCTCGGCAATTCATTGGTAATTCATTTCTGATGTTGAAAAAACCAGAATGCATTTCTGCCGAGATAGCTCGGGCTAAGGCGCGCTCTGCAACGGATGTTGGCCAGGCAGCGCCGTTTAGGTAGGCATCATTAACGTATTCGAGAATTGCGAGTGAATCCCACACTGCAACGTCACCATCAACTAGAGTCGGCACTTTTGCGGTGGGCGTAACTTTCGCTAACGTGTCATAAAAATCTGGAGTGAATAGCTTAAGTTTGATGACGTCTGCGGCGAGGTTGTAGTGATCGAATATTAGCCATGCGCGTAGTGACCAAGTTGAGTAGTTCTGATTAGCGATATAAAGCTGCATAAATGCTTCCTTGCGTCTGGTGGGTATGCATTTGAGCTTAAGGGATTGTATTACGGCGTACTAACGGATAATTTTGATGCAATACATTAATAAAAACGATGGGTGGTGATTTCAATATGGATATTGATGCGTTGCGAGGCTTTCTTGCGTTTGTGGAGACCAGCAGTTTTACACGTGCTGCAAAGCAGATTAATCGCACCCAGTCGGCCTTTAGCGCTCAGATGCGTAAGTTAGAGGAAGAACTTAACGTTACTCTGTTTCAAAAGGAAGGACGCAACCTAGTATTGACTGAGGCGGGCTTGGCATTGCGTTCTCATGCGGAGCAGCTCGTAGCACTCCACAATACGGCATTGAAACAAGTAAAACGTTATGAGGACAAACAGCCTCTACGATTAGGTTGCCCTGAAGACTATAACGACAGCATCTTGCCGAAAGTGATTAAGCTGTTGCAAAACGCAGAACCTACGTGTTCCATTCAAGTATTTAGCTTGCCGAGCATTACGCTTAGAGAGTGGCTTGATGATGGTAGGCTTGATGCTGCGATCGTGACCCGTGCTCCCGATAGCGAAGAGGGGTATTGGTTAACCAATGATGTGGGCGTTTGGATAAGTAGCCCTGATTTTGTGTTTGATGATTCTAAACCTGTCCTACTCGCTCTGTTCCAGACTGACTGTAAATACCATGCTGCTGCGGTGAATGGTTTAACCAAACAAGACACGCCATATCAGCTTTTGGCGTGTAGTAATACGGCTTCAGCGCAGCGTGCAATTGTCAAAGCTGGGTTGGCAATTGGTGCGATGGGCAAGCTCAGTGTCACACCTGATTTGAAGATTCTCGATGATATGCCGCCGTTACCTGCGGTGGATATCGTACTGTTGCTCGCGAGTAAGCACCACCCTGTGTTGGACAAAGAGGTGCTCAATCAGCTGATTGAATTAGATTCCAATTAGATTTTGCTCGGTGAGAGGCATTGATGCTGCGAGTGATCAATAAATAGAAAGGCCGAGAACATTGCGTTTCTCGGCCTTGTTTTTATGGAAGAGAGGGTGAATTACGAGAGCTTAAATTTGCTCAACTCTCCGTGTAAATCTCCGGCTTTTACTGTCAGCTCATTACTGATTTCTACCGAGGATGTCATGGTGTCCATCACTTCCACAGCGGTGTCGTTAATGATGACTACGTTACGGTTAATCTCTTCAGATACTGAACTTTGCTCTTCAGCTGCAGAAGCGATTTGATTGTTCATATCGTTGATGACTTCAATGGCTTGGTTAATCTCAGACAGCGCTAAATGAGCGGCTTGAGTCTCGCCTTTGGTATCATTCGCTTGCTTTTGACTTTGTTCCATCAATACCACGATAGATTGGGTCTCTTGTTCTAGGCGCGCTAGCATTGAACGGATCTCTTCGGTCGAACCTTGAGTACGGTTTGCTAGGTTACGCACTTCATCGGCAACCACAGCAAATCCTCGCCCTGCTGAACCCGCGCGAGCAGCCTCAATGGCAGCGTTCAGAGCCAGTAGGTTCGTTTGCTCTGCAATCCCCCCAATTTCGCTCAAAATACCTTGAATAGCGGTGCTCGAATCGACCAAATTTTGCGTTTGTTGCTGCGCATCATTCACTTGAATGGCTAAGCTATCAACTGCGCTGGCGGCATTGTCCATGCGTGTCATGCCGTTAAGGCTATTACTTTGTACCTGGCTAGCGGCCGCAGCGGCTTGAACGGCTGAGTTCGCTACTTCTTGTGCAGTGGCACTCATCTCATTGATTGCAGTGGCGAGTGAGTTCACTTCGTTTACTTGAGCGTTCAACTGGTCACGGGATACCTCTGCACGCGCTTGACCCTCAGTCGCGTTTTTATCGACTTGGTCTGCTGTCGCCATTACAGTAAGCAGCATCTCTTGTATGCGAGATAGGAAGGTATTGAACCAGTGAGCAAGTTGCGCGGTCTCATCTTTCCCTTTTACTTCGATGCGATAGGTTAAATCACCTTCACCTTGTGCGGCATCTTTAAAGCGCTCGACCAAGTTATTGAGAACTTTGCCCAGAGAGTTGGCAATCAATGCCATAGAGATGATGCCTAGAAGAACGGCGACGATCCCCGCCCACACACCTTTTTCAAGCGCTTTCGAATTCTGTTCATCACTCCACTGGGTGTATTCGTCGACACTTTTTGCAAGGTGACTACTGGGAACCGACACCATGACTACCCACGGTGCGTCGCTAGTTTCGATTGCAGTTATGGCGTATTCCTCTCCGCCAAATGTAACCAACCCAGCCCCAGACTGTTTAGCGATAGACTGAACTCGCGACCATTCTTTTTCTAGCTCTGGCGAGACTTTCTTACCCACCATGTTTCCAGCGCTGCTGTTGGCTAGGGTGATACCTTTCCATGAAGTGATGAGGATTCTACCTTGTCCATCGAACAGGTGACGAGCAAGACCTTCACTCTGGCTTTGCAGTTCATGAAGTGACAAATCGAAGCCAAGTGAGCCAATGATCTTACCGTTCTGTTTGATCGGCTGGCTGATTGTCGTAATGAGTTCTTGCTTACCACGAACCGGATAGAAGTACGGCTCCATTACGAATGTTTTACCGGTTTGGTAAGGCATTAAGTGCCAGTCGTCTTTGCGTTCGCCATTGCTGTTCAGTTCAGTATTGCTGAAGCTCTCCATTGCGACTGCGTCAAAGCTGTTTTGGTCATTGGGAGAGAAGAAAGGGGCAAGGTAGCCCTGACTATTAAAGCCTAATTCGCTGTCCAAGCTGAGCTCGCCATTGAGATCGGTTTGTTGTGGCCAAGTCTTGTTTTCCCAGACCATGTAGCCGGCAAATACGGCTTTGTTTTGTGCTTCTAGCGCGGCAGTAAACTGTTTAACGATAAGGTCTGCGCTAGCGTCCGTTTCTGAACTCAACTCAATGATTGAACGTGCTTGCTTTAAGTTGGCTAGTACTGGGTTAAGTTGGTTGGAAATGTTCAACCCTTGTTGAAGTGCCGTATTTTGTAAATCGGTTGTCGTAGCATCGGTTAACTGTAGTTTTACTTTCTCTGTGACTTGTTTGTTCACATCAGTAAAAGCGCTAGTGGTCATGCCCATTGCGATCAACAGGGTGAAAGCCATCGCCCCGCCTGCACTTACCGCAATTCGCGTTCGTATACTGTTAAACATATGATCTCTCTAGCTAAATAGTGGTAGTTTTGCAGAGATTTTAAACAAGATAAGTGAACGGAAAATGCAAAAAAATGAACACAAAAAGAATAGTGAGATCAAAAATATAAACAAGATTGCATAGTGCTCAGTTTTGGTTTTGATCGCAAGGCTTAGAGGAAGATGAAAATCATCACTTAGCAATCGCTAACTTTCTGTATTTATTAGTTTTAATGATAGTTAGGAGAGTTTGATGTTTTAGTAAGGCAGCGATTTTTCCTATCTAGTTTGTGACCGCGAGTCTATTACTCATTATATGACGGCGGTCACAATTAATTTTATTTAACTCAATGAATTACCACTCTTTTTATAAGTAATTTGAAGAGGGAATGCGTTGTATTAGCTTGCCCGTGTGGTTTTGCTTTGTTTCTTCGGTGGCCTAACGTGGCGTGACAAAATACGACTTCGTTCTTGTTTCACTTCCGTCAGCTTTCTCCATGACCATAAACGCACTCTCGCTTCTTTGGCGCTAACTTCGAGATCGACGACTGGATTGAGGTAAGGGGAATCTGGTTCAAGCTCGTGCATCATGACTTCCATAGGTGTCATCTTCCAAGGCTCAAATAGAAGTGGAGTGGGGATATCTGAGAGCTCTGGAACCCATTTACGGATGAAGTCCCCATCAGAGTCATGCTCTTGGGCTTGCTTTGTTGGGTTGTAAATTCGGATGGTGTTGATGCCTGTTACCCCGGCTTGCATTTGAAACTGTGGGTAATGAATTCCGGGTTCAAAATCGAGGAACAGCTGCGCTAAGTGTGTGACACCATCACGCCAGTCCATGTTCATATGGTGAGTGAGAAAGCTCACCAGCATTGAGCGCATGCGGAAATTAATGTACCCCGTATGATGTAGGCAGCGCATACAGGCATCGACCAATGGCACACCTGTCATCCCCATCTTCCATGCCTGAAGATGTGTCGGATCTTTTACCGTCTCTTTTTGCAAGAGTGCTTCGTAGGCATGATTGATGCAGCGATATTCCATCGCGCATTCCGATTCAAACTTCTGCATGAAATGACAGTGCCAATGAAGCCTTGAAGAGAGGGCGATTAAGCTGCGACGAAACCCCGCGACTTGCCAGTGCCCCAATAAGTGTTGATAAACCTCACGCAGCGATATATTGCCCCAAGCCAAATATGGGGATAGACGTGTACAGGCATGTCGTGAAGCTTCTGGGCTTGAGATGCTGCGATAGTAATCGCGACCACGGCGCTCAAAGAAGTCGTGTAACGTTGCCCATGCCAGTGCACTTCCGCCCGTTTGTATGCCGTTAATTTTGGTTAACCATGCTTGTGGAGGTTCCATAGCGAGTTCAAGCTCTTCAGGATCAAGGGTATGCAGTGATTCTGTCGTTAACTGGCTTTCTTCTATGGAGGCGCGCATGACACTGTTCCAATGCTTGTCCCAATCGATTCTGTCTTTCGATCCTCTCACGACAGCGCCTTGTGCGAACTCTTGCCATGGGATGTCGTGTTCTTTAAACCAAGCAGAGAGTTGTATGTCGCGCTCAAAGGTGCAATTTAACCCTATCTCTTGATGAGAGAAGACGTTTTTTATGTGGTAACGAGATTGAATCGCTTCGAAGCAGTCCATCGCACTCCCATGAAGTATTGAGACCTGATGTCCATACGCCTTCAATGACTGGTTCATGCATTGCAGCGACTGCCAAACAAACCGCCAATGTCGCTCAGAGTAGTGGGCATTGTTTAGCAGCATAGGTTCGAAAATGTAGAGCAATATCGTTGGGGGTTGACCTGATAAAGCGTGTTGTAAAGGTGCGTGGTCGGTGAGTCTTAAATCACGCTTTAGCCACACTATGTTGATTGTTTGCATCTGAGCCCTCTTTCGTTTTCAAGCATTACGAATCAGAGGGCAAAACGTCTCACTGGAAGTGAGTTTTATTTTCGATAATGAAAGGGCAGGTTATGATCTCCTGTTTTCATTATTAGAGAATGCCTAAGCTTTTTAGTTTTCGATAAATCGTATTACGGCTGATACCAAGTATGCGTGACGTCTTACTGATGTTGCCTTGGTTGGCTTGATAAGTTTGCAACAAGGTTTCTTCAACGGTGCTTCTTAAATCGTTACTCGCTGTACCTTTTATGGCATTAGAGGTTGTCGATTGGTGGTGATTATCATGCGCTAACGACGTGAGGTGTTGAGCTAGATGGCTGGGCACATGCTCGAGTGTGAGTTGTGGTTCGTCGTTTGCCAGTAAAGTGGCGACTTTAAGTAGGTTGTCTAACTCGCGGATATTACCCGGCCATGAATAGGAGCATAGCAACCCCATCAAATGCGGGCAGATTGTTTGCTCATCTTCAGCGTATTTACGGTGAATGTTTTCGATTAAAGCGTGTTTATCTTGTCTCTGTTGCAGGCTTGGTAAGGTAAACGCCAAGCCATTTAGGCGATAGTACAAATCTTGTCGAAACTCTCCAGTTGCGACTAGCTGCTCAAGGTTTTTATGTGTTGCGGCGATGATCTGACAATCGACTTGATAGCTCTGATTGGAACCTACAGGCACCACGGATTTGTCTTGCAGAACATGCAGCAATCGACATTGAGCCTCTAATGGCATGTCGGCGATCTCATCTAGAAACAGAATTCCCTTATCTGCTTGGCGGATCTTGCCTTGGAATCCTTTGTGGCTCGCGCCAGTAAAAGCCCCCGGTGCGTAGCCAAACAGTTCAGATTCGATAAGATCTTTCGGTAGTGCACCACAATTCACTGCGACTAAGGGCGACGATTTACGCTGGCTTTGCTTGTGTAACGCCTTAACAAACTCGCCCTTTCCGACACCTGTTTCACCAAGGATTAATAGGCTAATGCCTTTATCGAGAACCTTATTGGCCTGTTGCCAAGCGTGCTCTATCTGTTGTTCACCATGGTGTAAATCACACGACGCTGAAATAGAGCGTGTGCGCTTGGCTGTTGGGCGTTTTAGGTGCTGTTTTTCAAACACAAAGGGCGCATCTATTGAAGTTCGGTTGAAGAGGGTGTCGATACTCTCACCGACGATCGAGGTTTGATCTAAAAGTTGTGAAGCGACCTGATTATGCGCGACTACCTCACCTGCTTCATTGGCTATCACAATCCCTTGCCAACCACTATGAAGTAGCGATTTCTCACATGCGAGATCAATGCGAGTCGTGCCTTGTGGTATATGGCTCAATAACTGATTCTCAACAAGCTGAACCATGTTTTGAACGAGCAGTTGCACCGAACTATCGTGTTGCTGCTGCTCACTGGTAATGTCCAATACGCCAACCATTTGCCCTTGATGATCAAACACTGGGCTTGCTGAACAACTGATAAATCGATGCTGGTGGATGAAGTGCTGCTCACCAATGATGGTTACAGGTTTAGCTTCCACGATCGCCGTGCCAATGGCGTTGGTCCCTTTGAGTTGTTCCTGCCAACACGCTCCAGAGCTGAGTGCAATCGAAGTCAGCTTTTCCTTGAATCTCTCTTGTCCCCAACTAGCCAGAATCACCCCTTCAATGTCGGTCAAGATCAAACGACTGTCGGTACGTGCAAACATCTGGTTAAACAGAGGCAGTGCATTGCGCTCGACGATTTGAATCAAGCTCGATGATTGATGACGTCGCTGCTTGAGAATTGATTGTGGCAGGCGAATATCTTCGGGAAGACGTCTCTGTTTCAGCCCCGCTTCGGTGCTGCGGTGCCAAGAGGACGAAAGCCAATCTGAGGTGTTTGCTTGTTGAAGGTGCATGACTGTTCCATGTCGTAACAGTGAGAGTGTACCAAATTGGAACAGTTGAACACTGGATTGGTTTCCATACGGCCGTTCAATGCCAACTCACTTTGGATTGTAAATGTTTGGCAATCATAGTTTTACAATTTATTAACAACAAGTTTTAAGGTTGTGGCGTGTGATTTGCGTTGTTCTTGTTGTGAAGAAAACACGAATTATCAGTGTTTTAAACAGAAAGCATAAACATAGGCGTCTTGTCATGAGTTCTTTTCTCAAGAGAAGTAGCCACAAAAATAAGACAGCTCTCGCTCAATAACGAACAACACATCTAAGAAGGATCTAATTATGATTTACGCACAGCCGGGTAGTGACAACGCAGTAGTGAACTTTAAAGCCCAATACGATAATTTTATTGGTGGCGAGTGGGTGAAGCCTGTCAGCGGCGAGTATTTTGATAATACGTCTCCCGTGAATGGTCAGGTGTATTGCCAAGTGGCGCGCTCAACCGAGGCGGACATTAGCTTAGCACTCGATGCGGCGCATGCAGCTCGTGCGAGTTGGGCTGCGACCAGTGTGACAGAGCGTTCGAATATCCTACTTAAAATTGCTGACCGCATTGAAGCGAACCTAGAAGAGATCGCAGTCGCTGAAACGTGGGAAAACGGCAAACCAGTTCGTGAAACTCTGGCGGCAGACATTCCGTTGGTTGTCGATCACTTCCGTTACTTTGCGGGTTGTATTCGAGCGCAAGAAGGCAGCGCAGCCGAGCTCGATTCAAACACTGCAAGCTACCACTTCCCAGAGCCAATTGGCGTAGTAGGGCAGATCATTCCTTGGAATTTCCCGATTTTAATGGCGGCTTGGAAATTGGCCCCCGCACTGGCAGCAGGCTGTTGTGTGGTGATGAAGCCAGCTGAGCAAACACCAACATCGATTTTGGTGATGATGGAGAAGATAGCGGATCTCCTGCCTGCAGGTGTGGTCAACATCGTGAATGGTTTTGGTAGCGAAGCAGGTCAAGCGTTAGCAACTAGTGACCGCTTGGCTAAATTGGCGTTTACTGGCTCAACAGAAGTCGGCCACCATATTTTGAAATGTGCGGCTGAAAGCTTGATTCCATCAACCGTTGAGCTTGGCGGTAAGTCTCCAAACATCTACTTCCCAGACATTTTTGATTATGAAGATGAGTACCTAGATAAGTGTGTAGAAGGCATGCTGCTGGCGTTCTTTAACCAAGGTGAGGTGTGTACCTGTCCATCGCGTGTGTTGATCCACGAATCGGTCTACGACAAGTTCATCACCAAAGTTGTCGAGCGCGCTCAAACCATCAAGCAAGGTAACCCATTAGATACTGACACTCAGGTTGGCGCACAAGCCTCTCAAGAGCAGTTCGATAAGATTCTAAGCTACCTAGAGATTGGCCGCCAAGAAGGCGCGAAAGTGCTAACTGGTGGGGAAATCGCGCAGCAACCGGATGATCTGGGTAATGGTTACTATATCCAACCAACTATGCTCGAAGGCAACAACAAGATGCGTGTCTTCCAAGAGGAGATCTTCGGCCCTGTTATCGCAGTAACCACCTTTAAAGACGAAGCCGAAGCGTTGGAAATTGCCAACGATACCGAATATGGCTTGGGCGCTGGCGTTTGGACTCGTGATGCAAACCTCGCGTACCGCATGGGACGCAACATTGAAGCGGGGCGTATTTGGGTGAACTGCTACCACGCTTACCCAGCACACGCGGCGTTTGGTGGTTACAAGAAGTCGGGCATCGGCCGTGAGACACATAAGATGATGCTCGATCACTACCAAAACACCAAGAACCTGCTGATCAGCTACGATACTAATCCGTTAGGCTTCTTCTAATACAGGTTCGTTCTAAAAGTATGAGAATGAATCATGGATACAAAGAATAACTAACAACGCAGTCGGCTTGATCAAGAAAAATAAAAAGTGAAAGTAAAACCAAAACGCCCAATTCATTAGAGTTGGGCGTTTTTATGTTTGAAGTATTCTAGCTTTTCGAAAAGAAGACCTCTGGCTTATGGTTCGGGCCATAGTTGCCTTCTAGTTGAGTCAGCTCTAATCCTTGTTTGCCTATCAAAGAGCCGACTAACTGGCGGTTGAACGGGTAGCTGTCGGGGTTGTTAATATACTCTTCAACATCAATCCATTTGGCTTCTGCAATTTCATCAGTGTCTTGAATCTCAATCTCTTGAGTTTGAGCTATAAGGTGGCAAACAAAGTAGAGGTTCGATTTACCAAATTGATATGGGTGGCGCGTTGCCATGCCAACCACTGAAACGAACGTGGCTTCTATGCCTGTCTCTTCCATTGTCTCTCGAACCACAGACTCTTCAATACCCTCGCCAAGTTCAATGTGGCCACCAGGTAGTTTATAGCCTGTCATACCATGCTCTTTGATCATCAGCACTTGATTGTGTTTGTTGGTAATCAATGCGCCAGCACCCAAAGTATGGGTAGGGATGAAAGGTACAAATTCGACGATTTCGGATTTGTGGATCAGCGTTATCTCGTCTTCTAAACAGTTGTGGAACACAAAGCCGAGTTCAGTTGCTACTGGGATTAGATGCGACAGTGAAATAGGTAAACTGATCCAGATAATGCCTTTGTTATTTTGCTTTGAAAACTCGGTGATTTCGCTGAGCTCAGCGTGGAATGAGTCGGCTCCGTGTGGTGCTGTCAGCGGGTCGATGATGATGCCGTTAAATTTGTCGAGCGTAAATTCCACGGGTGGTCCTTTATTGTTTTGATTTATTGAGAGCCTTTTATAGAGCGAGCTTATAACAGATATAGAGGTTATGACACCCGAAAAGGCGGTGACATGGAGATTGCTGGAGAAAGCGGTAGGTAAGAAACAAAAACTGCGCTTGGAAACCAGAGCGCAGTTTTAAAGTTGGAGTTATTTGAGTTCGACTCTAACGAATATAGTTTGCATTAATACTCACGTACCAGTGCTGAAGCTTGCCGTCCGATTTTTTGATCCACAAATCGTTAGTGTAGCTTTCGATCTTGCCGTTAACAGTTAGGCTGAATGTGTTCTCATCGAACTCACCAAGTTTTACGAACTGGTCTGTCGTAATTAGAAACGGATCCATGTCATCTACGCCAACCACATCTGAAATCACATAGTAGTGGTAAGTCAGCGGCTTGCTCGCATCATTCGGATTGCTGCGATATGCCACAAGCTTGAATGGTTCCGTTAATGGAACGTCGAGCGTTTGCTTGTCCATGGTCGCTGGAATCGGAATAAATAGCCAAGCGGTAAATAGACCGCTCAATAAAACCATTAGGAAGAAAAGAGTCTTAATTGCTTTCATAGCAACCTTCAAAATAGGTGATGTTGAAGGCGCTATGGTAACAGGTTTGATTTGTCGATTGTAAGAGTATGAATAAGTGAAGGCGGCACCACTCTGTTAGGAAATTTGAACAAATTGACTCACTGTTCATAATTTGTGGCTTGTAAATCTGAACGGGTAAGCCCCTTACGACAACTCATAGTTCAATTAATGAGCGTGGCCTTGTGATAGGTTGATCAACATGACGCCTGCGGCAACAAGCCCCATGCCAATCCAAACTTTTGTGTCCAGGTGTTGGCTGTAAACGAAGGTCGAGATTAAGCTCACTGTCAAAATGGCTAATCCAGCCCATAGAGAGTGCACCACACCAACAGGCATCCCCTTCATCGCTTGGCTCAAAAATAGAAACGCTGCCAAGTGCCCTGAGATCACCAGCAATGCGGGCACTGGCTTAGACAAACTAAACCCGTCAGTGGCTTTAAGTGCAACGTGAGAAAGTGCTTCAGCCATTACGCCCATCATCAAGAAAAACCAGCTCATATTCGTACCTTTATCTTTGTATTGTTGTGTTGGTATAGCGTTGGAGTTTAAAAGTGTTAATCGTTGTTTAAGATAGTTGCAGCCAAACAGCAGGCACAAAAAAGCCCACACCTCACGCTTTTGCAAGGTGTGGGCTAAATAGGTGTTGCTACTTGTTTAGGTAAGCCGCGTGGAACTCAATGTGCTCATCAATAAAGCTAGAGATGAAGTAGTAGCTGTGGTCGTAACCAGGCTGCATACGTAGCTCTAAATCAGCATTGGTTACTTTAGCGGCTTCAACTAACTGTTCAGGTTTCAGTTGTTCAATTAGGAAGTTATCCGCTTCGCCTTGGTCAACCAACATTGGCAGTTTAGTGCCTTTGGTTTTTAGAAGCTCAGAGGCGTCGTACTGCTTCCACTCTTCAATATCTAAGCCTAGATATTGGTTAAATGCTTTTTGGCCCCAAGGACATTGCATTGGGTTACTGATTGGGCTGAACGCAGAGATAGAACGGTAGCTATCTTCGTTCTTAATGCCAATCGTAAGGGCACCGTGTCCGCCCATGCTGTGACCAGAAATTGATTTCACTGATGTCACAGGGAAGAAAGACTCAATCAGTGCAGGAAGCTCTGTTACCACGTAATCGTACATGTGGTAATGGCTGTCCCATGGCGCTTGAGTAGCATTCACGTAGAAGCCTGCACCTTGGCCTAAGTCGTAGCTTTCATTGTCAGCAACGTTCTCACCACGTGGGCTTGTATCTGGTGCAACAATAGCGATGCCTTGCTCAGCCGCAGCTTTAAATGCGCCGGCTTTTTGCATAAAGTTTTCATCGGTACAGGTTAGGCCTGATAACCAATATAAAACAGGAACTGGGTTTTCTTTGCTTGCATTGGGTGGCAAGAAAATCGCGAAACGCATATCGCAGTCAAGCGTTGCAGAAAAGTGGGTGTATTGTTTGTGCCAACCACCAGCAACCTTTGCTTGGCTAATGTTTTCGATTGTCATTTATTGTGCTCCGTAGGTTGATGGTTTCGGAATTTATGTATTTGTTTTCTATAGCTTAAGCTAGAGGTTTCACCACCCACCGGGCAGGAGGTGGTGAAGACAGTTTCGCTCTGATTTTTAAGTCAGAACTGTGGTCTCGACACCTAGGTGCCGAGACCAAGGAGAATTATCTGTCCATGTGTAAAACAGTACGGATAGACTCGCCTTTGTGCATTTACGATTTCTGGAAGCTCAGAGCGGCCTTTAACACCACCGAAAGCAGAACCACGCCATACACGACCTGTTACTAGTTGGAACGGACGAGTTGAGATCTCTTGACCTGCACCAGCAACACCGATGATTACAGATTCGCCCCAACCTTTGTGACAACATTCAAGCGCCTGACGCATCACGTTTACGTTACCAATACATTCGAAAGAGTACTCAACACCACCGTCTGTCATCTCAACGATAACGTCTTGGATTGGCTTGTCGTAGTTCATTGGGTTGATGCAGTCAGTCGCGCCAAGTTGTTTCGCTAGCTCGAATTTGCTCTCGTTGATGTCAACACCGATGATGCGGTCAGCACCAGCCATGCGAGCACCAATGATTGCAGAAAGACCGATACCACCAAGGCCAAATACAGCAACGTTGTCGCCTTTTTCAACTTTAGCTGTGTTTAGTACCGCGCCCATACCCGTTGTAACGCCACAACCTAGAAGACAAACTTCTTCAAGTGGTGCTTCTTTACTTACTTTCGCTAGTGAGATTTCTGGAAGTACTGTGTACTCAGAGAAAGTCGAACAACCCATGTAGTGGAAGATTGTCTCACCATTGATAGAGAAGCGGCTTGTACCGTCTGGCATTAGGCCTTTACCTTGCGTTTCACGAACCGCTTGGCATAGGTTAGTTTTACCAGATTTACAGAATTTACATTCGCCACACTCTGCTGTGTAAAGTGGGATAACGTGATCGCCAACTTCAACACTTGTAACGCCTTCGCCGATCATTTCAACGATACCGGCACCTTCGTGACCAAGAATAGAAGGGAAGATACCTTCTGGATCGTCACCTGATAATGTGAATGCGTCAGTGTGACAAACACCAGTAGCAACGATGCGAACAAGAACTTCACCTGCTTTTGGCAGTTCAACGTCAACAGTTTCACGTTTTAGAGGCTCACCCGCTTTCCAAGCGACCATAGCTTTAGATTGGATATGAGTTTGACCAGGTTTGATTTCGATAGTCATTGGATGCTTCCTTTATATGTCAGTACAGCGGATAACTTTGCAATTAAGTTCAACTCGTTAAGAGTAGTCGAGCTTAATTGTTTCCGCTCTCTCGTTTTGTTGGTGCTAGTATATGTGCGGTCACAGGTTTTGATAATCCCCTTAAATAGAAAATGATTATTACCCATGTGTAATAATTAATGGGATTTGAAAGGCTAGTGAAAGGAAAGGTGTTGCTAAGAGAATCTATCGAGACTCTAAACAGTAACTAAGTAGAAGGGACATTTATTGGAAATAAATAGAGCATAAGCTTGCCGCCTCTTTTCTAGTTGTAGGCTTGAACATGCTTTTTTCTCTCCCACCTCCTGTAATGCTATCACTCGCCATCGTGCTTGAAGTTGTTGCCACTTCTCTATTACCTAAAACGCAGCAGTTTACTTCTCTACCCGCCACTGCCGCAGTATTAATTGGCTACGGTTGTGCTTTCTATCTATTGTCTCTAGCGGTGCAAACCATGTCTTTGGGTGTGGCGTATGCGATTTGGTGTGGGGCAGGGATCGTGCTAGTCGCAGCACTGTCTTGGTTGGTCTACGGGCAAAAGCTCGATATTTTCGCGATCATCGGCATCGCTTTGATTCTGGCAGGTGTGGTGATTATTAACTTGTTTTCGAGTTCGGTGAGTCATTAGGGGCTAACTCGCTTTTGCCCCTATACAAGTTAGACATTATTGTGGTTAACTTTCGTTTCTATATGAAAGGGCTTATGTGTAGGGTAATGCAAAGCCTACCATTCAAGGGAATATTGTAGGTAATATGAAAAATATAGAATCCGTATGCTCATTTTTTGAAGGGCTAGGTATTGCTCATCCTGAACGTTATTTTTCTACGTTTTCAACTTCATTAGTCGATGAATCTTGTGTATTGCTACGTCAAGGCGAAGAGCAGACCCATGCATTCTATTTGGTCTCTGGTATCTTGAAGGCCTGCCATTATTCCGATTCAGGAGTAGAGCGATGTAAGGAGTTTTATTTTCCACAAAGCCTTTGCATACTTTTTTCGAGTTGGATAGAGCATCGAGAGTCTAGCTATCAAATTGAATCATTAACTAAAGTAGAATTCATTAAAATCCCAATGAGTATGCTTAATTCTCAAGGATGGGTTAACACAAAAATTCAGCTTCTAGAACAGCAACTGCTTTATAAAGAAAAAAAGGAAAGTTTTTTTCTGCTCAATACACACGAAGAAAGATATAAGCATCTAGTTAACGATTTTCCTCATTGGGTCAAACACTTAACAAGCGTGGATATTGCTAATTACATGGGGATAAGCCCTGTTAGTTTATCAAGAATAAAAAGCCGCATTAACAATTGTTAATTAACACCATTGAATTTCAATAGAACATAGAACCACTATTCTTTACTTAGAGAACTCTATTTTGTGGGTTTTATTTTCTCTTTTATCCGCTGCTTTTTTAACCATGAAGGATGTCTCATTAAAACAGTCGACATCTAGATTATCAGCAATACAATCTACAGCGGTAATGTTGCTCATTCTTTGTCCTATTTGTCTATCCTGCATATTCATTCTCGAAAAGGTGAACTACGACGTTGATCTAGTGATAATGATGTTATCGGCTGCCACGCTTGATGCTGCTGCTATGACATTTTATCTCTTAGCTTTGCGCAATGGCTCCTTAGCCAAAGTAATTCCTCTTTTATGCTTTGTTCCTGTATTTCAGCTAGTTTTAAACTTTGTTTTCTACAATGAAGTCCCTTCCTTGCTTGGATTCATGGGAATAATTTCCGCGATCTTTTTTATATTTTATGGTGAGAGTTTAAACCTAATACGCATAATAAAAGATAAAGCAGTAAACAGCATGATATGTGTCGTTCTGCTTTGGTCACTTAGCTCAATCATTCATAAAGATGGTTCTGGTCAGATTGGAGCTGTTAATTGGACGGCGCACATATGTTTAGTCATGTTCTTATATTATTTGCCTTTTCTGCTCAGAATACGGGTATCGATTATAAATTTAAGTGACTTTTCTTCTTTAATTGTCCCCGCTCTGGCTCACCTACTAACTTTACTGACATTTTATCAAGCTGCTTCGCTAGGAAACGTTGCTTTTGTATCTTCACTAAGACGATTTTCGACTGTATTTTCAATTTTGATTGGTTGGTATAAGTACAATGAGACTGTAACAAAGAGACTCTGCATATCGATATTTGGGCTAATAGCGTCAGCTTTAACCATTACACTTTTCGGTTAATCGTATGACAACTATCAGGGAGTTGGTTCTAGCTTTCGGATATCATCCCTCTGAGATGTATCCTTAATGTTTGAAACGCCTAACTCAAAATTGCCCCAAAGTGTGCTTAGACCGCATGAAGTTATCATGAGAACTATTTTAGCAACAGCTTGTTGGGAAATTGTCCAACACTTATTTTTGCAGAGGGCTAGTAAAATTTAGCGTATCAATTCATGTTATGCAGAAAAATCAGTATTTAGTGATGTAGGTTCAGAGCTGTAGATCTGAAATCATCGTTAGTTATAATAAAAAGTATTGTTACTAAATTAAGATGTTAGAAAGTTTAGGAAAATATGGTGTTAGAATTAAGAAAGTCGGTAATATCAGAAGCCAGTGCTTTTGTTGAAATGGAGTGTTCCTCTGATACAAAAGGCTTTGTTATTCCTTATTCAGTAGAAAAGCATGTAAGTCTAATAGAGAGTAATGAGGTTGTTTATTTGTCTCTATACGACGAAAATGAGTTGTCTGGCTTCATAATTTTGTCGCAAGAAAGTCAAGATACCGTTGAGTTTAGGAGAATTGTTGTTGCTTCCAAAGGAAAGGGGCTTGGTCAACTCGCAATTAAAGAGATGGAACAGTATTGTGCGGAACACTTGAATTGTTCAAAAGTTTGGTTAGATGTATTCGAATCAAACTCAAGAGGAATACATATTTATCAAAAGCTGGGCTATACGCAATTTAAAGAAGCGCTCTATGAAGGTAGGAGCTTGTTATTCATGGAAAAAATTCTCTAACAAACGTTTAAAGCTCAAGATATTTTTCTAATGGTCACGGAATGAGTTAGAGCTTCGACCCTAACTCACTTTTGCCCACTTTTGAGTTGGCCACGATGGCTAACTCAAAATTGCCCAAAATCGTTCAGAGCTAATACTCTACACATTTAGGGGGCGTGCGTTTACCCTACTAAAAGTTATTCGATGGAGTTGATAATTGTTCATTCTCGTCATTAGGAGACATCTTGCAGTCTAACTTCCCTTCATGTGGTATAACTTATTGATTATCAGTTGAGTTGATATTAAAAAGACTGCACTATCGAAGTATGAAAGACGACTATGTGTTGCCTAATAAGCGTTATGAGTACCCCAAGAATTACAGGCAAGGAGCCTAATTTGTTCAAGCTTTACTACTACCCAAATAACGCGAGTTTGGCTCCACACTTTCTATTGCAGCATGTGAAAGCTGACTTTGAATTGTTGTTGGTAGACAAGAATGCTCAATCCCACAAAAAGAAAGACTATCTCAGATTGAATCCTGCGGGTCGTATTCCAACTCTGATTGTCAATGGGCAGGCGGTTTTTGAAAGTGTTGCGATCTGTATTCATATTTGTGAATTACACCCTGACTCAGGGTTAATGCCAGCATTGGGTGATGCCAAGCGTCCTTTATTCTTTCAATGGTTAGCATTTCTTAACAATACGCTACAGTCAGAATTAATGATTCGCTATTACCCAAAGCGTCACACAACTAGTGAATTAGGGGCTTCAGATATAGTCTCGGCTCAAAACTCTCGCATTATGGAAGTGTTATCCATTCTTGATGAGCAACTTAAGCAACATGAATACTTAATCGGAAATGAGTTAACTGCATGCGACTACTTTCTGTTCATGTTGGCAGGGTGGCTACCAGAAGAGGCGCATGTGGAGAGTTGTCAGCACTTATCGGATTATCTGAAACGTCTCTGTCGCAATCCAGTAATAAGATCAGTATGTGATTTTGAGGGGATTGATCTCACCCCCTTTGAGTCATACTCATAACAAGGTATTTAAGAGTGATTCGCGACGCTTGGCAGTTTTGCTTCGCTCAAGTATAGTCAAGCGCTGCTCACATATATGGTCTCCCCCAGTTTTGCAAGTCAGCAGTATGATTAAAAGCGCAGGTTAACTTCCATATATACGGCCTGTTGAGCGGCTATTGCCTTGGCCAAGATGAGGAAGTCGAACACGAAGTCCTAATCACC